>NZ_CALMGQ010000087.1:2500-75298 GCF_937863595.1 uncultured Cytophaga sp.
GCATTCGTTCAATCTGTTTTTAGTTGGTCAGGAGAATTCGTTATTGCAAGAGGCTTGTAAAAGCAGACCTAGGTGCTTCGGTCTCTATATTCCTCATAACAAAACCGACATTGATCTGAAATCATTCATGAACAGCGAGACCGGTCTCATGTATTGTACAATATTTTGTTAGCGATATGTGTTTTAAAACAAGAGGGATCCAAAAAGGTGTTTTTGATAAAATTGTTCGCCTAAAATAAAACGTTGCTCCAATCTGGATGTGCTACATAAAACGTTTATGTCTCAGGCTTTGAAAAATGCATTTAAAATTATACTTGCCATCAATATTTCAAAAAAAAAAGTCCTTGATAATCAAGGACTTTTTTGCATTACACGTACTCAGAGTGGGACTTGAACCCACACGAACTTTAAGGTTCACAGGATTTTAAGTCCTGCGTGTCTACCGATTCCACCATCCGAGCAATTCTGGACACTTTCAAAAAAAGAACCTCTTCATTAAAGAGGTTCAAATAAGAAGAGCGAAAGACGAGATTCGAACTCGCGACCCCGACCTTGGCAAGGTCGTGCTCTACCAACTGAGCTACTTTCGCATTACAATAATTAATTGTGGATGCAAAGGTAACACTTTGCTTTAATTATGCAACACTTGGATTCCATTTTTTTTGCTTTTTTTAAGCCTAATTGGCAATAAACTTCTTTTACAAGATGTTACAAGCAAAGTTTTTTTTAATAAAAAGGGTTTTTTATTAAAAATCTACCTAGTTATTTAATTAACTGTTTCAATTCGTTCAATTTTAGAAGCGCTTCAACTGGAGAAATAATATTTACATCTGTTTGTGTCAATATTTTCTTTATAGAATCCCATGCCGGATCAGCCGCTTCAAACAAACTCATTTGCAAGGTAGACTTCGGAATCTCTTTAAGCCTATCTTCATGCTGGTTGTTCAGATGGTCTTTTTCTAAATGCTGCATAATTTCATTTGCACGCAACACCAAACTATTCGGCATACCTGCCATCTGTGCCACGTGAATACCAAAACTATGTTCGCTGCCGCCAGGCTTTAAAGTACGCATGAATATGACCTTATTGCCTGCTTCTTTAACGGATACATTATAGTTTTTTACCCGTTTCAAATCATCTGTCATTTGATTTAACTCGTGGTAATGCGTTGCAAATAATGTTTTCGGCCTAAAATCCAAGTGGTTGTGCAAGTGCTCAACAATTGCCCAGGCAATAGAAATTCCATCGTATGTACTCGTTCCACGACCAATTTCATCCATCAACACCAAACTTCTTCCACTCAAGTTATTTAAGATGCTTGCGGTTTCGTTCATCTCAACCATAAAGGTTGATTCGCCTTTAGAAAGATTGTCCGAAGCACCAACGCGCGTAAAAACTTTGTCTACCGTACCTATAATAGCAGAACTTGCGGGTACAAAACAACCCGCTTGCGCCATCAATACGATTAAAGCGGTCTGTCTTAATAAGGCAGACTTACCGGCCATGTTAGGGCCCGTAATGATCATTACTTGTTGCGTTTCATCATCTAAAAAAATATCGTTCGGCACATACGTTTCTCCTAAGGGCAATTGCTTTTCAATTACAGGGTGGCGGCCAGCTTTAATATCAATTAGAGCGCTATCTTCAATAATTGGTTTTACATAATGATTTTGAAGCGCAGCATGCGCAAAAGAACACAAACAATCTATGTGTGCAATTATTTTTGCATTCTGTAAAATGGGGTTTATATATTCTTCGGCTTCAAGCACCAAATCTTGAAACATTTTTTGTTCAATAATATTGATTTTATCTTCGGCCCCTAATATCTTTTCTTCATAGACTTTTAACTCCTCGGTGATGTATCGCTCGGCGCCAGTCAACGTTTGCTTACGTATCCAGTCTGCAGGCACTTTATCCTTATGAGTATTGGTAACTTCTAAATAATAGCCAAATACTTTATTGTAGGAAATCTTTAAAGAGCTAATACCTGTGCGTTCGATTTCACGTTGTTGGATCTGCATCAAAAAATCCTTCCCCTTATACGCTATTGCACGCAGTTCGTCAAGTTCAGCGTTACAGCCATCTTTAATAATTCTGCCCAAATTGGTTAAAACAGGGGCATCCTCTTTCAACATGTTTAATATTCTGCCAGCCAAATACTCACAAGGATTTATTTGCTCTTCCAACTTTAGCAACACATGCTGCCCTTGCTTTTTAAGTGCCTCTTTGATTGGATTCAAGCGCTCTAAGGCACGTTTGAGTTGTACCATTTCTCGTGGATTGACTCTTCTCGCTGCAACCTTAGAAATCAATCGCTCTAAATCTCCAATCGGTTTTAATTCATCATTCAGCGTTGCAGCAAAATCTGCATCTTTTACCAATAGTTCAACCGTATCTAAACGCTCTTGAATAGGGGTAATGTCTTTCAGGGGAAGAATCAGCCATTTCTTCAACATCCGAGCACCCATCGGTGTTTTGGTATGATCTAGAACATCGATCAATGGTACGCCTTCAATTTGTTGCGCATGAATCAACTCTAGATTTCGAATCGTGAACCGATCCAGCCAAACGTAACGCTCTTCTTCGATACGGTTTACACGTGTAATATGACCTACTTCTCTGTGTTCCGTTTCATTTAAATAATGAAGAATCGCACCTGCTGAAGTAACTCCTTCGGTTAACTCTTCAATACCAAACCCTTTAAGGGAAGTTGTTTTAAAATGACGAATTAATAAATCATAGGTAAAATCATAGGTAAACACCCAATCTTCCAGCGTATAAATATTGTACCTGTCACCAAAATATTCAAGAAAGGTTTCTTTTTTGTTTTTGCAAAACAACACTTCCGACGGAGAAAAGCTTTGCAGCAATTTATCGATGTATTGTCTATTGCCTTGTGCCGTTAAAAACTCGCCGGTAGAAATATCTAAAAAAGAAATCCCAATAACGTCTTTTTGAAAATGAACGGAAGCTAAATAATTATTCTTTGTAACATCTAATACGTGATCATTAAAGGAAACCCCAGGAGTGACTAATTCGGTCACTCCTCTTTTAACAATCCCTTTAACCGATTTAGGATCTTCCAATTGATCGCAAATAGCTACACGCAAACCGGAACGCACCAATCGAGGCAAATAGGTATCTAAGGAGTGGTGTGGAAAGCCCGCCAATGCGGTTTCAGAAGCAGTTCCATTACCTCTTTTGGTTAGTGTAATCCCTAGTATCTTCGCTGCTTTGACTGCATCGTCTGAAAATGTTTCATAAAAATCGCCTACTCGAAACAATAACATTGCGCCTGGATATTTGGCCTTGATCGCATTGTATTGCTTCATTAAAGGCGTTTCTGTTGATTCTTTAGTCTTGCTCAAAACAAAATTGGATTTGGATACAGATTATACAATTCGATGTTCGGGGTCAATCAAATAAAATAAACGCATCCGATTTAATTTCTAATTACGTACCTTTGATTCGTTTGTAACAGATGTTTATATGTCACAAATGAAGTTATTGGAACATATAAATTTAGGGATTGAGCCTCGGATTTGCCAATTGAGTTATTCACACCTTTGGTGCTTAACATATAGCGCTGTATTGATTAATTGAAATCGCATGAAAAAGCTATCTATGGATGAATTGAACCGCTTATCGGTTGAAGCATTCAAGGAAATTAAAAAAACGTCTATCATTGTTGTGTTGGATAATGTGCGCAGCCTGCACAATGTGGGCTCTTTTTTTAGAACTGCAGATGCATTTCAGATTGAAAAAATATATTTGTGCGGAATAACAGGCACACCGCCTAATAGAGAAATTCACAAAACAGCCTTAGGTGCTACGGAATCTATTGAATGGGAATATGCTGCATCCGCACTTGATTTTTTACCAGGTTTGAAAACGGAAGGATATGAAATCCTTGCTATTGAACAAACGGATCAAAGTATCTCTTTAGAAAAATTCGACATTGAAAAAGAAGGTAAATTTGTATTGATATTCGGAAACGAAGTATATGGGGTAAGTGAAGCTGTAATTCAGCAAAGCGATCATGCCATTGAGGTGCCTCAGTTTGGCACAAAGCATTCTTTTAACGTTTCTGTTACAGGTGGTATTTTATTGTGGGAGTTTTTCAGAAGAATACATTTATAATAAAAAAATAACATATCAAGGATATGTTATTTTTTTATTCCTTGCATACTATTTAAACACAACCTCTTTATCTGTTATCCCAGACAAAAAAGATTTTAAAATCAATTTTGCATTGTCTGCTGTTTGCTTTTCAATGCCCATTTTTGTCGCAGAGTTTAAAATTTCTTTTTCTGCAATTTTATATGCCTTATCAATGACGACTTTGTCGTCTTCAAAAAAACCTGTTTCTACATCGTAAATATTGGACGTTTGGTGATCAATTTTAAATACGCATATCTCTGCTTTGGGAAGTGTAACAAAAACTTGCGTCTCAGTTATTTTTATGGAAGTAGAATCTATCTTTCTCAAGTCCATGCAGCCAACGGCTTCGCCAGAAATAATCAACACTACTTTTGAATCTTTATCGTACCAAGGCTTAATCTCTTTATGTTCTACAATGTCTTTAATGTAGAATTTACACAACTCAAGCTTGCCTAGCATTTCGACTTTTTCTAAAATAACATTATTTGTAATTTCTGTTTTCCCTGCTTCACTTGAGCTATCAAAAAGTGAAAAGCGTGTAAAATAAATATACAATCCTAGTACACAAATTAAAATCCAAGGAATGGCTTTTAAGATAATTTTGAATCCCATGATGTTCTTTTTTTGTTTCAATTAGAATATACACAATATATGTAAATCAAAAAAACTCTGATTAAAAAAATAAAGCCTGCAGATGACTGACTGCAGGCTTTAAAACTATTTTTCAGAAGATATTATTCGGAAATTTCAATTTTACTTTTCAAGAACTCCAAATATTTCGGATCTTCTTCTTCAAAAATTTCTTCTCCTTCTATCGCATACGCTTCGTGCATGGCATCTTCAGCTTCATCCATTTCGCCTAATTCAAAATGACATTGCCCAATTCTCAATAATAAATATGGGTTTTCTTCGCTATCAACACATCCAATAGCATGCTCAAAATGGCCAAGTGCTTCTTCGTATTTTTCATCAAAGAAGTGTACATCGCCAATAGATGAAATCAACCATGCAGAAGGCTCATACTCTTCAATTGGTTCTGGCAACAACGTTAATGCTTCGTTGTATTTAGCAATTGCTTCTTCACTTTTTTCATCTTCAAAAAGCAAATCTGCTTCTTCGCAAATGGAGTCGATACGATCTAAAATTGCGTCTGATAATTCTTTCATACGAAAATTTTTTATTTATTAAATTAATCTAAATATTTCATTTTATTTACTTCTGTTGCAGTAAGATATCTCCAAGAGCCGCGCGTAACGTTTTTCTTTGTTAAACCTGCATACATTACACGATCCAATTTTTGAACATCATATCCAAGTGATTCGAAAATACGACGTACGATACGGTTTCTACCTTCGTGGATTTCAATCCCAATCATTTTTTTATTCGGAGAAATGATTGCAATTTCATCTACTTTCACTGGACCATCAAACAAATGGATTTTGCCTTCCGCAATTTTATCAAAATCTTCTGCAGTAAGTGGTTTATCCAATTCAACTTCGTAGATTTTTTTAATTTTATTGGAAGGGTGCGTTAACTTTTGAGCCAACTCCCCATCATTCGTAAACAACAAAAGACCTGTGGTATTTCTATCCAATCTCCCTACAGGGTAAATACGCTCCGTGGTAGCATTTGCAATTAGTTGCATTACCGTTTTACGTTCGTTTTCATCATCCATCGTGGTAATGAAATCTTTTGGTTTGTTTAATAATACATAAACCAATTTTTCCGGATTCAGAACCTTGTTGTTGTATTTAACTGAATCACCTACTTTAACTTTATAGCCTAATTCAGTAACTACAACACCGTTAATTTTAACGGTGCCTTCTAAAATTAATTGGTCTGCTTCTCTTCTGGAACAAACTCCAGAATTTGCAATATATTTATTTAAGCGAATTTCAGACGGATCTGAAACACTTATCTTTGCTGCATTCGGTTTATTCTTGCTTAAAATGTCTAATTTATTCGCATAAGATTTACGACCTCTTTTTACACTATCGCCATCAAATTTAGATTTTCCTTTAGATTCGGAATCTGAAAAATCATCTTCAAAATCTTCGTCTTTTTTAGGTTTGGGTCTCGCAGAACGCGAATCCGTACTTTCAAATCTAGTTGGACGCGCATCTGATCTATTTTCTTTGAAAGCATCGCCTCTTGAGCCTGTGCTTTTTTTAACGCCACGAGGTTTACTTTCGTCTGAATCGCTTCTTTTACTTGATTTAAAGTCATCGTCTGATTTCGTAAATGAGCGCTTAGCAGTTGTAGGCCTTTCTCTGTCAGATGATGATCTACTTCTATCTGATGTAGGTCGTTCTCTATCTAAAGAAGGACGCTTTCTATCTGGAGAAGGTCTTTCTCTATCCGAAGAAACTCTTTTTCTATCTGATGCTGGTCTTTCTCTATCAGAAGAAGGGCGTCTTCTATCAGATGAGCCTTCTTTATCTGGAAAAGTCCGATCTCTTGAAGGAGATTTACGCTCTCTACCTGGGCTCGTTCTGTCTCTTGAAGAAGCAGGTTTAGATTCACCTCTAGATCTCGGTTCTTCATTTGAACGATTTCCTCTAGGCGTGTACGGGCTTTTAGTATCATCCGAACGCAAATTGTACGGAATGAATTTTTCTTCTTTATCTGGGTAATTCGTCTTTGCAGGTTTACGTCCTGAAGGACCTCTACCTACTGTTCGTTTCGATGATTCGAATTTCTTAGGTGTTGATCTAGAGGATCGTTTTGCACCATATAAATCTTTTTCTTCTTTCTTATTTCCTTTAGAACTTCCTTCGGAAGAACTCTTTTTTGAATAAGGCCCGCTGCTGCGAGTAGATGATTTTGAATTCGCTGATTTGGACGAACGACCTTCGCTGGTCGAATTGGATCTGCCTTTAGACGAAGTAGGCCTGCTACTAGCCGGCCTCTTGTTGTTATTCGCTCTTTGTTTGGTCATTTTCTGTGCTTGTATCTTCTTCTGAAGAATCCGAATTGTCTGGAGACTCCTCTGGTTGTTCTTCTGATTGATCTTCTGAAATATATACAACTTGTTCTACTAGCTCTTCTTCTACCAACTCTTCATCTGTTGATGCTTCATGAGTTGCGTCGGTAATTTCCAGTTGGTTGTTTGTTTCAGTAATTTCTGAAATAGCCTGATTTGCTAATGCTTCATAATCAGGATCATTCACGTCACCAATCTCGTTCACTTCAGAAGTGAAATCTTTTGGCGAAGGTAAGTCTTTTATGTTGTTTATTCCGAAATATTCTAAAAACTTCTGACTTGTACCATACAGGATTGGTCTCCCTACCCCGTCAGATTTACCCTGAATTTCAACTAATTCCTTTTCCAGCAATTTCTGCATGGCGTAATCACAATTCACGCCTCTTATTTGCTCAATTTGCCCCTTCGTAATCGGCTGTTTATAGGCAACGATTGCCATTGTTTCCAAAGCAGAGGTAGATAATCGCTTCTTTGATTTTTGTTTTAAAAAAATCCCCAAACTAGACTGATATGCTGGCTTAGTCATGAATTGATACCCGCCGCCTATTTGTAATATTTGGAAGGGGTACATTTCATCTTCATATTTCGAAAGCAACTCATCAACGGCATTTAGAATGTCATCTAAGGGAATTTCTGCTTCAAACATCTCCGACATACATTGACGAATTTCGTCAGGCTTTACAGGATCTGTTGCACAGAAAATAATGCTTTCAATATGATTTTGTAAGAAATTCATTTGGTATTATTATTTTCTTTGTTCTTTTGCTTCAATTGTGTGTTGGGTATGTGGCACCAATTTCAATCGTTCTTTTGGTATTAATTTACCTGTAACAATACACACTCCATATGTGCCATTTTGAATGCGTGCATGCGCATTTTCCAACTGAAGTATAAATTTTTGTTGACGTGCTGCAAATGAACTGAAACTTTCTTTTTCAAGAACATCCGCCCCGTCTTCCATCATTTTAACATTCCCAGTAGTATTATCCGTGCCTTCATCGTTTTTGCGATTCAACACATCCTTAGCAAATTGAAATTGTTTACGCGCAAGTTCTAACTTTTCAGATATAATTGCGTCAAATTCCATTAATTCCTCTTTAGAATAATGTGTTCTATCATCCTTTGGCGCATTCATAGTACGTTGAAGATATGCTGGCTCTTGTTTAAGCAAAGGCATATTTTTTTGCGCATTTGGTGTTGCATCTTTAGATGCATTTTCTTTGTCTTCTTTTTTCATTTCTTTCGTTTTTGAGACAGACGTTGAAACGGCTTTTTTGTTAGTAGTTTTTAAAAGGGATTTTTTTTCTACTATTTTTTTCGTTGGCTGAACGATTTTTGTCTTTTTTATTGGTTCTTTTGAAAGCGCAACTTTTTTAGGCACTACTTTTTTTAACGTTTTTTTCGGCACTACTTTTTTAAGCGCTTTTTTCGCAACTACCTTAACTGCACTTTTTATAGTGGGCTTCTTAGTCGTCGCTTTTTTAGAAACGACTTTTTTAACAACCGCCTTTTTAGCAAGGCTTTTTTTAGAAACGACTTTCGTTATTGCTTTTTTTGCTACTACTTTCGTTGCCTTTTTGCTTACTTTTTTTGT
This sequence comes from uncultured Cytophaga sp., assembly GCF_937863595.1. Lineage (GTDB taxonomy): Bacteria > Bacteroidota > Bacteroidia > Cytophagales > Cytophagaceae > Cytophaga. The sequence continues at coordinate 11,240 of NZ_CALMGQ010000087.1, forward strand.
AACGGCTTTCTTTTTGTTCGTACCCATAATAAAAGTATTTGAATAGATGCGTGTATTACGTAAAAGATCCTTTACAAAAATACTACAAAAAAGGTTAGATACATGCTTCGTTATCCACAAAATCCGTATATATTTTCAATACTGTGAAGTACTTATGGCAATTTTAGACGTATTCACTTTGCCATCTGAAGTCCACCATTCAGCTACTGCAATGTATATTCCATCCGTTAAGATTTCGCCATTCTGTTTTAAGCCATTCCATTTAAATGTATTTTCAAACCCAAGTAGTTGATTAACAAACAAATCGACTAAAATATGTCCATCTATTCCGTAGATCCGAAGTGTTCCAAATGCAGCTTGCGTATGTGGGTTTAAGTGTAATAAAACAAAATCATCTACACCATTTAAATTTGTTGAAGCATGGCATGGCGCACAGTAAAAATCCTTACTTTCAGGGGAATTGTATCTGACTTGCTGTGAATTTTCATAACCAGGTGTAGCTCTATCTGCAGAACTCGTCCAGTTATCGGGCAAAAAAACAGGATTGATTGTATTTATTTTTTCTAAGGAATACCCTTCAGAATTGCGAAGTAATTTATTGTGAAAGTCGTCACGGTATTCAATGTAATCTAAGGTATCTCTACCATTACTAGCAACTAAAGCTAGGCTCCCTCCTCCATCTGGCAATGAGATCAAATTTTTAACTTGTATGAATGTATGGTCCTTTGCATTTGAATATTGTTGTTTTAACATAAGTGTATCCGGTGTTAAAACAACAAAAGCATACGGAGGAATAACCATGTCACCTAGTAAAAAAGTATGCGAAATTTTATTTGAAGAAGTGTTGAATAAATGGCTTCCTCCCAATTGAACATAGGCATCCGAACTATTATATATCTCAACAAAATCAACTCCTCCAACACTCGGGTTATATAAGATTTCGTTCAAGTACAATTCGTTTTTTTGTGCTTGCTTCGGAAAAATAAGTGGGATTACAATGTCGACCGATTGTTGTTTATTTTTGCAATTAATGATAGAGTCAATAATGCATTCATAGGCTTTCCCTGCTTCAAAGCCATGTGTGCATGTAAATAAATAAGTCGTTTCAAATGCAGTACTTGTGTTTCTCATCGTCAGAATGTCCAGTGGATTGGAAATGAAATTTTGATTCAAAGTAACAGCGCCATTTAAATTCAATCGCACCTCTCTATCCGATATAATTTGAGCCTTAAACATGATTGGTGGCGTATTGGTAAACATGGGTGCGATACCCGGGCTGCCTCCAGTTGCATCATCAGTAAATTTTAATTGTTGTGCAAAGGAACAATTTTCAGATATCGCTTTTCTTTCAATAGAGTAGCCTCCATCTAACTTATATCCTTTCCCTAGCAACGCAATATTATACTGAACATAATCCAACAGCAAAGTATCATTCGCCCAAACAAAAATAGAATCTGAGCTATTATTTAAACTTGGCAATACAGGTACTTCAATACAATTTTCAATATGAAATAATGGGCACATATTTACGGAACATACTATCAATGCTGATTTAGGTTCTAGTATATATGCTGGCAATTTCACACTTGTAGAAGGATCTGAAATGCGAATATTTTTCACATCTATCGCTTTGTTCGAAGCATTTACAAGCTCAATCCACTCTACATCAGGCAAACCAGCACTGGGGCTGGGATCACTCATAAATTCAGAAATTCGTAGTTGACCAACATAATAATACATCTCCTTAACTAATTCTATTTTATCGCTAAATGGTTCGTTTGAGCCAGCTGAAAATACATTTTGAAGTTTCGCTTTATACGTCTTCGCAAGAAGAGGTTTTTCAAAAGTTAATGTCAAAATTTTTAGTCCAAAAGCAACCTTGTAATTGATGCCGAAATCTTCGTCTAGTTGAATTTTATTGCAGGAATCAATCTCTTGATTGAAATAAAAAATAAGTGTCGAATCGTTTTCAAACTCATATCGATCTAAAGAAAAGGGTATCTGTATATGAATGTCATCCCAAAAGAACTTGTCTCTCCTTGTAGATGAATACACACAGCGTAATCCAGAGAAATGATAGCTCTGTGCCTGCCAATGCTGAGCTGTAGATTGCTCAGCAAAATTATACCCTCCTGTATTATCCGTATTCAATGTCCATACACCTTGCGCATTTTTAATTACTTTTATTCTGCAGACGACCTTACTTGCCCCAACTACTCCCGTTAGACTTTCTAATATTTTATATTTAATATTTCCTTGTTGATAATACAACTCAATTTTATCACTATTACCTGCTACACCTCCAATTTTCAAGTAGTAGCTGCAGTTGTTTGCTGAATTAAAGTTTTCATGTGTTGAATAGAGATAGAATAATCCGTAATTAGTTGTAGATGCGGCAAAGTCATAGCGCACTAAAAACTCCCAACTACAATTTGTAGTGCTTAAACTAGGCCACACTACAGTTGATTGTGAAGCACCTACTGGAGCATTCAATTGCAATTGATTTTCAGTGGAGATTTTAAAGGCTACTACATCTCCGGACCAACTGGTTGGAATGCTAGCATTCTCAAAGTCAAACAATTGAGCACATAAAGGACTCGAAACAAGTAGTAATATACTTGTAAAAATTAGGGCGATACGGTTTTGCATTGCGAAAATAAAATTATTGTGCTGAAAACAGCCAAAAAACATAGCTTGAATAAATGAAATTAGGAGAAAAAAAATGGTAAATTGCAACTCTTTTAAAAAAGTGTGCATTAATTAACAAAAGTAAAGAAATGAAAGTAGCTGTAGTTGGCGCTACCGGTTTGGTAGGAACGCAAATGCTTACTGTTCTTAAAGAACGTAACTTCCCTATAACAGAGCTCATACCAGTAGCATCTGAAAAATCCGTTGGTAAAGAAGTTGAATATAATGGTAAGAAGTATAAAATAGTATCTGCAGCAACAGCAATTTCTATGAAGCCAGATATTGCTGTATTCTCAGCAGGTGGTAGTACTTCGTTAGAACTTGCACCCATATTTGCAGCAGCAGGTACAACTGTCATTGACAACTCTTCTGCATGGAGAATGGATCCTACGAAGAAATTGATCGTGCCTGAAGTAAACGCGCACGAATTGACTAAGGATGATAAAATTATTGCAAATCCAAATTGCTCTACTATACAGATGGTAGTAGTATTGGAACCGTTGCATAAAAAATATAAAATCAAGCGCGTAGTTGTTTCTACGTATCAATCAGTAACAGGTACGGGTAAGAAAGCAGTTGATCAATTGTTTGATGAACGTAAGGGAGAAATGAATGGAGAAAAAGCATATCCATATCAAATTGATTTGAATTTGCTTCCTCATATAGATGTATTCCAAGAAAATGGATATACAAAAGAGGAAATGAAAATGATTTTAGAAACAAATAAAATCATGTCTGACGATACTATTAAAGTTACTGCTACTACTGTACGCGTACCTGTAATTGGCGGACACTCTGAATCTGTAAACATCGAATTTGAAAATGATTTTGATGTGAATGAAGTGAAAGAATTGCTTTCAAAATCCCCTGGCATTATCGTTAAAGATAATCCAGCAAAATTAGAATATCCGACGCCGTTAGATGCGCATAATAAAGATGAAGTTTTTGTAGGTCGTATTCGTAGAGATGAATCTCAGCCAAAAACGCTAAACTTGTGGATTGTAGCTGATAACCTTCGGAAAGGAGCTGCGACCAATGCGGTGCAAATTGCAGAGTATTTAGTTTCTAAAAAATTAGTATAAATATCACCCATTAAATTAGGCGTCAGATTTGACGCCTAATTTAATTATTTTCTTACACGCGTTGTAGCGCAGCATTGCCAAGCATACACGTTTCGTTTTTCTTTTCTATATTGCACAAAATACATATCCGCTCCCATGATTAAATCAATGACAGGTTATGGTTCTCACACAGCCGAGAACGATAAAATTTCAGTTTCAGTAGAAATAAAATCATTAAATTCTAAATTTTTAGATTTGAATTTACGCTTGTCGAAAGAATATTCGGATCGTGAACTAGAGGTTCGAAATATTTTAAACAATACGATTGAACGTGGTAAAGTGGGTTTGAACATTGATGTTCAGTCTAAAGGTGGAGTAAAAGCCAAAGTTTTCATTAACAGAGAACTCGTAGCATTATATTACAAAGATTTAAAAGAAACAGCAGATGCAATTGGTGCATCAGACTCTGACCTTTTCAAACTTGCCCTTCAAATGCCTAAGGCTATGGAGTCTGAGGCTGAAACTGAAGATAGTTCAGAAGATTGGGCATTAATCCAAAAAGTACTTGTAGAGGCGATTGCGAAATGTAATGAATTTCGCAAAGATGAAGGAAAGACACTTTCGTTAAAATTTCAAGAGTATATTAAAAATATTGGAGATGCGCTTACTAAAGTTGAAGCGTTTGACCCACAACGCATAGAAGCGATTCGCACACGTATCCGTCAGCATTTTGATGATTACAGTAAGTCTGAGCAACTAGATAATAGTAGATTTGAGCAAGAGCTTATTTTTTATATTGAGAAGCTAGATATCAGCGAAGAAAAAGTTCGCTTACGTAGCCATTTAAGTTATTTTTTAGAAGCAATGGAAGGCGCAGAAGCGAATGGAAAAAAACTTGGCTTTATCGCACAGGAAATTGGAAGAGAAATCAATACAATTGGTTCAAAAGCAAATGATGCAAATATTCAACGTTCGGTTGTGCAAATGAAGGAAGAATTGGAAAAAATAAAAGAGCAGTCGCTGAATATTTTATAAAGATTCCTCTTTATGTTTTAATCCAGTTGATTTTCCATAAACAACACCTATAAAAATGGAAATTACTCCTATATTAGAATGGAGGAAATTGTCATGTTTCGTAAATTGAAAAATGTCTTGAAGTGGTAATTGCAGCCAAGTTGAAACCACAAAGAATACCATCATCCAGCCCGTTGCAATTAAATATCCGCGCATAATGGTAATATTGTTACTAAGCAGAGTCATAATTGCTAATGCAGCGTAGTTTATACGGTACAGTTTTATCCCAACCCCTTCCGTAGCAAAAGGGATTTTATTTGGAATAAAATAAGTCGCCACTACTATTGCCGACATTATAATTATACAAACCAATAAGAACCAATAATTTGGGTTTTTATATTGAATCATTTCCTAATTCTGTTCAACTTAAGAACACTGATTATAACTTGTTGAAGGTATTTCAATCTGCAATAAATGAATAATTTGCTAAAAATCAATCAATTTATTCGCTTTAATACAATTCTTTAGTCTATTACGGCAGATTACTTTTAAAGTTGTTATATATCATCCTTTAGCGCTAGAGGCGAAATTTTCCACCCAACCCCCTAGTTATTAATAATATGAAGGTTGATATAAATGTAAAAGTTTAGTTTTTTTATGACGCAGTATGATTTTTCCGAATAATACTTTGTTTTTCTAATTCGCATACTTATTTTTGTTTACTCAAAATCAGTTACAGTAGTAATTGATTTATAAAGAAGAGGGGAGAGAACGGGCTCTTTGAACCTCTAGCAACCTCTGGGAGCAAATCTAGAAAGGTGCTAATTCCTGACCTGAATAAACAGGGCATATAAATTAATTAGCCAATGATTCGATTAACGACTCTCGACCTTAACCGAGAACCTTTATTTTTATACCAAAATACCTCCTTTAAAGTTACTCCTTACAACTTTAAAATTGAAGTTATAAATGTTAAACCCTTAACGTGTTTGCACTTATAATGGAATATCATATCTACACGCACAAACAACCAATTACTCTTGAGTCAGGCGTAATTTTGCCAGAGGTTCGAATTCAATATTCAACTGCAGGCAACCTTAATAAAGCGGAAGATAACGTTATCTGGGTTTGTCATGCCTTAACTGCAAACTCCGACGTAGAATCTTGGTGGCCGGGTTTGGTAGGTACCGATTATATATACAACCCAGAAGAGCACTTTATTATTTGTGCCAATATATTGTCTTCCTGTTATGGCACAACTGGTCCGACGGAAACAAATCCAGAAACAAACAAACCATATTTTTTATCTTTTCCTATTGTTACCATTCGCGACATGGTGCAAATACATGACATCTTACGTAAGCACCTTGCCATACATACGATTCATACATTAATTGGTGGTTCCCTAGGTGGTCAGCAAGCGATGGAATGGGCGATTCAAGAACCTTCTATCTTTAAGCATTTAGTTTTATTGTCAACGAATGCATTCCATTCTCCATGGGGCATAGCCTTTAATGAATCGCAACGCATGGCTATAGACATGGATCCTACCTGGAAAAATGCGTCCTTAGATGCCGGCAGAGAAGGATTAAAGACAGCCCGCGCAATTGCAATGTTATCTTACAGAAGCTATGAAACCTATGTTCAAACACAAAGCGAAGAAGATAGCAGTAAAGTAGATGACTATAGAGCGACCACCTATCAGCATTACCAAGGTGACAAACTCGTAAAAAGATTTAATTGTCATTCCTATTGGTATCTTTCCAAGGCTATGGATAGTCATCATGTAGGCCGAAATAGAAAAAGCATCCAAGATGCGTTTAACTGTATTCAATCCAAAACGTTGGTTATAGGTATTTCAACAGATATTTTATTCCCAGTTTGCGAACAAGAATTTTTAGCGAATTCGATTCCGAATGCTAAATATGTTTGTATCGATTCCTTATATGGCCACGATGGTTTTTTGACAGAAACCGAAAAAATCACAGATACCTTAACCGAATTTTACAGCAAGTAAAATCTCAAAGAAAGACACATTTTTTTGTTATAAAGAGACGAAATTTATTTAAATTTCGTTAATTGTTATTATACACAAGCGAAATTCAATTCTTTATTACATTTCTTACTCTCAGGACATGAAAAAATTCTTCAAAATCTCTGGTATTACTATCGGGGTTTTATTGCTAGCCATGGTTTTATTGCCATTTTTATTTAAAGACAAAATTAAGGGCATAATAGACGAGCAAATTCAAAAAAATATTAATGGTTCGGTTTGGTATAATTCAGAATCTTTCAGTTTATCCTTATTTTCCCACTTTCCTAATTTAAGTGTGTCTATACAAGACATTGGCTTAATGTCGAACGTGCAAGAATTTAAAGGTGATACTTTATTTGCGGCTAAAGAATTCAGTTTGACGCTTGATATTATGAGTGTAATCTCTGGAGACAAAATAAAAATCAAAGGTGTATTTTTAGACCAACCTAAAATTGTAACCATATTCGACAAGAGTGGAAAAATGAGTTGGGACATTACCTACCCTGATACCACAACACAAACTACTCCTTCTGAAGAATCAAGTCCGTTGAATATTAGTATAGAAAAATGGGAAATTAAAGACGGTTTCATTATTTATGACGACCAGACCATGCCGATGTATGCAGAATTGAAACATTTTGACCATACAGGTAGTGGAGATATTGCCTCCGATATTTATGATTTGAAAACCTATACAAAAACAACAAATGTATTGGTTGAATACGATGGTACAAGATATTTAAGCGGACAAACGTTTACAGCTGATGCTACGGTAAAAATCGACATGGCTAAATCTATTTATACATTTTTAGAAAACGAATTCGCCCTTAATGATTTCAAGTTAGGCTTTGACGGTTCTGTTGAAATGCCTGGTGATGACATCAAAATGAACATTACCTATAAAGCAAAAGAAACAGATTTCAAAAACCTTCTTTCTTTAGTGCCTGCAGTTTATAATAAAGATTTTGAAAAAGTTAAAACAGATGGTTCTATCGGTTTTGATGGCTACGTAAAAGGGATTTATAATGAAAACACCTTGCCAGGTTTTGGATTAAACATGTTGATTAAAAATGGTTTCTTTCAATATCCCGATTTGCCAGATGCCGTTAAAAATATTAATATGGATTTGTCTGTAGATGACAAAGATGGCATCATTGACAATGTAATTGTCAACTTAAAAGCATTTCACATGGAAATGGGCGCAAACCCTATTGACGCGCGTGTATTGATGAATGGCATGAACCCATATGATATTGATGCAAATGTTTTGGCTAAAGTTAAATTAGAAGATGTTAGTAAATTCTATCCGATAGAAGGCACAACACTTAAAGGGTTATTTGGAATGGATGTTAAAGCTAAAGGCAAATACAGTGACAGTTTAAAACTGATGCCTATGGTTACTGCAAACATGAATTTAGCAAATGGATATGTAAAATCATCCGAGTTTCCTGAGCCTATTGAGAATATCAACCTTTCCGCAGTTGCCACAAGCGATGGAAATATGAAAACATCTACATTTTTATTAGACTACTTCAAACTTATTCTTGATGGCGAACCATTTGAAATGAAAGCTTTTGTTAAAAACTTTGATGATCCAAACTATGAAGCAACGATCAAAGGAATTATTGACCTTGCGAAAATGACAAAAATATATCCTATTGAAGGCACAACCCTTACTGGACGTATGAATGCAGATATGACAACCAAAGGTATTTTGTCTGAAGTGCAAGCAGGGAATTATGTGAATACGCAAACAAGCGGCTCTTTAGATATTGATGATTTAATATATAAGAGCACGGATTTGCCACAAGGCTATACAATGAAGAAGGGGTATTTAACATTAACTCCGGAGCGCTTCAATATTTCTACGATGCAGGGTATGCTTGGCAAAAGCGATTATAACATTACTGGTTTCATGTCTAATTATATGGGCTATATGTTTGGTGGTAAAGACACAACTATACACGGTGTAATGACGATGAAATCTAATAAGTTTGATGTGAACGAGTGGATGGCAGATGAGCCAACAAGCACAACAGCAAGTACTCCTCCAGCTGAAGAAGTACCTATGGAAATTGTTGAAGTACCCAAAAACATTGATTTCACCTTCAATGCCGATATGAATCAAGTAATCTATAGCAATATGGATTTGGCAAATATGAAAGGCGCAATCATTGTTAAGAATGGTATTGTAACAATGGATAAATTAAACTTTAATTCATTGGGCGGTTCGTTCTTATTTAGTGGAGATTACAATACACAAGATATGGCGAAACCATCTTTCAAAATGGATATGGTCATGAAAGACGTTGCAGCGAAAGAAGCATACAAAACATTTAACTCCGTTAAAAAGATGGCTCCGATTGCTAATTATGTTGACGGTAATGTTAACCTGTCTCTTGTTATGGGAGGCTTATTAGACAAGGAAATGATGCCTGTTTATGCAACACTTAACGGCAAGGGTTCTCTAGGATCAAGTTCATTAAAAGTATTAAGCAATCCTCTACTTGGTACCATTGCAACCTTGACGAGAATGAAAAATATGGATCCATTAGAGATTAAAGATTTATTATTAAACTTTAAAATCGAAAACGGTTCGTTGGTTGTTGCACCTTTTGACATCAAATCTGGAGAATCGAAAATTGCCATCACCAAAGGCTTGAATAAATTAGATGGCAGTGTAGATTATGACATGCAATTAACAACCCCTTCTGGTGCGCTTGGTGATGAGGCAAACAAAGCCCTGTCTGGACTTATAGGAACATCGGCGATCTCTATGCCAAAAAATATTATCATAGACCTAAACGTTAAAGGGCCTTATGACAATACAAAGGTTTCGATTATTAAGACAAATTTTGGCGAAGTAAATAAAGCAGACATTAAAGATGCTGTTGTATCTGGAATTAAAAATAGTGAGCAAGGAAAACAAGTGCAGGCTGAAATAGATAAAACTAAAGCCCAAGCTGAAGCTGAGGTAGAAAAACAAAAAGCAGCAGCGCAAGCAGAATTGAAAAAGCAAGAAGATGCAGCAAATGCTGAAATTGCCAAACAGAAAGCAGCAGTACAAGCAGAATTACAAAGAAAGCAAAAAGCAGCGGAAGATTCTATTAAGAAATCTGCAGCAGATGCCCTAAAAAATAAATTTAAAATGAAATAATTTAGATGTATTTTAAATGCAAAAAAGGTGGCGATGCTGCCTTTTTTGCATTTAAAATACATTTGGATTGTAATATTGGTATAAAAATTGAAATACATTTCTTAAATTCATACTAAATAATAGCATACAATAAACCCGTACTATAATCATGAATTCAATTAAATCCTATGTATTCATTTGCCTGTCGACTCTCGCTAGTATATACTATTGCAATGCAGCAGGCAAACCTTTAGGCTATGATATTAAAGTGCAAATAAAAGGTTTAAAGCAAGCAGATACTGTTTTCCTTGCTAGATATCAAGCCGACAAGCGCTACTATCAAGATACAGCACTTGTTGATTCGAAAGGAATGGTTTCTTTTGCAGATACAACCCATCTTAAAGAAGGTATGTATTTTTTATTATTACCTGGCCAACGCATATTTGATTTCATTTTAAAGCCCAATACATTAAGCTTTTCTATAGATGAAGCAGATATGGTTAAATCTGCCCAATTCAAAAACTCACCTGACAATACTGCATTTTATGCGTATCAGAATTTCTTCTTAAGCCAAAAAGAATTGGCAGACACCTTGAATGCGCAAATAAAAACTGCAAGTGGTGCAAAAAAAGAAAAACTAACAAAACAATTGTCCGGCATTGATTCGACCATGTTGGTGTACATACAAAGTTATTTAGCATCTAATCCGACGAGTCTATTTACTGCCATTTTAAAAACGTCTAAAGAAGTTGAAGTTCCGCCTGCACCGAAACGCGCAGATGGAACCATTGATTCTACGTGGCAGTATCATTATTACAAAAAACATTATTTTGACAATGTTGACTTTTCGGATGATCGACTCCTGCGCACACCAGTTCTTGTTGCAAAGGTTGACACGTATTTTAAAAATTTAGTGGTACAACGCCCAGACTCTCTCATCAAAGAAATCGACATGATCTTAACGAAGACGAAAGCTTCTAAAGATTTATTCGAATATTTTGTTAGAGACTTTACCTATAAATATGAAACATCTCAAGTAATGGGTATGGATGCCGTATTTGTTCATTTAGGAAAAGAATATTATATGAAGGGCAAATGTTTTTGGGCAACACCAGAAACCGTTACAAAAATTAAAGAGCGCGTAGAATTACTTGACCCTTTATTATTAGGCAAAAAAGCACCGAACTTATACATGACCGACACATCGGGAACGTATCGCTATTTGCATGATGTAAATGCAAATTACACCATCTTATTTTTCTGGGATTCTCAATGTGGTCATTGTCAAAAAGAAACTCCTAAGCTATACGAATGGTGGCTCAAAAATAAATCAAAAGGCATACAAGTATATGCGGCAAGTATAGAACGCAAAGATGAAGATTGGATGAAATTTATCCGCGCAAACAATATTCGTGGATGGTTAAATGTGCGTGATTCTAAAAACCATACCGATTTCAAAATTACCTACGACATCTATGCAACGCCTGTATTGTATGTGCTTGATAAAAATAAAGTAATTATAGCAAAACGCATTGGCTATGAAAACCTAGATGATTTTTTAATTCAATATGAAAAATCATTAAAAACAAAATAATGGCTTTAGCATTTAAAGAATGGGCTTGCATTGTAGATGCTTTGGGCAAAGGCAAGCAAAGTATTATACTTCGCAAAGGAGGTATCGACGAAGATGGCTCTGGAGACTTTGAGTTAAAAGGCAAACAATTCGTCTTGTACCCTACCCTATTTCATCAATCGGATGAAATGATAAAGCCAAGCTGGAAGCCTTTTTTAAGCGATGCGCGTTTTCATACCATACCTGATAAAGTTGAAATAAAATATTATGTACACGTAGCCGATGTACAAGTGATAACGGATTGGGAGCAAGTAAAAAAGCTAGATGCATTTCATGCATGGAATGAAGAAGTGATTAAAGAACGCTTCGAACGCTGGGGTAACAGCATCCATTTAATGATTGTTCAAGTATGCGAATTCGGAGCATCTTTTAGCCTTGATATATTGCCAGAATATGGTGGATGTAAATCTTGGTTGGAGATTGATAAACCTATTGAATTCATTGGCAGGCCAATTGTAAATAAAAGTATTATTTAATCTCCCACCCTTCTGGTTTCATGTCTACACAAGTAAACAATCCGCTGCATGGCAAAACGCTCGAAATGGTTTTAAACGAGCTAGTTGATGAATATGGATGGGAAGAATTGGGGCAAATAATTAATGTAAATTGCTTTAATATTGACCCGAGTATAAAATCAAGTTTGACTTTTTTGCGAAAAACGCCTTGGGCTAGAAAAAAGGTTGAGGATTTGTATGTGAGAATGGTGGGATAATTTCAGACACATTCATCAATAAAACATTGTTGAATATTGAGGATGATTGAATGAAAAGCATCGCACAGATAAAGTAAAATAAGGAATCACCTTCGGTTCAAATTACTTCGCCTTCAACTCCTCCAACGCCAACCAAGCCATCAATCCTGTGCCTGTCTGCAAAGCAGTCTCATCAATATCAAAATTCGCTGTGTGAACCCCGGCAGTAATGCCTTTTGCTTCGTTGCGAATACCTAAACGATAAAACCCTGCATCAATTTTTTGTGAGTAGTATGCAAAATCTTCTGCTGCCATCCACAAGTCAAGATCCAACACATTGTCTTCTCCTAAAAAATCTACAGCTGCAGCACGCATACGTTTTGCTAAAGCTGGAGCATTTTTCAAAAATGGATAACCGTCTTTAATATCAATATCACAGGTTGCCCCCATAGATTCAGCAATACCTACAGCCATTTTACGAATGCGTTGCTTTGCTTCTGCACGCCACTCTTCATTGAGGGTGCGAAAAGTGCCTTCTATATGTACTTCGTCTGGAATAACATTTGTTGCACCCATACCTATGATTTTACCAAAAGATAAAACAGCAGGTATACGTGGATCGCAATTCCGGCTAATAACTTGTTGCAAGGCAATAATGATATGTGATGCTATTAAAATGGGATCTATATTCTTGTCTGGCATGGCTGCATGTCCGCCTTTGCCTTTAACTGTAATGTAAATTTCATCGGCACTTGCCATGTACATGCCTTCTCTAAAACCTACTTTACCAGCAGGAATTAAGTTCATGACATGCTGCCCCATGATATTTACAGGTGCAGGGTTTTCAAGAACACCCGCGTCAATCATAAGTGATGCCCCGCCAGGAAATTTTTCTTCGCCTGGTTGAAAAATGAGTTTTATTGTACCTTCAAATTGATCCGTAACTTGACTTAATATTTTTGCAGTACCTAACAAAGAGGAAGTATGTACATCATGTCCACAAGCATGCATCACCCCAATATTGGTAGACTTATACGGAACGTTATTTTTTTCTTCGATGGGTAATGCGTCCATATCCGCACGCAATGCAATGACTTTTGAAGATGGATTCTTACCTTCAATCAATGCAACAATACCCGTACCTGCAATACCTGTCTCATGCTTTACTCCAAAAGAATGAAGCAATTGTGAAATATATGCACTGGTATTGTACTCTTCAAAAGACAGCTCTGGATTGGCATGTATATGTCTTCTATAACCAATCACATCCGAAGAAATATCTGCTGCTAATTGCTGTATGTGTTTTTTCAATTCCATATTAATGCAGCAAATTGATTTGATCTGGGACAATCATCGCATTTGGAAAACTTTGCTTCAAATCATTTAAGATATAATGCGCTTCTACGCGATTGGTAAAATCGCCTACCTTCACTCTAAAGCTTGGTTGCTTATATTGTGTATACACATTCAAGTCTGAGTTGTAATTATAAACGGATTGCCTATTACGTTGCGCATCGTCACTACTAGCGCCTGTATACACCAAGATTCGATAACCTTGCATCGTTGAGTAAGCCTTATTGATAGTAGCTAACGAATCAATCCGTGCATTCAGTGGCTTGCTCACATCACTTTGAAAAGGTGGCATTACTGTGGGAGTTTTCACTTTCCCTGATTTAGAATCGAGCGTATCTGGATTTATAAATTGTGGACGTACAAGGCTTAAATCTTCATAGTAGGAAACAACATTGGATTTATGTTTTTGAGACATAGCCGCACATGAGCTCAATAATATGATGCTCATTACAAAGCCAGTCTTAATACTATTTTTAATCCAAGGACGCATATTCATACTTCAGTTAAATTCTTATTCTTCAATTAATACACATTTGTTGTTTACGATATCCTCTTCAACAGATTTGTATTTAATATCACGCTTTACGCTTCCATCCACGTATTGTACAGAAACTTTATCGTTTCTATTCGCTACTTTTTGCGAACGAATGGGTTCTAGTTTTGGCGCTTCTTGTTTTTCTTCAGATTGAGTTGAAGTGCCTCCGCCAAACGCAGAACCTGCTTCATCTTTCGTCTCTTTGTATTTAGGTTGTTGTACTTGCTGTTGTTTCACTTCCCTAACAGGGACAGTATTGTCTTGTTTAGGTATATCTGCCTTAAATAAGAAGGAAACAATATCTACGTTAACCGTATAAATAAACTTTTTAAACAATTCAAACCCTTCGAATTTGTAAATTAATAAAGGATCTTTTTGTTCGTATGCAGCATTTTGAACCGATTGCTTCAATTCATCCATTTCACGCAAATGGTCTTTCCAATGCATGTCAATAACAGCAAGTGTTATATAACGTTCAATAGATTGTTCTAACGTATGTGACTCCTTTTTCGCCAATTCTTTTAGAGGTGCGATTACATTCACACTACGTTTACCATCTGTAAATGGAATGACAATATTTTCGATTGCCTCACCACGAGTTAAAAATAAATCGTTGAAAGTGGGTTGCGTTTTCTCTTTAGCAAAAGCAATTTTTTGTTCGTAATGTTTAAATACCTCATCGTATAAGGATTTCACAGAAACGGCAACAGGTTGCTTTTCGAATTGTTCTTTTGTAAGGTCTGGTATCACTCCAAAAATAGTGATGGCACGTAATTTTAGATTGTCATAATCTTTCATTGGGTGTGCGCTGAAAATCATATCTTCACACAAATCATAGATCATGTTTAGAATATCCAATTTTAATCGTTCCCCATACAAGGCATTTTTACGACGCTTATAAATTACAACGCGTTGTGCATTCATTACGTTATCGTATTCAAGCAAACGCTTACGTTGACCAAAGTTGTTTTCTTCAACTTTTTTCTGTGCACGTTCAATTGAATTTGAAATCATAGAATGCTGAATCACTTCACCTTCTTTATAACCCATTCGGTCCATAAATTTAGCGATGCGATCTGATCCAAATAAACGCATTAAGTTGTCTTCCAAACTCACGAAGAATTGAGAAGAGCCTGGATCACCTTGACGACCTGCACGACCACGAAGCTGTCTATCTACACGTCTTGATTCATGTCGCTCTGTACCAATGATTGCTAAACCACCCGAAGCTTTAGACTCAGGAGTTAATTTAATATCTGTACCTCTACCCGCCATGTTTGTTGCAATTGTAACTGTACCTGGCATACCAGCTTCAGCAACAACATCTGCTTCCTTTGCGTGTAGTTTTGCATTCAATACTTGGTGCTTGATATTACGCATCTTAAGCATTCTGCTTAATAATTCTGAAATGTCTACCGAAGTAGTACCAACCAATACAGGTCTACCCTTTTCAGTTAATTCCACAATTTCGTCGGCTACCGCATTGTATTTTTCACGCGTCGTTTTGTATACTTTATCTTGTTCATCCAAACGTGCAAGAGGCCTGTTAGAAGGCACAACAACAACGTCTAATGTATATATCTGATGAAATTCTGCTTCTTCTGTTTCTGCAGTACCGGTCATGCCTGAAAGCTTGTGGTACATTCTGAAATAGTTTTGCAATGTAATCGTAGCATATGTTTGTGTTGCTTCTTCAACACGCACATTTTCTTTTGCTTCAAGTGCTTGGTGTAAACCGTCTGAGTAACGACGACCATCCATGATACGGCCTGTTTGCTCATCTACAATTTTAACTTTGCTGTCCATGATTACATAATCCGTATCCTTTTCAAATAAGGTATAGGCTTTAAGTAATTGCTGTAGTGTATGGATGCGTTCTTGTTTCATAGAGTATTCGCTCAGCAAATGCTCCGTTTTTTCCATGCGCTCTTGATCTGTAATCGACTTATCTTTCTCAATCTTCGCCAATTCAGAACCGATATCTGGTAAAATAAATAGATTGGAATCTTCTTGTTCGCCCGTTATAAAATCAACGCCTTTTTCTGTAAGGTCAACTTGGTTGTGCTTTTCATCAATAACAAAAAACAAAGGAGCATCTGCTTCAGGCATACGCTTATTATTTTCTGCCATGTATTCATTTTCTGCTTTTTGCAAAATAGTCTTCGCACCCAATTCGCTCAATTGCTTAATCAAAGGCTTGTAACCAGGGTATGCACGGTGCGCTCTCAATAATTCTAAACCTGCTTCTTTTTCTTTTCCTGCAGCTATGTATTTTTTTGCTTCAACTAAAAACCCGTTGATTAATTTCTTTTGTTCTTCAAGGATACGCTGAATACGTGGCTTCAATTCAGCAAACTCATGTTGATCGCCTTTTGGTACCGGACCAGAAATAATTAATGGCGTACGTGCATCATCAATCAAGACTGAATCGACCTCATCAATCATAGCATAATGGTACCCACGTTGAACAAGATCGTCTTTATTTGTAGCCATGTTATCGCGAAGATAATCAAAGCCAAATTCGTTATTTGTTCCGTATGTAATATCTGCAGCGTATGCTTTTTTACGTTCATCTGAATTTGGCTGATATTTATCGATACAGTCAACAGTCATGCCATGAAACTCAAGCAAGGGTGCCATCCACTCACTATCTCGTTTCGCTAAGTAATCATTCACTGTAACAATATGAACTCCTCTACGTGCTAATGCATTTAAGTAAGCAGGTAAGGTTGCAACAAGTGTTTTACCTTCCCCTGTTGCCATCTCAGAAATCTTTCCGCTATGCAATACCATACCACCAATCAACTGAACATCGAAGTGCATCATTTCCCATGTCACTTCTGTACCTGCAGCCAACCACTTGCTACTCCATTCAGCTTTATTTCCTATGATTTGAACATTTTGCTTTTTAGAAGCAATTTCAATATCCATAGGTGTTGCAGTAACGGAAAGTTTGCCTTTCTCTTTCCATCTACGTGCTGTTTCTTTAACTACAGCAAATGCTTGAGGCAACACTTTTTCTAATACTTTTTCTAATTCTTTATTGCGATCTAATTCTAATTTATCAATCGTTTGAAAAATAATTTCTTTGTCGTCGATGCTTAAATCAGGATTTGCTGCAACCTTGTCGTGCTCCGCTTTTATTTGGATATCAATCGGACTTAAATCTAAGTCAATGATGTCTTTTATTTTTTTAGTCTGCCCTCTTAATTCATCATCCGACAAAGAAGACATTCTTCTAAATTCGTCATTGATAAGTTCTACTACAGGTTGTAATTTTTTGATATCGCGATCAGACTTTGATCCGAACAGTTTTGCTAAAATTCCTAACATCTTATTTATGAATACGTAATATTGAATATCGTTTATAATGCCCCTGCACGATTAAACAATGCATTCGGGCGTATTAAATGTACAAATTAATCCTGACTTACACGTTAAAATTTGCATCAATTTGTCCTTCGAACACGCGTTTTGCAGGTCCAATCAGATAAATATTTATATACTGGTTTTCGCTCTTTTGGTCAAAAGAAACCTTCAAATTGCCACCTAAGGTTTTTATTGAAACTGGGTTGGAAGCGCCAAGTTTTACCGCTGTAATTGCGGCAGCAGTAACGCCTGTTCCACAAGAATAGGTTTCATCCTCAACGCCACGCTCATAAGTGCGAACAAACAACGTATCTCCTTGCATTTCCATAAAATTGACATTGGTGCCACCTGGCGCAAATGCATCGCTGTAGCGGATTTTTTTTCCTTTTTCAAAAATAGGATACGAATCCAACTGCTCAACACCTTTTACATAATGTGGTGAGCCAGTATTTAAGAAATAGGCGCTCCCTCCTAAATCCTTAACTTCTCCAACATCGCTCATATGTAAGTGCACCAAGCCATCTTTTACTTCTGCGTCATGCCCACCATCAATAGCCAAGAAATGCGTCTTATCTCCGATCACCCCTAGGTCATAAGCGAATTGCACAATACATCTACCACCATTTCCGCACATGGTACTTTCATTTCCATCTGCATTGTAATAAACCATTTCGAAATCATAGCCTTCTTTATTTTGCAATAAAATAAAGCCATCTGCGCCAATGCCAAATCTTCTATGGCACATTTTCTCTACAATATCTCTGCGATTCCGATCAAAAATACATGTACGATTATCAATCAATACGAAATCATTTCCCGTTCCTTGGTATTTATAAAAAGGTATTTTCATGAATTCTAAATTTTAAAATCTACTGAATAAGCTTCACTTTTTAAACAATAACACGTTTTAAGCTTAATTCGTGCATTCTCTAATTAATCGAAATAACATTAAGCATACGTATAAATTGTCCCCTGCGGACCAGTAATAGTAAGTCTTTTACCTTCTACTGGCGCTTCAACACGACCAATTATTTTAGCATTTATATTAAATTTCTTCGCAATTTCAATCATGCCGTTTGCATTGGCAGCATCTGTATAAATTTCAAGACGATGCCCCATATTGAATACTTTATACATCTCTTCCCAAGGCGTATTGCTTTGTGCTTGTATTAATTGAAATAGCGGTGGCACATCAAACAAGTCGTCTTTAATGATGTGTGTGCTCGCATCCGTAAAGTGAAGCACCTTCGTTTGTCCGCCGCCACTGCAATGCACCACTCCATCCATCTTACCTTTGTATTGAGCAATCATTTCTTTCATTAATGGCGCATATGTTCTTGTTGGGGACAATACCAATTTGCCCGCATCTAAAGGTAGATTCAAGTACGAATCCGTTAAATTCATTTCACCTGAATAGACCAAGTCCTCTGGCACATGCGGATCGTAACTTTCAGGATATTTTTTTGCCAAGCTTCTATTAAATACATCATGTCGTGCAGATGTTAAGCCATTGCTTCCCATTCCGCCATTATATTCTGTTTCGTAGCTGGTTTGTCCATCAGAAGCAAAACCTATAATTACATTGCCTGGCTTAATGTGTTCGTTTGAAATTACGTCTTCACGCTTCATACGACAGGTTACCGTACTATCTACAATGATGGTGCGAACTAAGTCGCCTACATCTGCTGTTTCACCGCCAGTGCTATAAATGCCTATGCCATTATCGCGTAACATCTGCAATACTTCTTCTGTACCGTTAATGATCGCTGCAAGTACCTCACCGGGGATTAAATTTTTATTTCTTCCAATTGTTGAAGAAAGTAAAATATTATCTACTGCACCAACACAGATCAAATCATCGATGTTCATGATGACAGCGTCCTGAGCAATTCCTTTCCAAACAGAAATATCTCCTGTTTCTTTCCAATATATATACGCTAATGAGGATTTTGTACCTGCACCATCTGCATGCATGATGTTGCAATATGCAGGATCACCACCTAATATATCTGGTATTATTTTACAAAACGCTCTTGGGTAAATACCTTTATCAATGGACTTTATGGCTTTATGTACATCTTCTTTTTGAGAAGAAACACCGCGCTGCATATAACGATCGCTACTAGTACTCATGAGTATGTTTTGGTTTAATATGTAAAAATAAAAAAGTCTCCCGATTAATCGGGAGACTTTTCATTTTATGTATGAAAATAATTTTATTTTTGTTGAATTTCAACATCGTCACTAAAGTGATTCAACACTTTAAATGTAGTACGACGGTTTGTTTGATGTTCCGCTTCTGTTTTAGCACCTCTAATTGCAGGTTCGTCTTCACCATATCCTTTAGCTATAATTCTGCTTTTCTCAATTCCATGGTTAACCATATAATCTACAGCAGCTTGAGCACGTTTTTGAGCAAGCACTCTATTGTATTCTGCTGCACCACGCTCATCCGTGTGAGAACCTAATTCAATATTGATTTCTGGATTGTCTTTCATCAACATTACCATAGTATCTAATTCTACAGCTGCATCAGGACGGATATTCCATTTATCGTAATCATACAAGATGTTACGTACAATAATAATACGTTCCTTTTTAACCAACAGAACGACAGCGCTTTTCTTAATTTCGTTTTCTCCTATTTCCAGTTTCTTCAATGGAACCGTTGGTATGGTTACTTTAGCCCATTCAGATTTTGGCATTGCAAAATATTTGTCCATTTGTGCTGCAATGTAATAACATGAATCTGGTTTCAATTGAAACTGGAATTTAGCCTCTGAATCAGCAACTACTGTTTTTAGTGTATCCCCTTTGCAGTTTAATAAATAGACAAGTGCGTTTGGAAGAATGTATTGTGGATTCTTTTTGTTCTTTCCAAAAACTGTTCCGTCTACAGTATAAGTAGCCGTTCTATCCCAGTATGTATTCTTAACTTCATAGATATCGTCATCGCCTTGTGCACCATCTGTTACACGGTTTGAAGTAAAATAACCTGTCAAGCTGTCTTTCCAAACCAAACCAAAGTCATCATAACTTGTGTTGATTGGCTGTCCAATATTTTTAATATTCAATTTGCCGCCTTCATTTTTGATATAGAAAACATCTAAAGATCCTAAAGATGGGTGTCCGTCCGAAGAGAAATAAAATGTCCCATCAGAAGCAACATTTGGATACATATCGTTTCCTCTTGTATTGATTGGTGCACCAACGTTTACTGGGTTAGACCATTCGCCATTTTCATCTAATGTAGCTTTGTAAATATCAACGTTACCAAGAGCTCCGTCTGCATCTCTGTTTGATGCAAAAAATAATGTTTTTTCATCCAATGAAAATGCAGGACATGCATCCCAAGCTTTATCATCACTGATAGCAAGCATTACAGGTTCTGTCCATTTACCATCTGCATCTAAGGTAGTTTTGTACAAATCTACATCTTTAGGCCCTTTTTTGGCGCCCGTGTTACCACGTGCAAAAATCATTGTTTTACCATCTTTGGTAAAGATACAAGAAGCCTCGTGTGCACCGTCTGTATTGATATCACCAGCAATTGGCATTGCTTGTCCTGTAAATTGCTCTACATTATCGAAAACAAACTCATAGATATTTGTAAAGCCAGTACCCGTTGCGGAGTGCATTTTCTCAGCATCTCTTGAAGTAGTGAAATACAATTTATCTTTAAAGAAGAATGGTGCATATTCCGCTTCAGAAGTATTTAAAGCGCTTATGTTTGAAACTTTGTAGTAATTTTTCTCTTCAACAATTGCTTGAAGTGCAGTTAAGTTTTCCAGCTCTTTTTTAGCTCTATTGATTAAATCGAAGTTCGATCCATTTTTAATGTATTTTTTATACTCCGCAGCAGCGCCTTCATAGTTGCCAACAGATTGCATTGCTTTTCCATAAAAGAAATATGCCTCTTCGTCTTTAACGCCAGCTTCAACTGCTTTCTTGTAAAAAGGTTCTGCTTCTTGAATACGATTAGATCGTCTGTAACATTCTGCAATACGATAATTACATTGTGCAGGATCTCCACCTTCGCTGAGCGCTTGTTGATAATTTTCAATTGCGTCTTGATACTCAGCCTGAGTATATTGAACTTCTGCTTTAGCAAAATACTTTGCACTTTTAGGGCTACAAGCAGTTGCTACTGCGAGACCCAAGATAAAAATTGCCTTGATGAACCTTGTCATGAATGTTATTCTGATAAGTTTAGTTTATAAACCAATGTATTTAATTTAAGCAATTTAAGGTATTTTTTATATTAAAATGCAACTTTGTAATAGAAAAATATAACTTATTTGCACATTCCTGCCTAATAACCCCTTTGCTCTACTATTTTACTAAGATAAAATATCTATGTAACCATGTATTTTGTGCTTGTTTCATCCACTCTTTTTTATACTTTTCAATAGAAGTGACCGTGTTGTCAAAAACTTGACTTTCAGCCTTTAAATCTCCATTTTGAACAGCATTTGGCACATTATTAATGGACAACGTTTTAATCGAATCTCCCTCTAAGGCATAGACAACCATGCGGTCCATAAGATTTATATTGAACTGAGATTCAATATTTTTAATTACTTGAACAGATTTATCAATGGAACATCCACTTGGTGCATGATGCTGCTCGTCAACCCCAATTATGATAAAATGATTGTGCTTTATTTCAAAAGAAGCCTTCAATTCTACACCATGTGCCTGCCATGTATCTGTAAAATGTGTTAATATTTCTGATATTCCTGATTGTTGATTTTCAGAAAAAGGAGTCTTCGAAGCGTATATCCACACTTTAGAGGATGCCGATAATTGATTAAATGGTATATACATATCTTTATAAACCTTGAGATTGAGCAATTAGTTCTGCTAGATCAAACACTTTTACGGAGTGTTCCTTCTCTTTGTTCTTAACCCCATCCGATAGCATCGTCATACAGAAAGGGCAGTTTGATGCAATAATCGTTGCGCCAGTATTGATCGCCTCTTCTGCACGTTCAACATTTATTTCTTTATTTCCCTTTTCAGCTTCCTTAAACATTTGTGCACCACCCGCACCGCAACATAAGCCCGTAGTCTTACAACGTTTCATTTCAACCAACTCCGCATCTAATATTTCCAACACGCTACGAGGCGCCTCATAAATATTATTCGCTCTGCCAATATAACAAGAGTCGTGATAAGTAATTTTCTTCCCTTTAAACTCTCCTCCTTCAATCATTTTGATTTTGCCGTCATTGATAAATTCTTGCAGCAATTGAGAATGGTGAATGACGTCATAATTACCACCTAGTTCAGGATATTCATTTTTCAATGTATTGAAACAATGCGGACACGTAGTAACAATCTTTTGAATGCCATATCCATTTAAAACTTGAATATTTGACATTGCTTGCATTTGAAACAAAAATTCATTCCCCGCGCGTTTTGCAGGATCTCCCGTACAAGATTCTTCTGTACCTAATACTGCAAAATTTATCTTCAAATGATTCAATATTTTAACAAATGCTACCGTAACAGACTTTGCACGTTCATCAAATGATCCTGCACATCCTATCCAGAATACGATTTCGGGGCTAAGGCCTTGTGCTTTTAATTCAGCAACTGTGGGTACTTTATATTCCATATTTTTATAGCTTAAAGCAGAAGGCATAATGCCTAAGGCGCGTTTTTCTAGGTTTAATTTTAATTTATTTTGAAAAGCATTTTAGTTTTTTAGCTTTTCAACCCAATTGAATCGATCGGCAGGTGAAAATTTCCAAGGCGCCATATTGTTTTCAATATTAGATAACATTGCATTCCATGCTGCAGGTGCTTGAGACTCTTCCATCAATCTAAATCTGCGTAATTGTAAAATAATACTCACAGGGTCAATCATTACTGGGCAAGCTTCGACGCAGGCATTACATGTAGTACAAGCCAGTATTTCTTCATCCGTAATATAATCACCTAATAATGATTTTCCATCATCATATGCATCTCCCTGTTTTTTAATATTCTTACCAACTTCTTCTAATCGGTCGCGTGTGTCCATCATGACTTTGCGCGGACTTAACTTCTTGCCTGTAAGATTTGCAGGACATTGTTGTGTGCATCTACCGCACTCAGTGCAACTATATGCGTCCAATAAATTTTTCCAACTTAAATCACGTACATCCTTTGCTCCAAATCTACTTGGTGCTGCATCGGTTGCACTTTCCTCTACAGGTAAATTTAACATTAATTTAACTTCCTTTGTTACCTCTGGCATGTTTGTAAATTTACCTGGGGCGCTTAATCGTGCATAATAGGTATTTATAAATGCCATAAATATATGTAAGTGCTTTGAATTATAGAAAACATAATTTGCAAAGAACATAACACCAATAATGTGAAACCACCAACACGAGCGTTCTAATGTGATTAAAAAGCTTTCTGAAGATCCAATATAAAGCCCTTTTAAGAATGAACTAAAGAAAAATGGCTCCAACACTGCATAATGTGTACTACCCATGCCCTGCAATACTTGATCTAAGGCATTCATATTTAAGAATGCCAGCATTAATAAAATTTCAATCACCAAAATAATATTCGCATCTAAGGATGGCCATTTAGTCATTTCAAGACCCGATAAACGTTTGACATGAATAAAATTTCTTCTGATTAAGAATACAACACACGCAACAATTACCGTCAAAGCAAAAAATTCAAATACATTGATTAGTATCGGATATAAGCTCCCAAGATAGGGTGCAAATAATCTGTGCGTTCCCAATATACCATCGAGTACAATTTCTAACATTTCGATATTGACGATTAAAAAGCCAACATATACGAAAAAGTGGAGGATAGCAGGAAGTGGCTTTTTAAACATTTTCTTTTGACCAAGAGCCAAAAGAACCATATTTTTAATTCTAAGCATTTTATTGTCTGAGCGATCTTCATCCCTTCCCAATAAAATATTTTTTCGGATTCTACTGATACTCAAATAAATTCCCACTGCTGCAATACCAAGTAAGATTGCAAAAACGATTTGTGCGACTAGGTGCATAATTAATATTTAATTTTTTAATGAACTTATTTGCAAATAAACGAAATTTTTAGCTACATTTGCACTCCTAATAACGGAAGGTGATGTAGCTCAGTCGGTAGAGCAAAGGACTGAAAATCCTTGTGTCGGTGGTTCGATCCCACTCATCACCACTCGAGTAAAGCCTTCGGTAACAACCGGAGGCTTTTTTATTTGAACTAATTGTAACTGTACCATGATCGATAACAAGAAGATTATTATTGTTATGCCTGCTTACAACGCAGCAAAAACAGTAGAGCAGACTTTTAAAGAAATCCCTTTTAATATTGTTGACGAAGTTATCTTGGTAGATGACCATTCTAAGGATGAAACGTATGATGTTGCAAAAAAGTTAGGCATCCATACAGTTATTAGACATGATAAAAATAAAGGGTACGGTGGAAATCAAAAAACCTGTTACGAGGCAGCGCTTAAAAATGGCGCTGACATCGTAGTAATGCTTCACCCCGATTATCAATATACTCCATTATTATTAGAGGCAATGATTTACCCAATAGCACGCGGATTGTTTCCTGTTATGTTGGGTTCTAGGATACTTGGTAAAGGCGCACTTCGTGGCGGCATGCCTATGTATAAATATATTGCAAATCGTTTTTTAACCTTATTTCAAAATATTATGATGGGGCAAAAGCTTGCCGAATATCATACTGGTTACAGAGCGTTCAGTAAAGAAATTTTAGAGCGATTGCCATTGGAAAAAAATTCAGACGATTTTGTTTTTGATAATGAAATGCTCGGACAAATAGCTTTCGCAGGATACGAAATCGGAGAGGTTACATGCCCTACGAAGTATTTTGATGACGCTAGTAGCATTAATTTCAAACGTAGCGTTCAATATGGCCTAGGCGTTTTGCGTGTATCTGTTTGCTTCAGATTACAACGTTGGGGCATCGCTAAATTTAAGATATTTGAAGGAATGGGGAATTAGTAAAAATATCCCTCCTTTTAAAATTATACAAATAAAAAAGTCTCGTAAAATTTACGAGACTTTTTTATTTGTATATCAATCTGAGTTGAACTACTTAGCAATTTGCTCAACTGGTTTTTTCTTTTCTTTGATACGTGCATTTTTACCCGTCTTATCACGTAGGTAAAATAAACGTGCTCTACGAACTGCTCCAGAACGCAATACTTCAATTTTATCAATGAATGGAGACATTGTAGGGAAGATACGCTCTACTGCAATACCTGCAGAAATTTTACGTACTGTAAAAGAAGCTCCGTTGCCAGTATTTCTTTTTTGGATTACAAGTCCTTGGTATTGCTGAATACGCTCTTTAGCACCTTCTTTAATCTTCACGTGTACATTCACTGTATCACCTGCCTTGAATACAGGAAGCGCTTTCTGTACCGCTAAATATTCCTGTTCAACTATTTTAAGTAAATTACTCATATATGTAAGTAGTTAATGTCTTTATATCTTTTCCAATAAAGGACTGCAAAGTTAGCAATTAAAATCTATTTATCTATATCTAGAACGAATAAGTTTTATTAATCCTTCAGATCTGGATCTGAGGTAAATTTATCGTAAAGATCTGGCCTTCTTTCTTTTGTACGTTTTAGGGCATTTTCGATGCGCCATTTTTCAATTTCTTTTTCATTTCCTGACAATAAAACTTCCGGAACTTTCAAGCCTTTGTACTCAGCAGGTCGCGTATAAACAGCTGGCGCCAAAAGATTGTCCTGAAAAGAGTCGGTTAAAGCAGAAGTCTCATCGGATAGAACACCTGGCAATAATCGAATCAACGCATCGGAAACAACAGCAGCGGCGAGCTCGCCTCCTGATAATACGTAATCCCCAATACTTATTTCGTGTGTTATAAACGCTTCTCGTGCACGCTCATCTACGCCTTTGTAGTGTCCACACAAAATAATGATGTTTTTAAATAACGAAAAGTGGTTTGCTGTTTGTTGATTAAATGTTTTGCCATCCGGACTCATATACATTACAGCATCGTAGTCGCGTTCTGCTTTTAATGCTGTAATACAACGATCAATCGGCTCAATCATTAAGACCATACCCGCACTTCCACCATATGAATAGTCGTCGATTTGCTTGTGTTTAAACAAGGTGTAATCTCTAATATCATGCACATGCACTTCTACCAGTCCTTTGTCTTGCGCACGCTTTAAAATAGAATGTGCAAAAAAACTATCTAATAATTTGGGTAAACAGGTAATGATATCAATTCTCATCCGACTCAGATACGTCTTCGTTCAGGTATATTTCGATTAAGCCATCGGGTAATGTTGTAAATATTTGCTTGGTAGTAATATCAACCGATGTAACAACTTCATCCGTTACAGGTATTAATATTTCAGCCTCTTTATAATCCATCATCAACAAGTCTTGACCTGTTTTTTGAAAGAAGTTAGAGATTATTCCCAGTTCGCCTTGTATTGAATCAACAACTGTAAAGCCCATCAATACTTGATAGGAGAATCTACTTTCGTCTGCTTCTGCCATTTCAGAAATAGGGATATAAATATCAGCACCAACTATACTTTTGGCTGCTTCAACAGATTCAATATCTTCAAAGGAAAGTATGCAACGCTTTTGGGTAGCGAAGTTAAAAGAAGTTAAAAAAAAAGGAATCTGTTTTTGTTTAATTTCAACAAAAACAGATTCCAATGTTTCGTAATCGGTTAAGTCGTCAGAAAATACCTGAACCAATACTGCCCCTTTTACACCATGAGTCTTAATAATATTACCCCAAAGGATGTTATTTTCTGAACTCATAATTTAAATGTACTTAATTATTCTGCTGCTGGTTCTTCTGCTGCTGGTGCTTCAGCTGCTTCTGCAAGATCCGCTGCTGCTACTGGATTTTCAGCAACGATTTTTTTAGCGCGAACTTGTTCTGCTTTTGCTTCTTTAACTTTAACCTCTGCTGCTAAACGAGCTTTTTTATCTGCTTCTTTTTTGCCAGCCAATGCATCGCTAGAACTTGTCTTAGCTGCATGTTTTTGGTTAACCCAAGCTGAATATTTTTGATCTGCTGCTTCTTGAGTAATTGCTCCTTTGTCAACACCTATTTGTAAGTGTTTTTTGAACATAACACCACGCTCAGATAATATTGTGCGAGCTGTATCAGTTGGCAAAGCGCCTTTCATAACCCAGTCAAATGTCAATTCATCATTTAATACCACAGTAGCAGGGTTGGTATTAGGGTTGTAAGTACCCAATTTTTGGATGAATTTACCATCACGTGGAGATCTTGAATCTGAAACCACGATGTCATAAAGAGCTAATTTTCTTCTACCTCTTTTGCTTAAACGAATTCTAACTGCCATAGAACATTATATTTTTTGTTGTGAAACAAGTCGATGGAACACGTCCATCTTTTTTAACGAACTGCAAACTTACACATAAATTTGACGCCAGCCAAGTTTATCAACAACTATAATATACTTGCTCACTTATTGGAAAAATGGATTTCAATTAAAGGATTTCACTGTAATTTTGGGAATTTGGTGAAAGAATGTAGAATTTAGCAAAAAAGCCCGAATTTATGATTTCAATCTGTTTTGCAACAAATAATAAGAACAAAATAGCCGAAGTACGCTCAAAAGTTGGAGAGGAGATATCCATTTTAAGCCTTGAAGATATTGGTTGCTTTGAGGAATTGCCAGAAACATCTCCCACTCTTGAAGGAAATTCAGCTCAAAAAGCACGTTTTGTAGCAGATAAATACAAGGTGAACTGTTTTGCAGACGATACCGGACTTGAGGTAGATGCCTTGAATGGTGCGCCTGGTGTTTATTCTGCACGTTATGCCGGACCAGCATGCAATCCAGAAGACAATATGAATAAATTACTTTTAAGCATGGAAGGTCAAAATAACCGCTCTGCTCAATTTAAAACATGCATTACACTTATTATAGACGGAAAAGAAACGGTATTTCATGGTGCGGTAAAAGGTACAATCCTTACTGAACGGCATGGGAAGGAAGGATTTGGATATGACCCTATTTTTCAACCAGAAGGGTATTTAGTTTCATTTGCTGAGATGCCCTTATCAGAAAAAAATACTATAAGTCACAGAGCATTAGCAGTAGAAAAACTGATCGACTATTTAAAAACAATATGAAACCGCCATTAGTCATCGGTATTTGTGGAGGGAGCGGCTCAGGAAAAACGTATTTGTCCCAAAAGCTCATTGAAAATAGCCCAACAGCCAAAGTATGCTCGTTTCCACTAGATAGCTATTATTTACCAAGAGATTGGCAAAAGGAAGATTCTTTAGGCTATTTAAACTTTGACCTGCCGGAAGCTTTTAACACGCAAAAAATGCTGTACGACTTCCTAGACCTCAGTTCTGGATTTTCGATTGAACAACCTATATATAAGTATAATATTTCTCCGCCAAGTATTGACTTTACAATAATTGAACCCCGCCCCGTCATTATTGTGGAAGGCATCTTTGTATTCCATTACAAAGAAATTTTTAATCGATTAGATATTAAGGTTTTAATAGATGCGCCAACAGATTTGAAACGTCAACGAAGAATTGAACGGGATATAAAAGAGCGTGGATATGAATTGGACCAAATCCTCTATCGGTTTGATAATCATGCTGAAGATTCTTTTAAAAAATATGTATTGCCCTATAAAAAAGATGCAGATTTTTTAATCGAGACACCTTTGAAGTTTGAATCTGCATACAATATACTCCTTGATCAAATTCGTGAACATTAAATTAAATTTGTGTTCTACAATGATTTATTTAGCTTTGCAAGCTAGTAACATGAAAAAAAATAGTTCTACATATAGATGTCTCATACTTTTCGCATTGGTTTTTACCATGCTCGGAGCGCTATGCTATTCGCCCATTCTTAAAGCGCATTCAAAAACTATTGTCTCAAATACTAAGGAAAATGACAAATCAAATAAGAATGTTGCATCTGAACATTTCATTACAATTGATCATCACTTAGCAAATTCAATCTCTTTTTCATTTGATGCGAATGGAAGTTGGTTACTTACACCCTTTAAAAAAATTCTCTTTGCATTGCCTTTTGAATTTGAACATGTTGTAACATCTGCAACGTTTCAAAGCTCCTATTTAAAAAATATTTTCCCTTTTGCAATTTCAGCACAGGCTCCATAATTTTTTTTATACTTCTTTAATTCCCCCTGCGTAGCATTTTGCCTTCGCTTTAAATTGTTTACCAAAAAATTACCTATTTATAAAACCAATGAGAAATAAGAATTTAATTATCGTACTCACGGCAATTGTAACAGCGCTGTGTTTCTTTTACATCTCGTTTACCTTTGTTGCCAGAGGAATTGAGAAAGATGCGCTAGAGTTTGCATCTAAAGAAGATGGCAAAGTCAATCCAAACTTAAAACAACTTTATATTGACTCCATTTATAATGAGCCAGTATACAACTTTTTAGGTGCAGAATTTACCTACAAAAAGGTAAAAGAACTTGAATTGGCTTTAGGCTTAGATTTACAAGGTGGTATGCACGTTGTGCTTGAAGTTTCACCCGTTGAAATCTTACAAGCAATGGCAGCATCTAACGCAAGTGATGCAAATTTCAAACAAGCAATTGAAAATGCAAAATTAAAGCAACGTAGTAGTCAAAAAGCTTTTCAAGAAACGTTCTTTGAAGAATACATTGCTTTGGCTGGCAAAGATCAATTAAGCAAAATTTTTGCTAATGCATCGAATAAAGCAAGCATTGACATCCGTTCAACAGATAGCGAAGTTGAAAAAGTAATCAATGAAGAAATTAATTTATCAGTAGATCGTTCATTCAACATTCTTCGTAATCGTATTGATAAATTTGGTGTATTGCAACCAAACATTCAACGTGTAAGAGGTACGGGCCGCATTGTGGTTGAATTGCCAGGCGTTGAAAATACACAACGTGTACGTAACCTATTACAAGGTACAGCAAAACTTGAATTCCTTGAAGTATACCAAACGTATGAAATTTTTGATAAGACAAACCGCATCAATGATTATTTAGTTAGCCTTGACAAAGAAAAAACATCTTCTGATGTTGATGCAGTTGTTGCTCCAAAAGCTGCTGCAAATTCACTATTGGTAGATGACGGCGACTCAAGTAAGGTAGCTGCGGCAGATACATCTGCCGCAAAACAAGATACAACTAATGTATCTGCATTCTACCGTTTGCTACGTGCACAAGGCACGTTGATGTATGAAACAAAAGATACAGCAACGATCAATGCTATTTTACACATGGATCGCGTTAAAACGATCATTGGTTCTGACTTACGTTTTGTATGGGAAAGAAAAGCAAACGAACTTGACAACGGAATTTCATTGATTGAATTGGTTCCATTAAAAGTAGGTAGAGATGGCAAGCCTGCGTTAAGTGGCGATGTAATCACTAATGTAAGTTATGGCTTATCTCCAGGTGGCAAAGGCTATGAAGTGTCTATGCAAATGAACGCTTCTGGTGCTAAAGAGTGGAGAAAAATTACAAAAATTGCAGCCGACGCAACAGCAAGAAATCCAAATGATGTTAGAAGAATTGCAATTGTATTAGACAATGCAGTATATTCTGCACCACAAGTTAGAAATGAAATACCAAATGGTAGTTCTTCTATTTCTGGCAATTTCTCCTTAGAAGAATCAAAAGATTTATCCAATATTCTGAAAGCGGGTAAATTACCTGCTCCAGTTCGTATTGTTGAAGAAGTTGTAATTGGGCCAACCTTAGGTTTTGAAGCAATCATGGATGGTATGATTTCATTGGCTGCGGGTGTTGTAGTGGTAATGTTATTAATTATTATGTACTACAATAAAGGTGGTTTAATTGCTGATATTGCATTGTTATTCAACATCATCTTTACATTAGGGATTTTAGCTTCGTTCAACTCTGTATTGACATTGCCTGGCATTGCAGGTATCGTATTGACAATTGGTATGTCAGTCGATGCGAACGTTTTGATTTTTGAACGTATCAAAGAAGAATTGGCAAATGGCAAATCATTATCGGCTGCAATTGTTACAGGTTATGACAAAGCATTTAGTTCTATATTTGATGCCAACGTAACAACCGTATTAACAGGTGTGATTCTATTTGTTTTGGGTGAGGGTCCAATTAAAGGATTCGCTACAACCTTAATTATTGGTGTACTTTGTTCGTTCTTTACAGCTATTTATATCTCTAAAGTTATTTTGCTTTGGATGACTGAAGGCAAGGATGAAAAATCTGTTTCGTTCTCTACAAGACTTTCTAGAAATCTTTTCCAGAACATGAATTTTGATTTCATCGCTAAACGTAAAATTGCTTACGTTGTCTCTTCAGCAATCATAATAATTGGATTTGTCTCAATATTTATTCAAGGAGGATTAAACTTAGGTGTTGATTTTAAAGGTGGTCGTTCATATATCATCCAATTCGAAAACCCAGTTGCTGCAAGTGAATTGAAAAACACATTGGCGGAAGCATTCAATGGTGAAGGTACTGAAGTTAAAACGTACGGTTCAGATCTGAAAATGAAAGTAACGACTAGTTACTTAGTAGAAGATGAATCAGCGAATGGAGATAAAATAGTAACTACAGCATTGAATAAAGGGTTAACAACTTTTGCTCCTGACAATAAACACGAAATTTTGAGTTCTTCAAAAGTTGGTGCTACCGTTGCAGATGATATCAAAGACTCATCTTGGAAATCAATGATTGCATCTTTAATAGGAATCTTTATTTATGTATTGATTCGATTTAAGAAATGGCAATTCTCTTTAGGAAGTGTTGTTGCTTTGTTCCATGATACCTTAATCATTGTTGCAATCTTTGCAATTTTACGCTTCTTTAATATCGACTTTGAAATTGATCAAGTAATTATTGCAGCCTTGTTAACAATAATTGGTTTCTCTATTAACGATACAGTTATTGTATTTGACCGTGTTCGTGAATTTGATGGGGAGTTTTCTAAATTAGACACGAAGACAATGCTTAATAAGTCAATTAATAGCACATTGAGC
The DNA here is from genome assembly GCF_937863595.1 of uncultured Cytophaga sp. Classification (GTDB taxonomy): domain Bacteria; phylum Bacteroidota; class Bacteroidia; order Cytophagales; family Cytophagaceae; genus Cytophaga. The sequence goes on from NZ_CALMGQ010000087.1 coordinate 43,786, forward strand.
AGAACAATCATGACAACAGTAACCGTATTGGTTACGGTATTGATCTTGTTCATCTTTGGTGGTGAAACATTAAGAGGCTTCTCCTTTGCCTTATTGATTGGTGTTGTATTTGGCTCTTACTCTACTATCTTCATAGCAGTACCAATGGTATTAGATTTAAGATCTAGAGATGACAAAGAAAAAGACGATAAAATTTTAGCTGGGAAATAATACTTCTCAAATATTTAAAGAAAGCCTCTTTGTTGTTTTAACAGAGAGGCTTTCTTTTTTTGAAATTATTTTTCTTAGCCTGTAACTTTTAATTCATTCGCTTCGTCTCACGTAAAATTCCAAAGATTGAAAGAAAAGGAGTTTAATATAGTAGTAGAACAAACCTCACAAAGAATATATAGGTTTGTATTTAAAAATTTAAAAAGCGACGCTGATACAAAAGACGTGGTACAGGAAACCTATATCAAATTTTGGACAAAGAAAGATGACCTCGAAAAAGAGAAGGTTACAGCTTGGTTGTTTACGACAGCATACCGAACTATGATTGACTTTATTCGCAAACGTAAACCTCAATTTAATATTGATGAAGAAGTTGTTGCTGAATATACGGACACGCGAGTTGACACAACCAACATGGTGCATCAGTATTTGGATCTGCTTTCGCCCGTTTTTAAATCTACAATTTTACTGAGAGATATAGAAGGTTATAACTACGCGGAAATAGGTAACATCTTAAACTTATCTGAAAGTCAAGTGAAGGTGTATTTATTCAGAGCACGAAAAAAATTAAAATCCATCATTGAATTGAACGAGATATAATCATGAACATAACTACGGATAATATAGAAGAGTGGTGTTTTCGATATCTTGAAAAAGATCTTGATTCAACTGAGCAAAAGTTTTTTGAGAGCGAATTAACTTCTAATAAAGCCTTGCAAAAAGAATATGCCTTATGGAAAAAAACGAAGATTACAGATTTAGTTATTGATTTTCCAACACAATTAAACACTCCGCTATTACGATATAATATGCAATTGTTGTGGTTGTGCATTGAATTATCCATCGTTGTTGGCTTGTCCTTGTTAAGTGTATGCTTTCCTTCAACAACACCTATTGTAAAAGATGTACTGCCAACAAAAACGTATATCACAATCGATACCATCAAAAAGGATATTCAACAAGAGTATGTTACTTATAGCAAACATGAAGTAGTCAAAGAGGCCAACGTATCTACATCAGAAACGCCACTTAATGCCCCCATTATTCAACCTTATATTGATTCAACAAACAGTGTAACTGCATTTCCTAAATCTGAAGAGCCGATTTTGCCAACGACAAATCCAACATCTATTGACAGCATAAAAACACCAAAGGATTCAACAGTGAAAATTGCTACTCCCAAAAAAATAAAACCGACCAATAGAAAACGCAGAACAGGATCAAGCTTAATCCCCATAAACAATGATTTATAAATTTTTATCCTTCCTATTTTTCTGTGGTGTTTGCATTTCTACCTTCGGGCAGGAATTGCAATCGCCGCAAATCAGTCAAAATGCAATCTTTGCTAATCCAGGATTGGCGGGATCTAAGGGACAGACGCGAATTTGCGCTTCAGCGGGTGTGATAACTAAGCGTATTGGCGAACGTTCTTTCCAAAGTCCTTTCCACTCAAATACGCATTCCAATCTTACTCTTAGTGCAGATGGCGCCATTTTAAAGAAAAGTATTGGAATTGGTGGCTATATTACTAATACTAGCTATACAGTATTAAGTGAAGCAAATTCTACTCACTCCTTTTCAACTTCAAGCTTATTGAAAGCAAAAAATTTATCTCAATATAATTCACTCGGATTGGGATTTATAGTAGCACCAAAATTTTATTTAAACTCTACTGTCGATCCTGAGAAAAGCCATTGTCTTTCTCCAAGTATCAGTATTGGCATGAGAGAATCTAGCTATAAGATATCTTCTGATTCGAATCTTAGAAATTATCAAGGACAACTCAATGATGTCTCACATTCCGAAAAAAACTCTTATGTTACATTTGATCATATTTCTGCTGGTTTATTATACAATACAACCACGGGGTATTATGGCTTAAAAATAAATTATTTAAAAAGTGCATTGTATAGACATGATATTAGTTTTGGCTTTGTAGGTGCACATTCGTTTTATAATAAAAAAATAACCAATCCAAAATTTTCATTTAACCCACAAATATATGTGGCCTTTTACTTAAAAACTTTTCAAAAAAATGTTGACCTACTACAAGCACCTTATTTTGTTAATCAAGGTGCTACATGCAATATTAATTTAGATTTTAAATATAGAAAGTTTGTTTTTGGGGGCTTTTTGTATGCCACAAAATATATAGAAACTTCAATGGGCATAACAGCTGGCATTCAATATAATTCTACAAGAATTGTATTGAATTATATGGCTGCTCTTTTAAATACACCGGGCGGAATTTATTTGTCTGTTAATTTTTTATTAAAAAACAAAAAAGACGCTTAAACACCTTTTTTAGCTATTACTATGACTTATAAAAATTCAATAATTATCTTATTTTGTTTTATTTGCATTTCTACCTTCGGGCAGGAATTGCAATCGCCGCAAATCAGTCAAAATGCAATCTTTGCTAATCCAGGATTGGCGGGATCTAAGGGAGAAACTCGAATTAGTACGGCATTGTTGGCATATAAGTGGAAGCGTCAATATTCTGATAATGCTGACAATAATGGCTATAATTACACATCCATTTCAAAGAGAAATGTATATAATGGTTTAATTAGCATAGATGGGCTCATTCTAAAAAACAAACTTGGTATTGCAGGATATTTAAAAAATGAATCATTGAATTGTACAGACATTTACAATTCTTATCAATACAATTCGTTAACCAATGCGCGTCACATTACCTATCAATACACTAATATAAATATGGGGTTCATGATAGCTCCTAAATTTCAAATAACTGCACGCAATAATAAGAAGCAAGACCATGTTTTATCACCCGCGTTTTCAATTGGCTTTAAAGAGACTCAATCTGAATACACAGGGCCAACTATATACACCTACCACCATCAAGACAGCACAGTAAGTGGCAAACAAAAAAGCTCCTTTGGGCTTGACTACGTGTCCGCAAGCTTATTGTATAGTTCGCCCAATAGTTATACTGGCATAAAGTTAAATTTTGGAAATTATGCAAATAACTTTATTCTTTATGATGTTAGTTTTCTGTATGCTAAAACATATTCAAATAAAAAAATAGCAGAACCCAAATTCTCATTTACCCATCAATTTCAATTCACGTTCCCTACATTTGCATTACATGAAAATGCAGTATACTATAGCTATTATGACAGAATAAACAGAGACGTTTTAACGAATTATTTCAACGCCAATCTAGACTTCAGGTACGATAAATTTATTTTAGGAACCTTCGCTGGTTTCAATGGATATTATGGTGTTTATGGTGGATTCACAGGTGGGATTCAACTAGAAAAAATGAAAATAATTGTAAATTATTCCCCTAGATTTTCTCCAAAAGATCATGGCAGTAGTGGACTCTTCCTTTCAGCCAATTTTTATTTAAAAGGAAAGAAAGAGCGATATAAATAAGCGTATTAGAAACGAATCAACAACAAACCAGCATCACGAATTGCACTCCACGTTTCGGAATGCAATAGATGTTCTTGCGGAAAATTTGTTTCGTTCGTAAACTCCGTTAAAAAATCTGAAAGCTTGGGTAATGACTTAGGCGCATTGGTTAAGGATATTATTTTGCGTTCTAAAAATTGCGCCGACTTTACATCCAGTTTTGTTTGGATAATCCCATGCGGTGTTTCAATACCTACCTTTATATTTTTACCATGTGGTGTAAACGAAGGCATATTCCCTAGCCAACAAATCTTATAGGCTAATTTTGCTTCATCGTCTAGTAAATCTTCTTGAATATAGGATTGTATCAGATTGGGAGGCAACAACGTTTTTGGAGTTTTGAAATCAAACCAATCTTGCACTGGCCAATCCAAACAATTCTCCATCATAAAATTATATAATGATTTACGAAGACCTTCCGAAAACAAATCGTGATCGCAGCCTTTTGGGTCTTCATGAATCAAATCGTTATACGCAAATGGACCTTGATCGGGACCAATTTTTACAACTTCATATTTAGCAGGATTCAATCCAATCGGGCTATGTGCAGTCATAGAGAAGCGATGCCAAAAACCCGATTGCAATACACGCGCTTCAAAAAGTTGTCGCACTACTTCTAACGAGTCCATCGTTTCTTGTATTGTTTGTGTAGGGAATCCATACATCAGATATGCGTGTACCATAATGCCCGCTTGGGTGAAATTAGATGCAACTTGAGAAACTTGCCCAACACTCACACCCTTTTCCATCAGTTTCAACAAGCGGTCTGATGCTACCTCTAAACCGCCCGTCACTGCGATGCATCCAGATGCAGCGAGTAACTTACATAAATCATCTGAAAATGTTTTTTCAAAACGAATATTTGCCCACCAAGTAATATCGAGTTTGCGCTCTAAAATCTCTAAAGCTAAATCGCGCATCACTAAAGGCGGTGCGGCTTCATCCACAAAATGAAAACCTGTTGTGCCCGTTTGTTCAATAATGGTTTCAATTTTATCTACTAAGATGCTTGCAGCTGCAGGTTCATAGCGACCAATATAATCCAAAGAGATATCGCAAAAAGAACATTTCTTCCAATAGCATCCATGGGCTATCGTCATTTTATTCCATCTACCATCGCCCCACAAGCGATGCATCGGGTTTGCCATTTCCAACATAGAAATGTAACTATCCAATAACAAGCCTCTATAATCTGGCGTACCTGTTTTGCTATGTGCTACTTCTGGTTCTTTGCTACCATTGATATAGACCACTTCACCTTCTTCTCTTACAAAAGTTCTTTTTAGTAGCGACTTGTCACGTTTGCCTTGCAGAAATTCCAACATATTTAATACCGGCCGTTCTCCGTCGTCTAACGAAATAAAATCGGTAAAATCAAACACGCGAGAGTCTGACAAACCTCTTAATTCCGTATTCGGAAATCCACCACCCATTGCAATTTTAATGTGCGGGTACATTGCTTTAATATGTTGTCCAGCCTTAAATGCACCATACACATTGCCTGGGAACGGAATGGTTAAAAGTACAAAGTCAGGCTTTTCTTCAGCAATGTGTCTATCTATAACAGAAATCAGTATGGTATCTATGCTGCTGTTCTTTTGTTGAAGTAATTTCAACAAAGGGTCGAAGGTTGTTGCAGAGCGTGCGATGTCTTCCGCATAGCGACTGAATCCGAAGTAGGGGGAAATACATTCAATAATTAAATCACCAATGTCTTCGATAAATAAGGTGCAAAGCATTTTTGCTTTATCAAAAATACCCATGCTTCCAAAAAGCCAATCTACTTCTTCATTCAGCGCATCAAAACGAGAGGCTTGAGGAAGATAATCGCCTGCACAAATTTTATGCGCGAGTGTTGTGTTTTTATTTTGCAGAAAACGAATCACGGCATCAACACAAAACTCATAGCGATGACGTTGACTTAAAATATGTGAAACATTTTCTGAAACATTCTTCTTTAAAGATGCTTCGTCAAATAATTGTGCGAGTGTTTTTTTATTGAAAATCCCCAATATTAATTCCAAACCCAAATCTGCTTGAGAACAATCTGTATAACCTACTTCATTCAGAAACCCTTTCAGGTATGCTGTTGCTGGGTACGGCGTATTTATCTGCGTAAGTGGTGGTATGAATAAGGAGATTTTCAAATGATTTAACTTAAAGAACGCTAAGTGGAACTAATTTAACTTTTGTAAAATTGACGGGAATTCTCAAAAGCATGAAAGCCCCGTTTTCACGAGGCTTTCATGCTTTACAATTCAATATTATTCTCAATCTCTTTGTTTTTAAATTGCCATTCTTTGAAGCCTAGTACTAATGCATAAGCAGTAACAGCAATTCCAAGGAATAAATAATTATCAAGCAAATCAAATGTAGATCTATCCATCTCTTTATATAACATTATTGTTAAACAGATTATGATAATCAACCCTAACAAAACAGGATAAAATGGATGAAAGAAAGTCCAAACCATAATGCCAATTAAAACCAATCCAGTTATAAGCAAGTAAACGCCTAGTTCAATTTCACTACTGTCGACACTTTCAAAACATCCTACAGCCCATATTATGGAAACTATTGCAGCAAATAAAAAGATTGTTGAAGCAAATCTAAATGCTCGCTCTTTATCTTTTTTAGGGCTTAATTTTCCCATGCTATTTAAGCCTTAACTGCAACCTTCACATCAATGCTTAATTCTTTCAATTGCTTTTCATCAATTACAGATGGCGAATCAATCATAACATCTCTACCTGAATTATTTTTAGGGAACGCAATGAAATCGCGAATTGAATCTACACCACCAAATATAGAACACAAGCGATCGAAACCAAATGCAAGACCAGCATGTGGTGGTGCACCATATTCAAATGCCTCCAATAAGAAACCAAATTGCGCTTTCGCTTCTTCTTCCGTAAAGCCTAACACTTCAAACATTTTATTTTGTACGGTTCTATCGTAAATACGAATAGATCCACCACCTACTTCAACACCATTGATTACTAAATCGTATGCATTTGCATTTACACTACCCAATTGATCGAAAGGCAGTTTCATAAATGCATCAATATCTTTAGGAGAAGTAAACGGATGGTGCATCGCAAACCAACGTTGATCTTCTTCTCCAAACTCTAATAATGGAAAATCAATTACCCAAAGTGCGGCAAATTGATCTTTAGGACGTAAGCCTAAACGGTTACCTATCTCAAGACGCAAGTCGTTTAATTGTCCGCGCACTTTATTTCCGTTACCCGAAAGCACCAACATTAAATCGCCAGGTTTTGCATTAAAACGTTCTGCGATTTTTTTCAAATCATCTGCAGAATAAAATTTATCAACCGAAGATTTCAATGTCCCATCCGCTGCATAGCGAATCCAAATCATACCTTTCGCTCCTACCTGCGGACGTTTAACAAACTCCGTTAAAGCATCAATTTCTTTACGTGTATATTCAGCACAGCCTTCTGCATTGATACCAACAACTAAATTTGCTTCATCAAAAATAGCAAAACCTTGTGATTGTACGATGTCTGTCAATTCAACAAACTTCATCCCAAAACGAATATCTGGTTTGTCACTGCCATAAAATTTCATTGCATCAGAAAATAACATACGCGGTACTTCTGGCAAATCAAATTCTTTCACTGTTTTAAACAAGTGGCGCACCAAGCCTTCAAACATATTCAAAATATCTTCTTGTTCAACAAAAGACATTTCGCAATCTATTTGCGTAAACTCAGGCTGACGATCTGCGCGTAAATCTTCATCGCGGAAACATTTTACGATTTGATAATAGCGATCAAAGCCTGCAACCATCAACAATTGCTTGAAGGTTTGCGGCGATTGTGGCAATGCGTAAAATTGACCCGGATTCATTCTTGAAGGCACAACAAAGTCGCGTGCACCTTCCGGTGTAGACTTTATTAATACAGGCGTCTCAACTTCAAGAAAATTATTTGTATCTAAATAGGTTCTTGTTTCCTTTGAAACCTTATGACGTAATTCTAAATTTTTACGTACGATATCTCTTCTTAAATCTAAGTAGCGATACTTCATACGTGTTTCGTCACCACCATCTGTTTCGTCTTCGATTAAGAATGGAGGTGTTTTGGATTCGTTTAAAATGGTAAGTGCAGAAATTTTAACTTCAACATCACCCGTTGCCATTTTAGGATTTTTTGCTAAGCGTTCGATAACAACACCTGTAGCTTTAATCACAAATTCACGACCAAGCGTACGAGATGTTTCTAACAATTCGGAAGAAGATTTTCCTTCTTCAAGCATTAATTGTGTCATGCCGTAGCGATCGCGCAAATCAACCCAAATCATGCCGCCCTTATCGCGTACACGTGCAACCCAACCACAAAGAGTTACCTCTTTATTTACATCCGATATTCTTAATTCACCACACGTTTGAGAACGTAACATAGCTTCTCTTAATTTAGTATTTTAAACAGGCTTACAATTTAGTCGTTTTTTATAAAATTTCCGTGATTATTTAATTTTAAAGAATGAACCTTTTTTACCAGACGAACTTCAATAACTAAAAAAAGCTGCTTATTTACAGCCATTTAAGAGTTATTTTAAACATAAAGGATGCCAGAGGATAAATAAGCATATTTTTATATCCTTCAAATTACCTCCGACAAGGCTATTTTCGTACCTTGCTTACTTAATTGAATTCACATGAAAAATATTGTATTCGTTGCTTTGGCTTTTGTTTTCTTGTCTGCAAGTGGCCCAAAATTGAAAGTTCAGAAAATGGTTGATGGCATAACAGTGGCTATGCCTAAGGATTATACGCAAATGTCGGATGAAGATGTTGCAAGCAAATACCCTTCAACCAAAAAGCCCGTTTCGATGTTTACGAATTTAGACCGTACGGTTGATTTTGGACTCAACATTAGTAAATCGCGTTGGGGAGGCTTGGATCTAAAAATTCTAAAAGACGTATTCCGTTCAACCATTATCCAATCCTATGATACGGTCATGTTTATTCAAGAGGATATTATATCCATCAATGGCAGACCTTATGTTCGCTACGAATACAACTCTTTGTTTGACAATACACAGGGCTACCACTATTTATTGATTTCAATATTAGCAAAAACAGTTGGTGAAGCTGAAGTGAACACGGAGAAATTAGCTCCTGATAATGCGAACCACTTATTGATATTTAATTTCTATTGTGCTAAAGCATTCCAAGCTGCCAATCAACCAATTGCGCGTGCAATGATGGAAACGATTCACGTAAACACAAATCAGGCGTGTAAAGCAATACCCGTTGCTGAAAGGCCTGCTGCCAAAGGATTGGTAAGTCCGCAACAAGTTTTGGAAGATCAGAAAAAGCGCGCTAACAAAAAATAAGTATGCTTTCCATTCATAGCGACGAGCATTTTATGCGGGAAGCATTAAAGGAGGCAAAAAAGGCTTTTGATTTAGGAGAAATCCCTGTTGGTGCAGTAGTTGTGTGTAACAATCAAATCATTTCAAGAGCATACAATCAAACGGAATTGTTAAAGGATGTAACGGCACATGCAGAAATGCTTGCCATTACCGCTGCTTCCAACTTCTTAGGAGGTAAATACCTGATTGATTGCACGCTTTACGTAACGTTAGAGCCCTGTGTAATGTGTGCTGGCGCCTTAACATGGTCTCAAATAAGCAATGTCGTCTACGCAGCTAAAGATATCAAACGTGGATATAGTTCAATACCTAACTTGAAAATGCACCCAAAAACCTCTGTGAAGCAAGGAGCCTTTTCTGAAGAAAGTGAAAAGCTATTACTCGATTTCTTTCGTAAACTCAGAAATTAATTTTATCTTATATATTATTAGAACAATTTATCCATTTTAAACACATATACAATTATGGCATTTGAATTACCTGCATTACCGTATGCAACCAACGCATTAGAACCAAATATCGATCAAGCTACTATGGAAATTCACCATGGTAAGCATCACAATGCATATGTCACCAATTTGAATAACGCAATTAAAGGAACAGATGCAGAATCATTAACAATCGAAGAGATTTGTAAAAACATCAGCAAATATACTCCTGCAATCCGCAATAATGGTGGTGGCCATTTCAACCATTCTCTATTCTGGACAATCATGGCACCAAACGCTGGTGGAAAACCATCAGGTGATTTAGCAACTGCGATTGATAAAGCATTTGGATCATTCGATTCATTCAAAGAACAATTTGCGGCTGCTGGCGCAACGCGTTTTGGCTCTGGTTGGGCTTGGTTGATTGTTGCAAATGGCGAATTAAAAATCACATCTACTCCAAATCAAGACAACCCTTTAATGGACATCGCTGAAGTAAAAGGCACTCCAATTTTAGGACTTGATGTTTGGGAACATGCTTACTATTTGAAATATCAAAACAAAAGACCAGACTACATCTCTGCATTCTGGAATGTTATTGACTGGAATAAAGTTGCTGCATTATACAGTTCAGCAAAATAATTTCATTCAAATATCGAAAATAAAAAAAGCTACATATTCATGTAGCTTTTTTTATGAAATCATACTATTTAATTCTTCAGATAAGGGAGACAGTAGCCAAATTAAATGTTACAACATGGTTTATTAGATTATCTTATGTTAATAAAAACATTCACGCGCAGTATTTGGTGTACTATAATTTGCCAGATCATATATTTAGCCGTATCCTTGTGAACTATTCGACGGGGATTTTTTTCGAAAAGAATTTTTAAATCAATCTTTCAAACAGCAAAAGCGGAGGAGCAATCCTCCGCTTTTTTATTACAGTATTATTCTGAATCAAGCTCTTTTTTTGCCGTTGCAAGCTTTTCCTTTTGTTCATCAGAGACAACAGGATATTTAAGGTTTAACTTTTCAAATTCATTGCATATCACACCTGCAATGCACAATCGGGTAAACCATTTATCATCCGCTGGCACTACAAACCACGGAGCGCATTTTGTTGAGGTATTTGAAAGCATGTCTTCATAAGCTTTTTGATAGTCTTTCCAGCAACTTCTTTCCTTTAAATCTGCTGTTGAAAATTTCCAATTCTTTGTATCGTTCTCAATACGTTCAATAAACCGTTTCTTTTGCTCCTTTTTAGAAACATGTAAGAAGAACTTTAAAACGAGTGTACCATTATCAGAGATGTGTTCTTCAAAATTATTTATCTGTTTAAACCGGGTGTCCCAAAACTGTTGATCAATATCTTTTACACTAGTCACATTGGGAATGTGCTCATTTAAGATATACTCTGGATGCACACGAGTAACCAATACATTTTCATAATGCGAGCGGTTAAAAATTGCTATTTCTCCCGCTGCAGGTAGGGCAATATAATGCCTCCACAAATAATCGTGCGCCAACTCATTACTACTAGGCACTTTAAAACTTGTAACTTTAACGCCTTGGGGATTTAAGCCCGTCATAATATTTTTAATGGCACTATCTTTCCCAGCAGCATCCATGGCTTGCAAAATTATCAATACACTATGTTTTCCACTTGCGTACAATTTATCTTGCATCTCTGACAAAAGATCGATTCCGGTTTGAAGCAAGGCTTCCCCTTCTTCTTTACTTAAGATTTTATCGTCATAGTCTGTTTTAAAATCATCTTTCAAATCAACTGACTTGTTTGGCTTTACCCTAAGGGTTTCCAAGTAGGGTTGTAGTTTAGAATATTCAGGATGCATAACTATAAAATCTTTTTTTTATTTACGGTATTACATAAATCTACAAAATTTAAATAAGCCATTTTTTAAATACCTTATTTAATTATCAGGGTCCATTGAGTCCGATTTCTTTTAAATGAAATACTCTTACTACCTAATTGATTGGCTATTAATTAAAATCTAAGGGAAATGTGTGCATAAATCTATAGTTATTATTTATATTTAATAAAGTTGATGCATTTTTTAGATGCATAGTTTTAAACGGAACGTATTAAAAAGATTGGAGCTTTGAGATCAAAAAAACATTTTCGTTTTGTAAATACCTTAACCATTTCTACAAAACTTTCTATTTCTTATTTACTCATTGGGGTTGTAACCCTGCTTACTGTTTCCAGTATATTGTATCTGATTTTTAAAAATACAATAATTGAGAAAACCACCAATCAACTTGTTGCAGTAAATGTAATTAAGAAAAAATCCATAGAAGATTTTTTATCAGGTATTGTTAGAGATGTGCGCGACGATGAATTTCAATTGAATGCATTACATAGCATGCATGATTTGCACATATTAGACAATACCTATAAAATCAATAGTAATGATTCCTTATTTAATCCATCGATACGGTCTTCCTATAAAGACATTGTGTTTATGGATTCACTTGGGAAGATTATTCAGCATGAAGCGTTCAACAATATACTCCCAGATTCAACATTGCATATACTTCATAAAGAATTGAGAAGTACTCACACATCGCATAATAATGAAATCTTCTTTGTTGATATTACCTATTTGTTTGCCGAGGCGCATGCGCAATTACTTTGTGTTTTCAAACTAAAGAATGCTTCCGTTTGGGGCTTATATTTTATTGACCATACTTATCTGGAAGATATTTTAGAAATACGCTCTGGAATGGGCTCTACAGGGGAGTCTTATTTGGTGGGTACTGATTATTATATGCGTAGTAAATCGCGCTTCTTACAAAATACTAGACCCAATAGTATCTTAGTAAAAACCGACGCAACCTTAAACCCAAACAAAGGCGATATATATTCCGAGAGCAAATTGATTAAAGATTACAGAGGGGTTGATGTAATTAGTGTGCAAAGCGAAATTGGTTATGCAGGAATTCAATGGTTATTGATTTCTGAAATCGATTTAGAGGAAGCCATGGCCACCGTCAATACAATTCGAAATTATATGATAGGTATTGCATTGCTCATTTCTGTTGCATTAATGATTGTTACGCTCATACTTGTTAAAAGAATTATTAATCCCATTGAAAATTTAACCCGGCTTATTGATACTATTTCAATAGGGAAATTCAATCAGCCTTTTAGAAAACAAAATTTTTCAAAAGATGAGATTGGAAAGATTGAAGATGCAATTATAAATTTACAACAACGTATTTCTGCTACCGCTTCTTTTGCCAACGCAATAGGCCAGGGCGATTATACTTCTGAATATAAAACACTGAGCCCCGAAGACACGCTAGGCAGCGCATTATTAAAGATGAGAGCGGATATAGTAACTGGTAAGCAAAAAGAAAAAGTGCTAACCAAGCAGAAAACAAGTGCATTAATAGAAGGTCAAGAAAAAGAACGAGAGCGACTAGCCAGAGAGCTTCACGACGGATTAGGCCAAATGTTAACTGCAATAAGACTTCGTATAGGATTGCTTAAAGAAGATACCCAAAGTAAAAAAGATATTCAGAAAATTATTGACGATACGATCAGTGAATTAAGAAGGATTTCGAACAATGTTATGCCTGCAGTATTGATTGATTTTGGACTTGAAGCTGGATTAAAATCCTTAGTAGATTACTCTGGTAAATTATATCAATTACCGATACAATTAAGCTATATCTCATACCCATACAAATCCATTGCAAAAAATAAATTTGACATTACAATAAGTTTGTATCGTATTGCACAAGAAGCAATAAATAATGCGGTAAAATATTCAAATATGACACGCATTGATATTTATGTAGAAGAAACAGAAGATGAATTAATAATGTCTATTGAGGATGATGGTGTTGGTTTTGACATAAATAAAAAAAATACGGGGAAAGGGCTTGGAAATATGAGTGAGCGTGCCAAATTAATTGATGGCAAATTTCAAATAGAATCAAATAGTGATGGCACGTCTATAACAATTTGCGTACCTTTAACTTTTTAATGAATAGTTGTTATGAAAAAGATACAAATTGTAATAGCGGATGACCATGTACTAATTAGAGATGGCATTAAGGCTCTGTTGCAATCTATAGAGGAGTTTGAGGTTGTTGGTGAGGCAGCTGATGGCGAAGAGCTTATTAAACTCATTGATACACTAAATCCTGAGATTGTATTGCTAGATATAACGATGCCTAAAAAAACAGGCATTGAAGTTATAAGTGAAGTAAAACAATATAATCATACCGTTAAATTTATCATGTTATCCATGCATGATAATCCTGAATATGTATTAAAAAGTGTTCAAGCAGGGGCGCTTTCCTATTTACTTAAAAATACAGATCACGAAGAAATTATTAAAGCGGTAAAGGCTGTAAGCATAGGTCAAAAATATTTTTCACCGGATATTTACTCCATAATTTTAAATGGACTTGCAAACCCGGATATTATTAAAGGCTCTCAACTAAGTGACTCATTAACAAAACGTGAAAAAGAGATTTTGAAAGAAGTTTCAATGGGCCTTAGCACAAAATTAATAGCAGATAAGCTTCATATTAGCGTTCGGACAGTCGAAACGCATCGTATAAACCTTATGAAGAAAATGCAAGTCCACAATTCAGCCGAACTGATTAAAAAGGCGATGGACTTGAACATAATCTAAGTGTTTTAACGGATATTTTAATGTTTAAATACTGTTAAATCACTAAGGAAATAACGGTATTCCCAATACTTATAATAAAACGTATACTTGTATAGTTCGTTATAAAACTATACAGATATGAAAAATATAATGGTTTTCGTAGTGGTTACCTTATTAGGTTTAAGTGTTGCTTTTGCTCAAAATAACAGCAATGATCCGCAAGTTTCTATAAACAATTATAAGCACGCAAATAAAAGATTAGCTGCTAAGAGTGTTGATATGCACCAAAATTTAACTGGGCAGGAGATTTCCTTAAGATCTCAACGAACAAATAAAACTGTAAAAAGAGATTATGTAATTGCTCCATCCAATACATCATCTTCTGCAAATGTTCAAGGACGTAAGACTAAAGCAAACTATAAAAATCAATTTAATTAATACTATTTCAAACGAATTAAAAGCCTTACAGAATATGTAAGGCTTTTTTTTAATGTCATTTTTAAATTAATTCCGCTCTTGTAATTTTAACACTAATTTGCGCATATCTAAATTGATGTTAATTATTAAAAGATAACTTTAAACGTCGAGCCTGCATTTACGGTGCTTTCCACCTCTATTTTACCTCCTTTGCTTTCAATTAATTTATGAATAATATACAATCCAATTCCGGACCCTTCAATATGTTCATGAAATCGTTTGAATAGATTAAATATTTTGTCTCTGTACAGATTCAAGTCTATACCCAATCCATTATCTTTGACTTTAATTTCATTTCGTTTTGTGAATGCGTTGTAGTTGGAATGTACTTCAATCATAGGGTCGCGATCAGGTGATCTATATTTTATAGCATTGATTATTAAATTGTACAAAATACTTTTTAGCGCTTGCTTACTATACGCTATCCTTTCAATATTTAAAGTAAATATTATAATCGCTTTATTTTCTCTAACGAGTATTTCGTTTTCAAATAAAATTTCTTTTATTATTTCTCGGATTTCCACTTCTTCAATATCCTGGTAAGGATTGGATTGTAATTTCACGATATCCGTTAAACTTACTATTGTGGTTTTTGCTTTTGTTGTAGATGCATATATTCGATCTATTAAATCATTAATATCTTCCTTATTGCTATCGTTATTTATTTCTGTTTTTAATAAATTCATTAGCCCCTCTATGTTATTTAGTGGCGACTTTAAATCATGCGATGCAGAATAAATAAAATTATCCATGTCTTTGTTAAGACGGGTGAGATTATCATTAGCAACCGCTAATTGTTTTGTCCGTTCCGTAACAATTGCATCTAATTGATTCGGGGATTTTAATGTTAACGCTTCCGGTATAACTTTAAACAAAGCAATTACGGTGATCCATGATATGATTGATGTAAAAAAAAGAGCAAGCGCACTAATCCGATAAATGGGGTGCCAAAAAATAATAGCATCAATTAGGTGTGTTGATCCGCAACTTAAAATGAATAAAATAAATAGCCCAAATACTCTCTGAAAAGGTATTGAATCTTTACGCTTATACAATAGGCATATTAATATGAGTGGAATTGCGAAATAGGCAGCCCAAATTGCGATACTCGATGAAATATAAAGCCAACCATGAAAATCGCTCCATTGACCGCAAAACCATCTAGCAGGCCAAGATTCTGTGCCAAAAAGTTGCGTTATAAATTCTTTTACTTGTTCCATATAGCTGTAAAAATGAAAATGATGAAAATTACTTCTGTATTAATATACTATAATTACTATGAAAAAGTTGTTTGAAACCTTTCAGCATCCAATAATATTTTATTAAAAAATGCAGTTATTTCAATAAAAAGTAAGAATTTTTATTTGAAAGTCGTTTGAAAGCTCGAAAACAAAAAGAATTTATTACACAAAAAAATTGCATTTTTTTTACTTAAAGAGGATTTTTTCAATATTTATGGATTTTTTATGGAAAACACCTACATTTACGTACGTGAAAATAAGTATGTTAAAATGATTTTTATCATTTGTTTTATAGAATTGAATATTTGGCTGTAGTAATAATTTGACGCATCATGTACAATAGCATATCCTCGACGTGTTAATTAATTATAATAAATAAAATCTAATGACTAAACGTCTAACTTGGCTTGTTGGCTATTGCATAATTTTAGGTGCCCTTTTTTCTTGTTTTGAAATTAAAGAGAATATTGTTCTAAAAAATGATGGTTCTGGAACCTACTCCTTTTTAATGGACCTTTCGCAAATAAAGCCACTATTTACAATGAGTCGCGATTTTAATCGCTCTTTTAATGATTCAACTTCGAAATTAAAAACCAATCTGTCCGCTCCCAATCCTCTTTTGCAGATGAAGGTTAAATTTGATGCGCTGCAACAAACCCTTGAGGCAGTTGATGGTATTTCAAACTACAAAACGGTATGTGATACAACTTCCTACATTATTGGTGCAACATACTCTTTTAAAAATATAGAATCGCTTAATAAATCCATTAACGTACTTCGAAGTTCTAGCGAAAATCCTAGTAATGGAGCGGCAACACACTATACATACGACTCGAAACATTTTTCAAAAATAAATGATATTTCTAAGGCAGACATAACTGGGCCTTCCAGTAAGAACGACAGCCTAACCACAGAGTTATTCAAAACTGCCCGCTATACCTTAACCTGTACGTTTGAAAAGAAAATAAAAGACGTTAGCAACCCTTTATACTTTATTAGTGCAGATGGCAAAACCTTGTTTTATTCTGGTTCCATGCTGGATATTATGACTCAGAAAAACAACATTGGCAACGAGGTTATTTTACAATAAACAATCATGAAAAAAATATTATTTTTAGCTTTTGTACTTTTAATTGGTTTTGCAAACATCGGTAAGGCACAATGGGTAAGCAACGGAAGCACTCAAAGCATTTCGTTGGGTTCCTCTATCGCTCGTGATGGTTCAGGGAATGTTTATGGAACAGGCATTTTCACCTGTGATTTGAATATTCAAAATGACACGTTACACAACCCTTCATGTGGAACGCCAACAACCTTGCCACTTCCTATAGCGCGCTTTGATGGATATTTAGTAAAATATAATGCTTTAGGAAAATTACTTTGGTCGAAACAAATAATTGGGAACGAAAACAATTCCTTGTTCGAAGTAAAAAGTGTTTCAACATCATTGTCCACCGTTATTGTTACGGGTCATTATAAAGGCTCACTTACTTTTGGAAATACAACGATTACCAATACCGCTTCTTTAAGCGACGTGTTCATTGCGGCCTTTGATTTAAATGGAAATTTCATTTGGGTGAAATCAAATTTTACGCGCAACGCATCCAGCGAAATTACGGCTTCATCTATTTCAGCTGCTACAGATGGCAGCATGGTACTAACGGGTAAATA
Source organism: uncultured Cytophaga sp. (assembly GCF_937863595.1). Taxonomy (GTDB): domain Bacteria; phylum Bacteroidota; class Bacteroidia; order Cytophagales; family Cytophagaceae; genus Cytophaga. Next base: position 61,309 of record NZ_CALMGQ010000087.1, read on the forward strand.
TAAAGGTTCCGTTATTTCCTTAAATGACGCAGATACGATTTCATCAACAACCTACGCGCTTTATGTATTGAAGTTGAATGCTTCAGGAAATTATCTGTGGATTAAATCTTCTAAAGGGAAAAATGCTGTATCTAAAGCTGAAGGCAAAGATCTTTGGCAGGATACTGATGGAAATATATTTTTAACGGGAAATATTATTGACACCGTTATTGTTCAACAAGAAACAATAAAATTCCCTGCAGGAACATCGGGTGTTTTCATTTCAAAATTCAACACTAACGGAGCCTTGCTTTGGCTTAAAAAAGAAAGTCTTGCCAATGTAAATTCTATAGAACTTGAAAAAGATCAAAAACATATACTTTTAGGCGGTGGGTTTAAAAACAAAAATGTAATTGGTGGTGATACAGTAAAAACGATTGCAAATTATGGTGGTTATGTAGCACGATATGATACAGCTGGTGTCATGGATTGGGTTAAAATCCTTACCGTGCCTGCTGCAGATTCGGCAGCGGCCGTTTTAGGTGTATCTGGCGATATAGATGGAAACGTATATACTACCGGTGTCTTTGGAAAAAAATCATCCTCTGGCGCAGTTCTTTCGACAGGAAATAAAAGTATAACTGCAAAGGCTGGTCTTTCATTATATGTTGCGAAATACAAACAAGATGGTACACCGCAATGGTTGCAGGTATATGCAGATGGTAAATTAGATTCAGGAAATGATATTGTTGCATACGATTCTTCCCAAGTATTTTTTACTGGTTATTTTAATACCATCATGCGCGTAGATAGTTCGGTCGCCATCAATGGCAGTTTAGGACTGAATTCTTTTGTAGCACGTATAGATCCCTGCCCATATTTTCAATCAACCATTCAAAAGCCAACCACAACTACTACTTGTAAAAGAGATTCCATACTATTGAAAGCTGTAACGGGAACGGGGTTGAATTATCAATGGCAGAAAAATGGTGTTGATATTGCTGGTGCTACGACATCAAATTTTTATGCAACAGATTCTGCCTTGTATAGAATTATTGTTCGCTCAAACAATCCTGCCATTGCATGTGTAAAATATTCTCCCGGTGTTTTTATTACTATAAACCCGTTGCCAGACACAACCATTAGTATTCTAGGGAAGTTAACGTTTTGTGATACTGCTGGTGTTACAATTACTGCGCGATTTGGAAATACCTATCAATGGCAACTATCTAATGCTGCTATTGCAACAGAAACAAAATCGAATTTTACTGCTAAATCTTCTGGTGCGTATCGTGTTGTTCTAACAAATAATAAAGGATGTGTAGATACATCGCGAACATTAGCTGTTGTATCTGTACCCATCCCTGTATCGATAATTGCACCCGCTGGGAAATTTATTATTTGTCAAGACGACAGTCTTGAAATGCAAGCGTCTGTAACTCCATCATCTTTCTACCAATGGTACAAAGATGATGTCCTTCTAGCTGCAGATACTCTTTCAAGTTACAAAGCATCCTCTACGGGTTTCTATAAAGTATTTGTGAAAAATAAACTTGGTTGTGGCACGTATTCTCTCCAAGATACCATCGGTGTAAACTCTGCACCAAATGCGCCACTTACCAATAGTGGCAACTTAATTTCCTGTTCCTATCAATTGCCTACATTGAGCACATCTGCTAACGCTTCTATCAATACAATTGAATGGTTTAAAAACGGGACTTTGTTGCCCATTGCAAATACGAATGTATTCACTCCTACTGAAAGTGGCTTATATAAGATAAAAGTTACGAATGCTATAAATTGCAGCAGAGTTTCCTCAACACTTGATGTAACAATATACCCACAACCAGTAGCCGTTGCAACCCAGACAGGAAATAGCTCTTTCTGCGCAAATGACTCTGTAGGTATCCATGCTTCTCCAGGCAACTATACATTTATATGGCAACGAAATGGAACAACTATACCTGCCGCTCAATCTTCTACCTATTATGGAAAACAATCGGGTACGTACCGTGTAATTATCTCTGACATAAATCAATGTAAAGACACGTCCTCCGTTTTTACACTTTCATCTTTTGCGGTTCCTTTAGCGAATCTACAGGTGACAGGGAATCTAACCTTCTGCACAGGCGATTCTGTGCGTTTAAATGCAACTCCTGGTACAGGCCTAGCTTATGAATGGTTTCGAAATAATGTATCCATAACATCAATGATAAATCGTGTGGAGATAATTAAAACAAGTGGCGACTATAATGTACGGGTATATAATTCTATAGGTTGCTCGGATACATCCGCAGTACAAAAAATTCAAGTTTATTCTGTTCCGCCAAATACGATAACAAATTCAAGTCCTTTGGAATTTTGTACTGGTGGACAAGTTATTTTATCAGCCGTTGCCAATCCCGTATTCTTATATCAATGGAGAAAAAACAATGTAGCCATTCCTACCGGTGGAAATAACTCGGATTATATTGTTACTGCATCTGGAATTTACAATGTAGTTGTTTCAATCAATGAAAAATGTACCAATACTTCTTCTGGAATTAGTGTAAATGTAAAGCCTGTTTTAAAACCCGTTATTACAGTAGATAAAGAATTTATTTCTACCGCGTCTTTTCTTACATATCAATGGTTCAAAAATGGATCGGCTATTGTTGGAGCAATAAATCAAATTTATAAAGTTACAGAAAATGGTCAATACTCTATACAAGTTTCAGACCCCAATGGTTGTAGCGTGCAAGCAGATCCTGTTGTTGTTTGTATTCCTGTTCCTCATATAGAAGCAAATGGGAATGTATTGAATTCAACGCCGGGAACTTTTTATCAATGGTATGTAAATAATGTAGCCATTTCTGATGCCACAAGCCAAAATTATCTTGTGAATGCAACAGGCGATTATAAAATAAAAGTGCTACGTGCAGATGGGTGTGCATCCTTTTCAAATATCATTCATGTTTGCATTCCTCCCCCAGTAATAACAGTAGGTGACAATAACGTTCTTAATGCTTCCGCAGGCTTAACATATCAATGGTTTTTAAATAACAGTGCGTTGCCAAGTGCAGATACACGCATTATCGTTGCAGAACAAAGCGGAGATTATACCGTCCAGGTAGAAGATTTGTCTGGGTGTATTTCTATCTCTGCTCCGGTAACAATTTTTGTAAATGCGTTATCTATAACTCAAGGCTTGAAAAAATCGACTTTTATTTGTTATCCAAATCCATTTGAAAATTCTGTTACTATTGAAATGGAATCCTATGTAGATCCTGTAACAGCTTATGTGTACGACGTGAATGGGATTCTGTTATTGAAAACTGATATTCTAACTACTTCACAAAATATAATTCTTGATGCACTTCCCCCTGGCTCTTACATCTTGATGTTAACAACAGATATGGATCGGTTTTATTGTAAGCTTTTAAAAATGCCTAAGTAATGAATAAACTTTTGTGCCTTGTCATTTTGATCCTTACTGCCGCATATGTGCATGCTCAGAATTCAAATCAATATTTGAAATCTGAACGTTTTACATTTCCAGATAATGGAACGAGTATTCAAGCACCTCAACATTTTGACACCACTTATTTATTCAATGGTCTGTTACATAAAGCTACATCAAGCTCTATTACATCTTTTATTGCAAAAGATAGAAATCCCATTGCGTTTAACTTAAGTTTGACTAAAGAATATTTTAGTACACAAAATTTGATTTTAATAAAGACTGAAAAAATCGTCACTCCTACTTGGGAGGGAGTCCTTTACTATCTGACGTTTGTTGTAAGTGATATAAAAATGCAACGAATGATGCTTGTAACAGGTACCTATAACGACACGGATATTATTATGGCCAACTTCCCAGATATGTTCTCCTCACAATTAGTTGTACCGATACGAGAAAGTATGTTTACGTTATTGTTTAAAAAATGAACATGTTAAAAAAAGAACTCTTAAGCAAACTCTGCTCTGGTATTGCTTTTCTAACATTCATAATTGTATTTAGCATTCATGCTCACGCGCAAACTAAAATAGTAGAGCATGATGTGGTATTTGAAACTGACTCATTGCAATCCATGTGGGGCCCAGGGGAAGGATTTCAATTAAATAGAACTACAAATTTCTTCGATCGCGTAGGCAGTGATTTTTCTTTTGATACGCGTCCAGGTTCTATTTTAACAGTTGCTAAACTTAAATTCGGGGTAGGTATTTGGGGTAGGTTCGCATTTGGTCTTGGTCCTTTAGCATTTAAAGTTAGTGGCTTTGAAGGTGGTGGGATTGGTGTTAAGTATCCAATTAAAACAACTCTTACACTGCCAGAAGACTCTACGTTTAATGCTGGTGAAACCATAATTATGAAGACCGACTATGTCGTGAAGGATGATTATGAATTGACTACTGCATATCCTGCAACTGGTGAAATAGCATTGGATATGCCCATTATGTTTGATATGCAAGTAGGTATTGATGTATGTCTTTTTGATTGTTTCAGTGTAAAGATATTTCCCCCAGATTTTGCTGGTGGCGCTATTCCAAGTCCATTAGTAGATTTTAATTGGGTAATCCTTAAAGTAAATAAAGATGAGTTTGTTTATCCCTGTTTGGATATTCCACCTGTATGCAACGGCTCCATGCCTTCGGGTGGTGGCGGTGCTTCGCTTCCTCCAAGTTCTCCGTTAAGTGGTTCGGTTAAAATTCCAAACGTAGTTACTACAGCAAGTTTATCAGGAAAAGATCTGATAGCAACAGGCAGTGATCCGTATTTAATTCCCAGCCTTGATATTATTCAATTGCTTAGTTTTGCACCACCACCAATTGGTACTTTTTTCGCTATACTTAGTTCTGGTTTTAAAATTCCACCTGCAGGCATTAAAGACTTAGGTGGCACACGTCGTTTCATTGAATTGAACTGGACCTTATTTACAATGAATTTGAATTTGCCTGTATCGCAGTCGCAAAAATTCACTTTTCATCCTACCGTTAATCTTAAATTAAGAACGCCCGTAATCGTTGGCTATTCCTATAAGAATACAACAACGGGGTCTATTTCAGAAGGCAGAGATTCCATAATTGACGTGCCCTTGGGAGCAGATTTAAATATTCAATATCCTTGCAATATGTCTCAAATGGACATTCATGCTAGCTATGCTATTTCAACAAATAAATTTACAAACAGAACATACGATCGTGTTGATGTGGAACTCGTTTTTGAAGCATTTACGTTTGGTATCGTATTCCCAGATTTTGACATCATTCCAAGAACCTGTTTTAATATTGGAGTTGAAATTTGTTTTGAATTGACATTGCCTGGTTTTAGTTTAGAGATCGGCCCTCTTGTAAAGCCACCTGCTCTTAAGGTCGCAGGCTTTGACTTGCCCGATTATGTGAATAGAACATGGGAACTAGAAGGTTTTTCTGAGCAATTTATTACAGACCCTTTTCGACTCATCCCTAGAAAATTACAGATTAATCTGTTAGCTACAAATGCAAACTGCTTTGGTTCTTCTACCGGATCTGCAACATTTGATGTAACAGGTGTTACGGAGCCTGTGAAATATAAATGGTCTACAGGACTTACTACAAAAGATTTGTCTTCGGCTCCAGCTGGAAGGCAATATGTGATTGCTACAGATATTAATGACTGTCGTGTGCATGCGGATGCACTCATTACACAACCAGACCCTATTCGTACATCTATTTCTGCAACCAATCTGCTTTGCTATAACGACCTGTCGGGAACTGCATCAGTTGCTGCAACGGGCGGCACACCGAGCTATGCCTATCAATGGAGTAATGGACAAGCATCGTCTGCCACAACAGGACTAGCCGCTGGAAAGCACGTTGTTAGATTAACTGATGGTAACGGTTGCGAACAATCCGATTCTATATTAATTTCACAACCACCCGATATAAAAGCAACAATACTGAATGCAGTGAATCCTACATGTTTTGGAAAATTTGATGGTTCTATTTCTGCTGATGTAAGTGGTGGTGTGCAACCTTATTTTTATCAATGGACAAATGGACAAACAGATAAAGATATACGATTACTTTCTGGAGGCCCCTATTCATTAAGTATAAAAGATGCGAATGGATGTATAAGGAATTTAAATGCATCTCTTCTAGAACCTCAAAAGTTGGAGATTGCTCTTTCTTTATTAAGTGATGTTGCGTGTTTAGGCGGTAAAGATGGGAGTGTATTAGCTAATGTATCTGGAGGCACCTTGCCTTATAAATACGCTTGGAAAAATGCGGATTTAGAATTAAGTAATACATCCAATCTATTGACAGGATTACCCGCTGGCATTTACGCATTAGCTGTTAATGATAAAAACAATTGCACTGCAGACAACTACATTGAAATAACAGCACCTCAGTTTATTTTAGAAAGTACTGTGGCAAAAAAAGATTTGAACTGTTTCAATGGTTCTGATGGCAATGCTAAAGTTGTAGCAACAGGTGGTACAGCTCCCTATAATATAAGTTGGTCTAACGGAAGTATGGGTGATGTGGCGAACAATCTTACTGCTGGCGTGTATACGGTTACGGTTAAGGATTCAAAAAACTGTACTATACTAAATAAAGCTGTTATCGTTTCTCCTAAAAAAATGAGTGCGAATGTTGCAATAAAAGACATTTCGTGTGCAGAACAACAAGATGGAGAATTACATGCAACTGTAACTAATGGAACACCTCCATTCTCCTATATCTGGTCGAACGGTTCGCCTACTTCATCCATAATAAATCTTTCTGCTGGACTCTATACTGTAACTGTGACAGACAAGAGTAATTGTACGACAACAGAAGATGCGACTATTGCTGGTGGAAATGGAGATTGTTTATTTATACCAGATGCCTTTTCACCAAATGGTGATGGTGTGAATGATAAATGGGTTTTGCGAAACATTAAACTGTATCCGAACAACAGCATGCAAGTTTTTAATCAATGGGGACAACAACTATATTCTGCGTCTCCATATCTAGATCCATGGGATGGGAAACACAATGGTAATTTATTACCACCTGCAACGTACTATTATATTTTTAACAGAGGCGACGGGTCTGCATCTTTTACAGGTCCTTTAACTATTTTAAAATAAATACAAAAAAACATGAAGCACCTAATTCTTTTTGTATTTGTTCTGTTATCATTTTGCATTACAAGCCTCGCGGCTTATGTACCATGCAGCTTTACGGTTGGGTTTACCAAAGAGCCAGCCAAATGCAATAATGAAAGTAGCGGCTCAGCAACGGTACTCGTTAATATTCCGAACAATGTAACATATTCAATAGAATGGTTCGATGGTTTAAAAACAGCACTTCATCCAAACCTTCCTGCAGGTACATTCTTTGTAAAAATAACAGATCAAACAGGTTGCTTTGCGAATTACTTTGTAACCATTTCACAACCTGAACCGCTCACAATCACTTCGGAAGTAACCAATCTGCGTTGCTTTCAAGAGCCTGAAGGAAAGATTGCGTTGATTGTAACAGGTGGAAATCCAACGTATTCCTATCAATGGAGTAATGGAGAGTCCTCGTCAAATGTAGAAGGTCTATTAGCTTCTACCTATTCTGTTACTGTAGAAGATTCCAAAGGGTGTACAGCAACTCATAGTAGAGTGGTTGGTCAACCTACAAAATTACAATCTTCTTTTGAAGTTAAAAATGTGTCTTGCTATGGTGGAAGTGATGGGTCCATTGACCTCACTGCATTTGGAGGTTCCCCATATTATTCTTACGTATGGGAGGATGGCACTACGCTTCAAGATGTATACGAACTAAAAGCGGGCTTTCACACGGTACATATTAAAGATGTGAATGGGTGTAGTTTGAATACTTCCATTAAAGTAACTCAACCAGACCCCATCACTGCTGTTGAAAGTATTACAGATGTAAAGTGTTACGGTTTTAAGGATGGAGTTATTGATTTAGCCGTTAGTGGTGGCGTGATACCATATACATTTAAATGGTCTACTCCTGAAATTGTATTGGGGCAAACAGATGAGGATCTGACGAATATTCCAGTAGGCACGTATTATTTATTAATTAAAGATTTTTTTCAATGCGAGTATTATGATACCATGCAGGTTAAGGAATCTTTTTTATTGGTAACAAATCTAGCTATTACAGATGCTACGTGTTACGATAGTTCAAATGCTAGCATCAATCTTTCTGTGACAGGTGGTCTGCCTCCTTATACATACTTATGGACAAGTGGTCAAAAAACGCAGGATATTTCTAAGGTACATGCAGGTGTTTATAACGTATTGATCGATGATGTAAACGGGTGTACTGCGCTAGTTACTGGGGAAATTAAACAGCCTGAAAATCTTACGTTCGGTTTTTCTGTGAGTGAGGTTTCGTGTAAAGACAATAACGATGGAAGTGTTGTGTTGTTTAACAGTGGCGCTTCTCCTCCATATTCCTATTCTTGGTCTAATGGAACTATTTCAAAAGACTTATTTGATTTGTTAGGGAATAACTATACCATTACTGTTACAGATTCACACACCTGTCCTTTTACAGCAACGGTAACGGTGCCGACAAATCCAAAAGCATGTATCAATGTTGTAACTATTCCAAATGCATTTTCTCCTAATGGGGACAATACAAATGATGTTTGGGTAATTCGGGATTCAGAATTGTACCCCGATATAAAAGTGAAAGTGATCAATCAATGGGGAGAAACGATATTCTCCTCTGCAGGATATGCTACGCCTTGGGATGGAACCTTCAAAGGCAACAACGTTTCCAGTGGTACCTATTATTACGAGGTTAATTTAAAATCCGATGATGATGTGCCATTCAGCGGAACACTCACGGTTATTAGATAATATATTCAATTATGAAACAAGTTGTTCTCGTTCTTTTTCTATTCAGTGTTAGCTTGTGTATACAAGCGCAACAAGGGCCTTTATATAGTCAGTACATGTTCAATCAATTTATTATAAACCCAGCAGTAGCGGGATCTGATGAAATGATTCCCGTTGTAGCTACAGTAAGAAGACAGTGGCTTGGCATCAAAGATGCGCCTGTAACCCAATCAATTTCTGCCCATGCTTACACAGGCAAGTTTGTCGGGATTGGTGTTAACTTTTTCAATGAAGTAGCAGGTCCGAGTAGAAGAACAGGTTTAAGCTTTTCTGCAGCACGACACTTTCAGCTAAGCAAAGCAAGTGACACTTGGTTTTCTTTTGGTCTTTCGGCAAGCTTTTATCAATTTAGCTTTGACCCTTCAAAGTTGCATTTTGACCAACCGAATGATCCCGTTATTACTACCGCTGCAATTTCCAAATTTGTTCCAGACGCAAGTGCTGGTGCCTATTTGTACAACGATCATTATTTTGTTGGTTTGTCTATGCAAAACATGTTTCAAACTCCTGTGAATTTATTTGATATTGCTGATCGCAATTATAATCCAGTGAGTCGCGTTTATTTTTTATCTGCAGGATATGAATTTGTGATTAATGACAACCTAAGTATTGAGCCATCAACATTGGTTCGGAAAGTTTTTGCAGCACCGTATCAAATCGATTTAAATGTGAAGGCTACCATTGCACAACATTTTACTGCAGGTCTTTCTTATCGGAGTAGTGATGCTGTCGTTGCAATTATAGGCGCAAATATTCCTAATATATTTATAGGATACAGCTATGACATTACATTGAATCCATTAAAAAGTTACAGTAAAGGAACGCATGAGTTGTATGTAATTATCAAGCTTGAAAACATGCTCAGTAAAAGTCAATATTTCAATAATCATAAAAATACAAGAGGGCATCGTCAAGGTCAATACCAAGGCCAACATGGTAGAACTAAGCGGTAAAATTTTGTGATGTCGTATTTGTTTAAATCTAAATGCGTTTGGTTTTCTCACCCTTACCTGTAACACACATCCCACGGTGAGGTGGCCACGGTAAAAAAGTCATATTCTACTTCCCTATTTTTACGTCACATGTACCGTCACTTTTAAATGTCAATACTGCTTTACGCCAGTCTTTAGATTGTTCTGAATAAAACTCATCCAATAAACGAACGGTAACGTTGATCGGGTAAATCTGTTCGCCTGGTTCAACTAATTTTGAGTTGCTCAACAAACCATTTGGTTTATAAGAATAACTACCTGAAAGTTGTTGTGTATCTCCAACAAAACTGCGGGTAATTACTGCCTCTATACTTTCAAAGTCGTCGGGAACGTTTGCAGAAACGCAACCATAGATGTTTTGTAACAGATAATCTGAAGTGATAGGTTCTTCGCTTGCGTTTAAATCTTCTGTTAATGTATCAGCCATTTCCTTTTCAAATTCTTCAACCGACTTCGGATTTACATCTCGACCATTAACCCATTTTTTATAGCCATCTAACACATAATACTCAAATGAACCATCTGCTTTTAATTGAAATTCGATGGTATAGGCATCCCATAAATTTGCTTTTTTAAATCCAGTAAATATTTTTTTGAAATCTTCTGTACTGAATTTAATTTCATGTATAAATGCATGCGGCTTATCTATATCTGAATGTTGATTATCGAGATACACATACTCTTCTCGTATAAGACTGTATATAGAAGAAAACCCAGAAATCTGAAACGTTAAAAACGTACAGTCCCATTTTTTCTTATTACTTATTGTAATGCATTTCAAGTATTTGGTTAACGATGGCAAAGAATCAATAATAACATCATCTGGGATCGTTGTTTCTTCAGTCGGCAATTCCGTAAAGTTTCCCGTCTCTAAATACCAGGGTTTAAATTTTCCATTATAGTTGGCACGATAGGGTTGAGAATAATAGCGATCGGCGTAAAATTTATCTATAACTCTTTGATTCCAAACAGTTGTATAGGATACAAATTTTTTATCTTCAATAACAATATCTATTTGATTATATGTTTTAGTTAAATACCCTTCTTTGAAAAAATCTAATAATTCAGGATAATTTTCTCCAATTCCATAATTCAAAATAAAACAAGTTTTATTAACAAGCATTGATCCATATTCCACTTTCGGAGGTTTTGTGCCATTTTCATAATAAATATCAATAAAACTTTTGCCTGTTTCAGGACTGCTAGCTGGAGCAATAAAAAAGCCGATAGAGCCATAATGCCAATTCGTTTCATATATAATACGAGCTTCATCTGATTCATTATTCATTACTTCTATCAACTGCCTATTAGAAATTTCTAATATTTTATTAACATCTATATTCATAATTAATAATTATTTATCCGCTTTGAATTTCTATCATAATCACCTGTTTCAGTATTAAACTGTTTCCAAGTAACGTCAAAAGTTGTTGGTTTTTTTGAACCGCCTGAATAATTTACAGTAATTACTAAATCTTTTATTTTAGTTGAAGTTCCTCGATTTGATAAATAGTCTGCCCAAGCTTGTTCCATTGCATACCAATTATCATTTCCTCCAGCTCTATTTACACTAACAGGCATGGGTACATAATTTATTTGATCGCCAGTACCTCCAAATTGTGTTCCTATTAAATGTCCTCCATCATCAACTGGGCTTGTTTTTATTCTTTTACCATGACCTGTGACACACAGTTCATCATTAGCCATTTACCACCCAAACGTCACTTCGCCTTTTTTCGCTCTTAAACCTTTGCTCTTTAAAGTGAACTATTTTTCTCTATCATACATAGTGGTCTGTGAGCCACAGACCACGGTGAGGGAGGCTACGGTGAGGGAGATTATTTCTTTTCTAAAAAATCATCACCAAATAATTGTTTCATCCGATACAAAGAATGTGGGAGTAATTCGCCACCCAATTCAGCAAACCATTTTTCAGCCAAATCAACATTAAGAGTATTTGTTTTGTCAAGAATTTGATCTGTATAAGATATTTCAAAAGAAGAGGCCTTAGTATCTATGGAATGTGTAATTTTTATTTGTACTGGAAGATTATAAGTATTATTTATTTTTTTTTCATTTCGCAATTCAAACAATTCATCGAGACAAATATCGCTTAAGTTTGATTGAGCTTCACGTGAAGTATCTATATAAGTTTTAGAAATTTCATTTAATTTATTTTTTTTTACTGTTTTAATTCCATTACTAAAATAAACATTAAAGTATGGATTTACTTCAAATGATATATAAACAAACATGATACTAATATCTTCTACATTGTTTCCAATATATTCAAGACAATTTTTAATTATATTGATAAAATATCTTTTTAAGATTATGTCTTCCATATTTATTTAAAATATAATAATTAATCATTCAATATATCAGGAGATGTAATTTCTTCATTATCATCTATTGCATATTTAACGACAAAGCTTGAAGGTCTTAAATCATTACTGGTATAGATTACCTTAATCTCAATACTTACCGTTACAGGTTGTAAGCCAGAATTGATTGGGGGGTCAATCGCTTTCTCAATAATCTTAAACGAACTTAAATTAACTCTAGCCAGTTGTGAAATAATGTTATCTAATTTCGGAGACCCTCCAAACCGATCTTCAATCAAGTGACCAACATGATCACCAGGTTCTTTACCCATTGAATTTGGATCATCTCTCAATCGCTTTGCTTCGTTTGTCATTTGTAAATTATCTGTTTTCATTGAGATAATTCTACCTAGTTTATCCGTTTCACCTAGATGATTTGCAAATTGCCCTGTATTATATCTAACGTTTGCTTTTAATGTTCCATTAGCATTAAATGGATCAGCAACAATTGGTTTACTTGCTGAGGCAATTTTGGGGATTGTACCCATCTGCACAAAATCCGTAGCATTTTCGTCCGGCGCACGCGGGCTCGCCATTTCATTACGTATGTTTCCAGGTTTTAGTGAATACCACTTGGTATCGCCATTGCCGTTTCTTGGCACAACTGATAAACCACCATCGCTGTAGATACATACATACCCATCTGTAGCAATTATAGCTTGGTTTAATTTATTACAGAGATTTTGTGCAGAGCTAAGTTCGCTGCAAGAGAGTAAACGTATGGTTTGTGTATTATAGCCTTTGCTCTTTAACCAACCTGCAAGTACACGATGGTCGCCTTCTATATAACTACCGTTTATTTCAAATTTATAGCTGCTACCATTTGCATGAATAATCATGTCTAGGGTATTGGCTGGTGCAATTACTTTTTTAGCGTACAACAATTCTTTTGAGCCGCCATCTACACCAACTAAGCCCGGAGACATATCTGCATCCGTTAACTCTGTAGTTGTGCCAGCAGAGCTTTTTGCCCCTATCCACCAGGCATCAAAGGCATAGTTGTCGTTCTTAAATGCATTCTCTTTACCTGTATTTGCTTTAAAAAATTTGGCATAATCCACTAATACTGCAGCACGCTCTCCATTGAGTTTGCTCATTATATAGCCGCCACTTGCTTGCAATTTACTCTGTAAGGTTGTTGTTCCTTCAACTGATTGCAGCAATGAACTGCTTGTAGTAATGTTTGATTTTAATGCGGGGTAGCTACTTAAAGTAGTTGGTGCAGAGAGTAAGGATATATTGGTGGTCTGTGAGCTACAGTCCACGGTGAGGCTACTTGTAACTCCATAACTTTCCTGCAAGCACAAAATGCTTATAAGGAATACTATGTAGTTCATCACTCGTTTCAATTTTTGTCTTTTTTGTTTATCTCTGAATTAAATGTATCGTATTCACTACCATGGCCTGTGGTCATAGGCCATGACTACTCATTCACTATCTTCGCCTTTATTCGCTCTTAAACCTTTTCTCTTTACCATTGACAATCTTGCTCTACCATACATTGGTGGCCTGTGAGCCACAGACCACGGTGAGGGGGTGATTCATGGAGGCGTTTAAGAATTCAATATTAGTCATTATAAAAATAACAATATTGGGTAAAATAACCCATAATATTTTTTGTAATTTTTCCATGGTCTAGAACCTAGCAACTAGCCCCTCGCAACTGAATTACTATAAAAGCAAAAAACCCTTATCTGTTAGGATAAGGGTTTTTAATAATAGGTTGGCGGCGACCTACTCTCCCACATTTGACTGCAGTACCATT
>NZ_CALMGQ010000088.1 GCF_937863595.1 uncultured Cytophaga sp.
TGGGAGAAGAAGTTTTCCATACATTAAAATCTGTGATAAAAGGAAAAGGACTAAGTACAGGTGTAGGTGATGAAGGTGGCTTTGCTCCAAATTTAAAATCAAATGAAGAAGCTGTTGAATTGATTTTAGAAGCCATAACGAAAGCAGGATATACTCCCGGCAAAGATGTAAGCATCTGCCTTGACCCTGCCACAAGTGAAATGTGGGAAGATGGGAAATATAAATTTTTCAAAAGTACTCAGAAATTAGTTTCAAGCGATGACATGATAAAACTTTGGGAAAGCTGGATAAACCAATATCCAATCGTTTTGTTAGAAGATGGATTAGCCGAAAATGACTGGGATGGCTGGAAAAATCTAACAGATATTCTTGGTAAAAAAACTGAAATCGTTGGTGACGATTTGTTTTGCACAAATAAAAAAATATTAGAAAAAGGTATTGATAAGGGGGTTGCAAATTCAATATTGATTAAACTGAATCAAATAGGCACTGTTTCAGAAACCTTAGAAACAGTTGAACTCGCATACAAAAATGCATATAATTGTTTTGTTTCTCATAGAAGTGGTGAAACCGTAGATAGTTTTATAGCAGATTTAACAGTCGGCATTAGTGCTGGCCACTTAAAAACTGGCAGTGGATGTCGCGGAGAGCGGGTAGAAAAATTCAATCAACTGATGCGAATTGAACATGAATTAGGAAAAGTAGCTACGTTCGCAGGAGTTAAAGCATTTAAAAATCAATAATCGTTTGTTCATAATTAACAGGCGTAGCTGATTGCATATAAGCAATTAGCTACGCCTGTTAATTTAAATAATATTCGTAGTCTAGTATATTTTTTTTAAAATACAGTATGTGGTTCAAAAAAGCACTTCATGTAAACATTCATTTGTCTGGAAACTAGAAGCTAGTGTCTGGAAACTAGTATCTAGAAACTATTCCTCCACATAATCCAAATCTTTTCCAAACGTTTCAGGCAAGCGATATACCGCCCAAAAAGAGATAGTAAATAACAGCACTGTAACAGCAATTGCTGCAGAAGTTAAGGAACCTAACTGCAAAAATTTACCATCTGTACTGCGCAAATAATCAAACAACAATGCAATAATTACCAAAGAACCCCGCACAAAATTTGGTGCAGTAGTAGCAGTAGTTGAGCGTAAATTTGTGCCAAACTGTTCGGATGCAACCGTTACAAACATTGCCCAGAAACCAGCGGAGAAGCCCAACAGCGTAATCATGATATAATAGGTAGTAGCAGTTGCATTAGAGAGATTTGTATAAATCAGAATCAAGCTTATGCAAAAAACATAAAAGATGTAAAATGCTTTTTTTCGACTTTTTAATAGTTGCGATAACATGCCACTTGCGATGTCACCAAATACCAAGCCCGTATAACAAAACATAATGCTGTATTCTCGTTCTAATCCTGACGTTCCCACAATTCCCATTTCATTTGCGAATTCAGGAGCACGCCCAATCAAAATACCTATTACAAACCAAATTGGAGAACCAATAATAATACAGTAAATATACTTTAAAGCAATTTTCTTATTTTTAAATAAATCAAAGAAATTACCATGCGCAACATCGGCACGTTTCGATTTTTCGAACATCCCTGATTCAAAAACTCCAATACGAAGCAATAACAATGATAAGCCCAATGCTCCACCAATAAAATAAGCTGTTTGCCATGTCCAGAATTTACCAACCAATGCTGCAACAATAGCACCTATTACACCAACCGAAGCAACAATCATGGTGCCGTAGCCACGCTTCTCTTTGCTCATTACTTCGCTTACCAAAGTAATCCCCGCTCCTAACTCACCTGCCAATCCAAAACCTGCAATGAATCGTAAAATACCATAGGCCATAAACGCTTGGTCTTTATCATGTAATAGATCTACAAATCCGTTTGCAATG
Organism: uncultured Cytophaga sp.; assembly: GCF_937863595.1. Taxonomy (GTDB): domain Bacteria; phylum Bacteroidota; class Bacteroidia; order Cytophagales; family Cytophagaceae; genus Cytophaga. Next base: position 1,921 of record NZ_CALMGQ010000088.1, read on the forward strand.
TTTGCTACAGAATACAGTATAATGGAACCAAACAATACCGATAAACGTCCTTTTTTATCACCTAAAATCCCCCAAAAGACTCCGCCAATAAGCATTCCGATCATTTGAATATCCAAGAGTGTTTGAAATTCTTCAATGATATTTTCTGTGAACCCAATTCCTTTGATACTTTTCACCCCAATAATTAAAAAGAGTACCAAATCATAGACATCTACAAAATAACCCAATGCAGCGACTAGCACAGTAGTTGTGATGGCATTTTTAACAGATATTTCCGTTGATTGTATTTTCATAAGTCATTTATTCATTAAAAATCGTTGCAAAATACAAAACACTTAGATGCTTATCAAACATACAATTTCGTACCTTGCAGTAATTATGAAATTTATATACGATTTATCGATTCACTTCTATAATGGACTGATTTCACTTGCAAAACTAGGTGGAAACAAAAAAGCTGCCTTTATTTCTGATGGAAGAAAAGATACCTTTGGAAAAATCGATTCTTTCAAAAAAAATACGCCAGCATCTATTGCACTTTTTCATTGCGCTTCTCTTGGAGAATTTGAACAAGCAAAACCTGTAATTGAATCGTTCAAGCGTTCATACCCAGAATATAAAATTGTTATAAGTTTCTTTTCTCCATCCGGTTTTGAAGTACGCAAAAATTATTCATTTGCAGATCTTGTAATATATCTACCATCCGATACAAAAAAAGAAGCTCAGCGTTTTATACATGAACTCTCTCCTAGTATTGTCTTTATTGTTAAGTATGAATTTTGGTTGAATCTATTAGATGCTATTGCAGCAAAAAAAATACCCTTGTATCTCATCTCTGGTGTATTTAGAAAAAACTTATTTTTCTTTCGAATGGGCGGTGGCTTTATGCGCAAACGGTTACATGCATTTACACACTTCTTTTTACAAGATTACAATTCAGGAGAATTATTGAAAAAAATTGGGTTTGCCAATTGGACTGTCTCTGGAGATACGCGCTTTGACCGAGTACAACAAACTGCTATTAGTACATTCACTATTCCAGAGGTGGAGCAATTCAAACAAAACAAACCAGTGTTAGTCATTGGGAGTGGTTGGGCTGCAGACATGGATATTTTAATTCCGTTCATAAATACCTTTGAAAGAGAATTAAAAATTATTTTTGCTCCGCACGAAATCCATTCAAATGAAATAGATGAGATCATTTCGAAGATTTCTAAAACATGCATTCGTTTTTCTTCCTTTAATACGCAACAAGCATTGAACGCAGATGTATTAATCATTGACAATATTGGTATGTTATCATCGATATATGCCTATGCAGATTATGCCTACGTTGGTGGAGCTTTTGGGAGTGGCCTACACAATATATTAGAACCTGCTGTATTTGGTTCACCTATATTTTTTGGACCGAATATTAAAAAATTTCCAGAAGCTACTTGGCTTATAAAATTAGGTTTTGCTAAAAGCATTGTTTCTACAGAATCATTTACGAACGAATTTAATCGAATTTATAATTCCACAGAGTTGAAGGAATCAATAAAAAAAGGTTTAAAAAGCACCATGCTTCAATCTTGTGGAGCAACAGAATGTATTATGAAAAATCTAGAATCTACTTTGAACCAGGCTGCACAATGAAAGGTATCATATACAAATCAACAGGTTCATGGTATACTGTTAAAGCAGAAGACGGCAGCTTTTATAATGCACGCTTAAGAGGCAAATTTAAAAACTTAGGTTTAAAGGTTACAAATCCTTTGTCGGTGGGTGATTTCGTAGAAATGAATATTGACCCATTAACTCCTACGGAAGCGCTTATACATGCAATAGCTCCACGCACAAATTACATCATTCGAAGATCTTCGCACAAAACAGCCTTTGGACATTTGATTGCATGCAACATTGATCAAAGTATTTTATTAGTTACTCTAAAACAACCCAAAACATCCATCGGTTTTATCGACCGTTTTTTAATTTCGTGTGAAGCGTTTCGGATCCCTGCTGTAATTGTATTTAATAAATCCGATTTATACAACGAGGAATTGATGGAAGAGTATTTATACTTAAAGGATGTCTATACACCGCTAGGCTACACATGTATATTAACTTCTATGGAAAAAGAAAATGGCTTGGATGAACTGATGCCATTGCTATATGGCAAAACATCTGTAATCTCTGGTCACTCTGGAGTGGGCAAATCTACTTTGGTTAATAAAATTTTTCCTCAGCTGGCATTGAAAACAGATATCATTTCGGGGCACTCACAAAAAGGAAAACACACGACAACCTTTGCAGAAATGTATGATTTAAATGCCGATTCAAAAGTCATTGACACCCCTGGCATAAAAGAATTAGGATTGTTTGAAATAGAGGATCAAGTTCTTTCACATTATTTTCCAGAGATGAGGAAATTAATGGGTACTTGCAAATTTCACAATTGCATGCATACCAATGAACCTGGCTGTAAAGTTAAGGCTGCTGTAGAAGCTTTTATGATTGCCCCCTCCCGTTATGAAAGTTATTGTAGTATTGTATTCGAAAAAGATACGCATCGTTAAAAACGAAATAATATAAACTAATAGCTTGTAGCAAGTGCTGGTTCGAAAAGAACAAACCTATATTTCATGAAAAAAATTATTTATTTCACGCCTGTAAATTCTATTCGTATCGTATGAATTTTATATACGCAGGTATATGTAACCCTAAATTTATATAAGTCGCATATTTTTTTCACAATAGATAATCCCAAACCAACAGAAAGTTCGGAACTAGAATTTTTCAAAAATCGTTCAAACATTCTTTCTGATGCTACGGGTAACTCATTTCCCGTATTGGATATTTCTAAAATATTTTTAGATACTGTTATACTAATCGTACCACCATCTTCAATATTATGCTTAATAGCATTTGATATTAAATTATACAATAAGGTTTCAATCAATATTTGATTTGCTGGAATAATTACTACTTTTAAAATTTCTAGCTGAATAGTAATATTACGTTCATCAATTAATTCTTCAAAATTTACTAATAGTGTCTCAATCAATTGGCCAATATTAATCCGAGACAATTCGCTGTATTGATTGTTTTCAATTTTAGAAAGTAATATTAAGCCTTTATTTAATTGAGTTAATCTATTTATCGTATGAAAAACAGAACCAATTAAAGCCATCTCTTCGTCTTTTAAATTCTTAGATTGAATTAACAATTCTAATTTATTTCGAATGATAGCTAAGGGTGTTTGTAATTCATGTGAAGAGTTTTCATTGAATTCCTTTTGACTGTTAAAATCTTGGTAAATTCGCGTAGTCATTTTTTCAACAATTTCACTTAGTTCATTAAACTCATCTACCGTATATTTTTGATACGGTATTATTTTAACATTAACTAAATCATAGTTTTTAAGACGATCCATTAAAAAATAAAATGGTTGCCAAATTTTATCTGAAATAAATCTGTTAATTAAAAGAACACCAACAATTAACCCTAAAAACAAAATTACTTCAATCGGAAGTATTGATTTAATAAGGGATTCAGCTTCTGTCAGTGGTTGTCGTATGCTAATCTCATACAAATCATCTCCATTTTTATAAACACTTTTCAGTTCTCGGTATTCAATATTCTTTCCTTTACTTGAATTATAGATCGTAGTGGTATAAAATTTTTCGTACACTTCACTTTCTACACCTACCCGAATAATATTGATAAAATCATTGTTATGAATTTCTTTAAAATCTTTTTCGTATTTTAAATTCTGAACAACTTGATTTTTCTCTTGTGAGAGCGCTTCATCTATTGCATTAAACAATACATTCCTTATTAAAAAATAAAATAAAATTGTCCCTATTGTAAAAATAAATAGAGTATATACTAAATAATAGATGGAACTTTTAACTGTAAGTTTCATTCTGCATGAAATTTATAACCAATTCCATAAACGGTAGTTAAGTAATCTTTACACCCCGCATCTACAAGTTTACGTCGCATGTTTTTAATGTGCGTATAAATAAAATCAAAGGAGTTACTTTGGTCCATATGATCGCCCCATATGTGTTCAGCTATTGAATCTTTAGGTAAAACACGTCCTTTATTTGATATAAAAAACAACAATAAGTCAAATTCTTTACCCGTTAAAGTAACACGATTATCGTTTACAAATACCTCGTGATTTTCAGGAATCAATCGAATCTCATTAAATACGATATCTGTATTACCATCAAATTGTCTTCTGCGAACGATTGATTTTAAACGAGCATTCAATTCTGCAAGATGAAATGGTTTTGTCAAATAATCATCCGAACCTAAATCTAATCCAACAATACGATCGTCTAAAGTATTTTTAGCAGAAATAATAATGATACCTCCTTTAATATTTTTAGCCTTAATTTCTTTTACCAAATCTAGCCCATTGCCACCAGGCATCATTAAGTCTATGATAAAACAATCATAAGCATAGGTATTTATTTTCTCTTGGCCTTCAGGAAAATCTCTTGCAACTTCACAGACGTATCCTTCATGAGACAAATAGGTTATAATAGATTGTCTCAATTCTTTTTCGTCTTCAATCAATAAAATTTTCATAATTATATCCGTTGATAACCAAGCAGTAATGCTAAATTTACTTTTTTTAATTAACTTGAACAAATAAACACAACAATCTAAAGAAAAGTTGAAGTATCATGATCTGTGTAATTGCCTGTACCAATAGACCAAACTCATATTCCTTAAAAATAGCTGAATATTACATAAAATTACTTCAAGCAGAAGCTGTTGAATGTACATTAATCGACTTAAATACATTGCCCGAAAGTTATCTTTTTTCTGCATTATACCACAATCAAGGGAAAGATGAATCGTTTAATGGAATAAAGAAAACAATAGCAGATGCTGAAAAATTCATCTTTGTTGTACCAGAATATAATGGTTCTTTCCCTGGTGTACTAAAAGCATTTATTGATGGCTTAGATTACCCAGCAAGTTTCAAAAATAAAAAAGCTGCTTTACTCGGCATCTCTTCTGGGAATATGGGAGGCAGCTTGGCATTAAGTCATTTGACGGACATCTTAAACTACTTGGGAATGCATGTACTTGCGTCAAAACCTCGAATAACACGGGTGGAACAAACATTTGTAGACGGAGAAATAAATGATGCCTTTGTGAAAGGGTTGATTGCAATTCAAGCCAAAGATCTTTTATCCTTTTAATCCAATGAAAAAACGATTCCTAATTCCCATTTTATTTTTATGCATGATATTGTTTCATAACACTGTCATTGCCCAAACGGCAGATTACTATTTGGGTGTATTTTCAAACACAACCAATACTATTAAATTTACGATTGGCGTATACCCAAATTCAATCAATCAAAGTAAAAAAAATGACGGAACTTTATATTCAGCAATGCGCGTAGCCCTTGTGAATAATGAATTAGCCGAGCCTATAGAATGGAATGATTTTAAAATCTACATCTTATTAAAGGATGGAACGTTATTTTATAATTTCTTAACAACTGCAACAACAGGCGAGTATGCGTGCAAATATCAAGTTGCACCTGGTACAACCCATCTACAATATTATTGTTACGATAAAGTATTCACCGAAGTAGATATCGAAAAAGTTTGGCTATGCTTTAGTGATAGTGAGTTCAAACCTTTATTCTTATATAAAGACGAAGTTAAAAAAACTGAAGAGGAAAACCCTGCAAAAAAATCTATAAAAAAGAAACCTTGAGTATTTATTACTCAAGGTTTCTAATCTATCTTCAATGATATTTTTTAGTCTACATTATCATGTAAAAACTTATTGTTTCCTAAAATCTCATTATCGTCATTTAAATTAAATCTCGAAATATTTCTATCGGATGAATGCGGATAGTCTTTAAGATTTACATTTTTTCGCTCAAAAGCTGGTCTATCCAGCATGTCTTTAAATTGCTCATGCGGAATATTTGGATTGCTATTTAAGCTTTTCAAACGTTTGATTCTTTCTTCCGATTGTTGCACCAATTTCTTACGTTGTTCTTCAGCAATACGACTTTCAGCACTAGGTACTGGATCTGGTTCCGCATTTACTTTTTGAACATCATACACATATTCAGTATCCTCTGCAGAATTGGTATCTTCTACATTATTTTCAAAATTCCCATTTTGAGGTTTTGAAAATTCAAACGTGTAAGAATTCGTAACGTCTGTAGTTTCAACAGGAACGTTCGTTATTGTTTCTTCGTTAGAAGTAGATGCTTCAAATGTCTGTTGAGTAGACGCATCGTCTCTCATTTCTATTCGTGTATCTTTTCCTTTTTTATCATCTATTGCATCAAATATTGTAATTTGTTTTGCAGATTCTAAATCATAGAATTTTTTTTCGTCTTTATCTATTTTAGGTGTGCCTGAAACTTTATTTGGTTGAAAACCTGTTGCAATAACCGTTACACGGATACTATCACCCAGGTCTACATCCAAACCTTGTCCCCAAATTGTTTCTTGTTCAATACCAGCTCGAGCTTCGATGTAATCTGTAATTTCAGATAATTCATCCATGCTCAACTCTGCATCTGGACCATACATAATAGATAACAAAATCTTTTTCGCTCCTGTAATATCCGTATTGTTCAATAATGGAGAAGACAATGCTTCTTCTACTGCGCGTGTACCTCTACCCTCGCCACTAGCAATACCAGAGCCCATTACAGCAGCACCAGAATCTTTCATTACTGTTTTAACATCTTCAAAATCGACGTTTACATCGCTTTCAACAGTAATAATTTCTGCAATACTTTTAGCAGCGGTAGATAAAATATTATCAGCCTTTGCAAAAGCTTCTCTTATAGAAAGATTGCCATATATATCTCTTAAACGATCGTTCAAAATAACAAGAACTGTGTCGCAATAGGATCTTAATTCTTCGATACCTTTTTCTGCTTGCAAAATTTTCTTTTTGCCTTCAAATCCAAATGGAGCTGTTACAATACCTACGGTTACAATATCCATTTCCTTTGCAAGTCTTGCAATGACTGGTGCTGCACCTGTACCCGTACCACCACCCATACCGGCAGTGATAAATACCATTTTAGTATTGTTGCTTAACAACTCTCTAATTTCTTCTCTGCTTTCAAGTGCTGCATTCTTTCCTCTTTCAGGATTTGCGCCTGCACCAAGCCCATCTGTTAAACCAATACCAATTTGTAATTTATTGGGTATTGGGCTACCATTTAAAGCTTGTACATCTGTATTACATACGATGAATTCAACATCTTTAATACCTTGGCTATACATATGATTTACGGCGTTACTTCCGCCGCCCCCAACACCAATTACTTTGATGATGGATTTGTGATGACTCGGCAAATCAAACTTATACATAGGACACGAAGTTTAGTAAAAATGATTTATTAATAATCTTGTTTATCGTCAATATCATCCATCAATAAACCTTTAAGTCTATCGCTGGCTTTTTTAAGATTGAAACCAAATAATGATTTCGAATCGTTTTTATAACTTTTTTCTTGAACCTTCTGATTCTTATTATCTGAAGTTACAATTTTTTCTGTAGAATCGGAATATTTATTTGCACGTTGATCAATAGACCAAAAACCTGCCAATACTAAACCTACTGCTGTTGCATACAATGGACTCTTCACCAATTCTGTTTTACTTTTCCCAAGATGCTCATTCGGAAAACCAATGCGTGTATGTTGCCCGGTCATCAACTCAAACAATTGTTTTAAGTTTTGTAACTGAGCGCCACCACCTGTAATTACGATACCGCCAGCTAAACGATCTTCGTAACCTGAACAGATAATTTCGGTATGTACCAATTCCAAAATCTCTTCCATTCTACATTGAATAATGGATGCTAAATTTTTAGCAGAGATCTCTTTTGCTGGTCTATCGCGTAAACCTTTTACAGTAATAATATCATTTGAACGTGCTTCACTTGCAAGTGCAGAACCAAACTTAAGTTTCAATTCTTCTGCTTGCTTGTGCATGATATTACAACCCGATTTAATATCGGATGTGATGATATCACCACCAAATGGAATAACTGCTGTATGACGAATGATGTTGTCATAGAAGATAGCGATATCTGTTGTACCCCCACCGATATCAACCAAACATACACCCGCTTCTTTTTCTTCTTCACTTAATACCGACATACTAGATGCGATAGGCTCAAGTATTAGATTGTCAATCGTAAGTTCACCTTTCTGAACACAACGATTGATATTTTTTATAGCATTTGTATTGGCCGTAATGACATGAAAGTCTGCTTCCAAACGCACGCCTGTCATACCTACTGGATCTTTAATATTTTCTTCGTAGTCTACCGAATAAATTTGCGGCATAACATGAATAATTTCATTCCCAAAAGGCATTACCGTACGATACATATCTGCAGATAAACGATTGATATCGTCTACAGAAATCTCTTCGTCACCATTTGGACGATTAAATCCATGATGATGCATCGAACTTTTTATATGCTGACCAGCAATACCAACATTTACAACTCCAATATCAATACCTGATTGATCGGATGCTTCTTTGATTGCTTTTTCAATGGCTGTTACCGTTAGGTTAATATTCGTAACCATGCCACGAATAACACCTTCAGAAACTGCTTTGCCAATTCCAAGTATTTCTAATTTTCCGTACTCATTCTTTCTACCAACAATTGCACAAATTTTGGTAGTTCCAATATCTAAGCCAACAACAATTTTGTCGGTTGAATTAGAGTTTGTATGATTGTTTTCGTTTTGCATGGGCTCAAAAATTATTCACAAACTATTTGATTATCAAAAGATACATTCACTGTCTTATATGCATCCCAACCTTTCATTGGAAGTATATCTTTATAAAACATATCTATTTTTATAAACTTATTTTCTATTTCTATTGGCTTACCAAATTGAATAACATAATCACCAATTTGCGGCTGCATGATTACATTACCATTTGCTTGCAAGGTGATTTGAGAAATCATCTTTTTCCAATAATCATGTTGATCGATGTATTGAATAAGTTTAAAATAATTACTACCAACAGAATCGGCAAGTAAATAATTTTCTTTCATCAACCTGGACGCAAATGGTCCGTCAATGATTAAAACACGAGAAGTAAATTTATCTGAAGTCGACAGCGCTGTAGCATTGCTTCCAATGTAAGCATGCGGTCCATTTTGATTAACAATTCTAGCAATTGGTTTGCTTTGTACTATTTCAACCATTAAGGTTCCCTTGTGATCTGCACTTATTTGCGCATCTTCCACAAATTTAATGCTTTCCAATCGTAATTCTAGATTTTTCAAATCAATATCTCTATATTTTTTACCCACAATTTGATCGGCATCATTTAACGTTAAGGTCCGAACAATATCCGCTTCATCTACAAAGTAGTTATCGGCTTCATAATTGATCTTTACCAAGGTAGACTTCACAACTCTATTGGCCTGTTGGTTCTCTACAAAGCTGATCAAAAAGAACATAAAAACACCCATAGCAACAAACGTTAGTGTGTTCCAAAAAGGAGGTCCTATCTTCCAAGTCGACTTTATATTACTTTCCTTTGCCATACTTATTTTCACAAAGCATTTTTATGGGTTGAATAAAACGATCGATATCTCCAGCGCCCGCTGTTACGACAACATCATAATTCAATTTTTCTAATTCATGAAGTAGTGAATCTTTCGTAACTACTTTTTTATTTTTAGAAGGAATTAATTCCAACAATGCTTCTGAAGTAATCCCCTCAATAGGTAATTCTCGTGCTGGATAAATATCCATCAACAACAATTCGTCTGTCAATGCAAGGCTTTGAGCAAACTCATTCATAAAATCACGCGTGCGTGTATACAAATGTGGCTGAAAAATAGTTGCAACCTTCTTCCCTGGAAACACCATTCGTACAGCCTTCAACAACGCTTCCAATTCTGTAGGATGATGGGCGTAATCATCTACATATACGAGATTTTCATTCTTATAGATGTATTCAAATCTTCTTTTAACTCCACCAAATGTTGATAAGCTAGCCCGAATAGAATCAATCGATACACCAGCAAAATGTGCAGCTAAGAATGCAGCAGTAGCATTCATCACATTGTGCATACCCGGCATCTCAATGCGTATATTATTCCAGCGACTGAAATCGTGATCGATACTAAAGCTTACACCTCCATCTTCAACAACAACGTTTTGAATGCGATAATCCGCTTCAATAGCCTCTCCGAAAGTTACGGATTTAGATGCCTGAGCAGGCACTTGAATATCTACGTCTACTCTTCTTATAAGAATACCGTTTGGTTTCAAACGTTTTACATATTCATTAAACGAATCATAAAATGCTTGTTCGTTCTCATAAATATCTAAATGGTCTGGATCCATATTGTTAATCACCGCTATATCCGGACTTAATTGCAAGAACGAACGATCGTATTCATCCGCTTCCGCAACAACCCATCCTGAACCATTCGCATGATTTCCAATTAATACATTGGTATTGTAATTTTGAGTAATGCCTCCCAAAAATGCACTGCATGGCATACCCGATTCATTCATGATATGCGCAGCCATGGATGAGGTTGTGGTTTTACCATGCGTACCAGCAATACCTATCGTTTTGATTTCTTTGGTTAAGAAACCCAAAACTTGAGAGCGTTTATATAATTGATACGATTGATCTCTAAAGAAATTCAATTCACTTTGTTCTTTAGGAATTGCAGGCGTGAATATGATTAAAGATGAATCCTTGCTCTTAAACTCCGCTGGAATTTCATCCACATTATCAGAATAGTGAATCCACATACCTTCAGCTTCCAAGGCTTTAGTTAAATCAGAAGAAGTTTTATCATAGCCTCCGACGGCATAGTTATTTTGCTTGAACCATCTGGCCAAAGCACTCATACCGATACCACCGATACCAATTAAATAGACGCTATGTATACTTTTTAAATTCACTTTTTTAATTCATTCATGATTTCAACAACCGTATCTACAATTTTCTCCGTTGCATTCGGTTTTGCAAAACCTTTTATATTTTTAATTAATAGCTCTTGAGAAGCTTTATCTTTCAACAATTCTAATGCTTTTTGTACTAATTCTTGTGGAGCATCCATATCCTTTACCATCCATGCAGCAGATTTTTCTGAAAGCGCTTTCGCATTCTTCGTTTGATGATCTTCTGCAACATTTGGCGAAGGCACTAAAATACATGGTTTACCAACAATGGATAATTCTGAAATAGACAAAGCACCCGCCCTAGAAACGATAACATCTGCCATGGCATAGGCCTTATTCATATCTGCAATAAAATCGGTTACTTTAATGGTATCCGAATTGTATTTTTTCAATTCTTCGTAATAGGATTTGCCTGTTTGCCATAACACTTGTACACCTGCATTCTTTAACTCTTCCAAATGGCGTTCTATGGAAATATTTATGGTACGTGCCCCCAAACTTCCACCCATTACAAATATGGTAGGTACTCCTCGTTTTAAACCAAAGAATTCGTGTGCTCCCAAACCATAAAATTTAAAATCCACGATATTTTTACGAACTGGATTTCCAGTATATATAATTTTATCCCCTGGAAAAAAACGCTCCATGCGATCATAGGCAACACAGATTGCTTTTACTTTTTTAGACAAGGCTTTATTAGCAATACCTGCGTAAGAGTTTTGCTCTTGAATTAAGGTCGGTATGCCTAACGCATTTGCAGCTTGCAATAATGGCCAGCTTGCATAACCGCCAACTCCGATTGCAATATCCGGTTTAAACGATTTAATTATTTTACGCGCATTCCAAAAACTCATTATTACTTTAAGTGGAAACGCAAGGTTGTCGATTGTAAGTTTACGTTGAATACCACTAATCCATAAGCCTTCAATCTTATAACCAGCAGCTGGCACTTTTTGCATTTCCATACGACCTTTAGCGCCTACAAATAAAATATCCGCATCTGGAAAACGCGCTTTGATTTCATTTGCAATCGCTACTGCTGGATAAATATGTCCGCCAGTACCGCCGCCGCTAATGATTACTCGATATGGATTACGATGTTGCATACTTCGGTTCGGATGAATTAGTAGATTCTGAAATATCTCCTCTGCTTACACTTAATATAATTCCTAAAGACAATCCCGTAAATAATAAGGAAGTTCCACCCATACTTAATAAAGGCAAAGGTTGACCCGTAATCGGACCAAGTCCTACTGCTACGCCCATATTTATCATTGCTTGTCCAACAAGACTAAATGCCAAACCAGCTGAAAGCAAGCCGCCATATGCGCGCTCACTATTTACAACTGTTTTCATACCTCGATATAGCAAAGCTAAATACAGAAATAATACAAACAAGCCGCCAATTAAACCATACTCTTCAATAATAATGGCATAAATAAAATCAGAAGATGATTGTGGTAAGAAATATTTCAAATCACTATTTCCCGGACCTCTACCAAATAATCCACCATTCCATATTGCAATGAATGCTTGCTCTGCTTGATAAGGTACTTCACCTGAATCATCGAAGAAATGTTCAATACGACTAATAGCAGTTTCCAGACGTTGACCAACTTTTAAAGCAATTGTACCAAATATAGCTCCCACTAAAACAAGCATAACTAAATACTTGAGTGGCACACGACCAATAAACATCAACAACAAACACGTTGAAAATAAAATTAAAGCAGTAGATAAGTTGGACAAGGCAATAAGTCCACAAATCAATCCGCACCACAATACAATGGGAATAAAAGATTCTTTAAAGTTCTCAATATTTGCTTGACGCTTAGCAAGCATACTTGCCAAGTTCGCTATCAATGCCAGTTTGGCTAAATCGGATGGCTGAAAAGATTGATTGATAATTGGGATAACCAACCAACGACTTGCACCATTTAATTCCCCCCCCATTATAAAAGTAAACACAAGAATAGGTACAGAAATAATTAATGCAAAACGACTCAAACGAGAATAGTATTTATAATCTACTTTATGAGCTAACCACACTAAAATTAAACTGCCAATAATCAAACCGCCATGTTTGATTAAATAATACAAGGTATCGCCATCCTTTTTTTGAAAAGCAAGTGAACTCGATGCGCTATAAACAACAGCGACACTAATTAATGAGAGAAACATAATAATAGCCCAAATGAATGGATCTCCTTTCAAATTCTCCTTTAACCAATATGTTACTTTATTCAACATATATTTTTATTAACCTGCTAGTTCAACTACTAATTTCCTAAACTGATTTCCACGATCTTCATAATTCTTAAACAAGTCAAAACTTGCACAAGCAGGAGAAAGTAGAATGGTATCACCTTTTTTTGCCGAATCGTGTGCGATGCGAATTGCTTCAACCATCGATGTGGCTTCTTTTATTTCTATTTGTAGAGGAGCAAATCCAGAAATCACTTTTGAGTTATCAACTCCTAAAGCAACAATTGTATGAACCTTATCTTTTACTAAAGACGTAATCTGTGCGTAATCATTTCCTTTATCCACTCCACCCATAATTAATACTACAGGTGTTTGCATGCTATCTAAGGCATACCAAACAGAATCTACGTTGGTTGCCTTTGAGTCATTTACATATTTTACCCCATAAATAGAAGCAACAAACTCTAAGCGATGCGGTGCATTTCTAAAACTTTTTATCGCTTCAAATGCTTTTGTAGGATCGGCACCAATTGCAATAGATGCATTCATAGCAGCCATCACATTCAACTGATTGTGCTTTCCTGAAATTGGGAATGTATCCACGTTACATGAAATAATTGTATCGTCTAAACCATGCACTTGAATTGTCTTCCCATCTGAATACGCACCTGTGCTATGCAATTGCGTTAATGATACAGGTTGATAACGTGCATCAATCGTGTATTCACTTTTTGTTTTCTCTATTACTGCATCTTCAGAATAGGTAATATAAAAATCAGAAGGGGTAAGATTTTGAAATATTTTAAATTTAGAAGCAACGTAATTTTCAAATTTGTACTCGTAACGGTCCAAGTGATCTGGAGTGATATTTAACAACACTGCAACATGTGCTTTAAAAGTAGACATATCATCCAATTGAAAACTACTTAACTCCAATACATAAATTTCTTTTTCTTCTTCAATGATTTGTCTAGCGAAGCTCGTACCAATATTGCCACCTAAACCAACTGAAAAACCTAGCGTTGTAAGAATGTGATGCGTTAATAAGGTAGTAGTTGTTTTACCATTACTTCCTGTTATTGCAACAATTTTACAAGCCCCAACAATATGTCTATAAGCAAATTCTATTTCAGAAATTACTTCAATACCTTTGGCACGAATTAATTTCATTATAGGAGCTTTTTCAGGAATACCTGGACTTTTTATAATAAGGTTAGCAGACAAAATCTGATCCTCCGTATGCAATCCCTGTTCAAACGGGATATCTGCTGCTAGCAATTCATTCACATATTTTTCAGCAATCAAATTTGAATCAGACACAAATGTATCATAGCCCTTTGCCTTTGAAAGCAAAGCAGCGCCTACACCACTTTCACCTGAACCTAATATGACAACTTTTTTATACATGAATTATCTTAATTTTAATGTAGCTAACGAAAGAATTGCTAATAGAATTCCTACAATCCAAAAACGGGTTACGATTTTAGATTCGTGAAACCCAGATTTTTGATAGTGATGATGTAAGGGCGACATTTTGAAAATCCGTCGACCTTCCCCATACTTTTTCTTGGTGTATTTAAAATAAGAAACCTGAATGATAACGGATAAATTTTCAATTACGAAAATGCCACAAATTACAGGAAGCAATAATTCTTTTCTTACAGCAATTGCCATAACAGCAATTACTCCACCTAAGGCCAAGCTACCTGTATCACCCATAAATATTTGGGCTGGGTAAGAGTTAAACCATAAGAAACCAATACAAGCTCCCATTAAGGCAGCACCAAAAATTACCAATTCTCCACTATATGGAATATACATGATATTTAAATAACTGGCAAAAATAGCATTACCCGATACATAGGCAAAAATGCTTAAGGTTGCAGCAATAATAGCAGAAGTTCCTGCTGCCAAGCCATCAATTCCATCTGTAATATTTGCACCATTTGAAACCGCAGTAATTACTACGATTACTAATAACACATATAATACAGGTGTACAATTATCGGTTACCATACACGTAATGGATCCGTAATCTAATTCATTATTTTTCAAAAATGGAATGGTTGTTAAACTAGACTCTACATCTGTATAAACTGCAGAACTCTGAATGGTTGAAACGCTTCCATCAGGTAATATGTATTGTCTCACTACAACACTTGAATTATAAAGTAAGGTTAAGCCAACAACCAATCCCAGCGTAACTTGCCCAATAATTTTAAACTTCCCTTGAAGACCTTCTTTATTTTTTTTAAATACTTTAATATAATCATCCATAAAGCCAATAAAACCGAGCCATATAGTAGAAATTAATAAAAGGATGATATATATATTGGTAATTTTAGCAAATAACAAAGTTGGTATAACGATGCATAAAATGATCATCAAACCACCCATGGTAGGCGTACCTTTCTTTTCCATCTGACCTTCAAGTCCAAGGTCACGGATACTTTCACCTATTTGTTTGTTTTGAATAAATCCAATAATTTTTTTACCAAAAACCAATGCAATCAACAACGAAACAAATGCCGCCATACCTGCTCGGAAAGAGATGTATTGAAATACGCCTGCACCAAGCAAGTCATATCGGTTTTCCAAATATTCAAATAAGTAGTATAACATTAGTTCGACTGATATTGAAGTTGAAAATGATATTGTTCATTATGGCCAATAATGTAATTCAACATGTTAATTACATTGTTTAGTAATTCAACACATGCATCACATTCTCCACTTAGTGGATGTTTCATTTGAATTAACTTTAACCAATACCTTGTTTGCACAGACATTTCTGATGCAGTAGATATTGCTTCTGTAAAATCCATTTGACTTGTTGATGCCCAAGCGGTTTCAGAGTGCTTGCGAATAGACAAACCGTATTTTAATAGTCTTGCGGATAACTCCATTTCATTATTCTTTAACAGAATAGCATAGAGTTCCATAATCCTATTAGAAAGTTCAAAAGTTCGGTTACTTAGTAGTTCGTAAGTCATTGGACTAGTCTAAAGTTTTAAAAGCGTTTGCACGTTTGTTTGAATCCCTTCTTGCTTGCTCGATATGATCTACTAAGTCAGCAAAGTCTTTGTAGTCTTCCTCTAAGACAGGAACAATTTTATATATTTTTATAAATCGAATTAAATTCAATAGGCCTTTAGACTGCTTTGAAGCAGCAAGCATATTTAATCTATATTCATGATTTGAATTTGAAACTTCTGCTTGATGCAATGCATGTACAATTTCTGCATACAGCAAATCAATACGCTCAGACAAATCCAATCGATTTGCATCGCTGAGCAAAACAACAAATCGCTCAACTGAATATTTTACAGTTGTCTGATTGAAATGTTTGATTTCTAAAAAAGTAGTTATCATAAATTATTTACCTAATGTTGCCAATACTTCTTTTACAATTAATCGATCATCAAAAGCGTGTTTCACTCCTTTAATTTCTTGATATGTTTCATGACCTTTTCCCGCAATGAGAATAATATCGCCCGGGACAGCCAATGTACAAGCGAATTTTATAGCTTCTCTCCTATCTAGAACAGACAGGACTTTTTTCTTATCAACCACCCGAATTCCCTTAACCATTTGATCAATTATCTCCTGGGGTTCTTCATCTCTTGGGTTATCAGCAGTCAAAATGATATGATCACTAAATTGACATGCGATATCTGCCATGATAGGTCTTTTAGCTGAATCTCTATTTCCACCACAACCAACAACTGTAATCACTTTGTGCGATTCTTTTAACTGAGCAATTGTTTCTAATACATTCTTTAATGCATCGGGTGTATGTGCATAGTCAACAACGATGCATATTTTTGATTCTGAAATAAATTGTTCAAAACGTCCATTCGTTGGTTCGATGGAAGACAATTGCATGAGCACTTCTTCTTTATCTTCCCCAAGTAAAACGGCAGTACCATATACAGCCAGCAAATTGTACGCATTAAAATTACCTATCAATCGAAACCAAGCCTGAAAACCGTCGACTTCCATTTCCAAACCTTCCATACTTGTTGTAACAAGTTTAGCTTTAAAATCGGCCATGGTTAGCAATGAATACGTATACGTTTTGGCACGTGTGTTTTGAATCATCACTCTACCACGCTTATCGTCTGCATTAATCAATGCAAAAGAGTCATTTGGTAAACCATCAAAAAATAGTTTTTTAGCTTTGATATATTCATCAAAGGTTTTGTGATAATCTAAATGATCGTGGGTAATGTTACTAAATATAGCACCTACAAAATGCAAACCTGCAATACGTCTTTGAACAGCAGCATGTGAACTGACTTCCATAAAGCAATGTGTACAACCCGCTTCTACCATTTCAAATAATAATTTATTTATTGAAATAGCATCTGGAGTAGTATGAGTAGAGACAATTACTTTATCTTCAATTTTATTTTCGACCGTTGAAATTAAACCTGTCTTATATGCTAGTTTTCTAAATAGCGTATACAATAAGGTTACAGTAGTCGTTTTACCATTCGTACCTGTTATACCAACCAACTTTAACTTAGTAGAAGGATTACCATAAAAATTAGCAGCAATTATCCCTAACGCTTCAGATGTATCTTTTACTTGTATAATTACACAGTCTGTATCCCCATCTAATACTGGAAGTTCTTCACAAACAATCACACCTGCACCTTTACGAATTACATCGTTCATGTATGTATGACCGTCGCTGCTTACACCCCTAACAGCTATAAACATGCACCCAGCTTCAACCTTTCTAGAATCGAAACATATAGCAGCAACATCTGTATCCGTTCTTCCAGAAACCGATAATAAAGAGACCTTATATATTAAATCTTTTACCTGCATATTAGTTTAAAACTAGGGTAATGTGATTGCCTTTATTATATCTCGTACCAGCTGTTATAGATTGAGAAACAACTCTACCTGAACCTTGATAATTTACATGTAAGCCAATATTCTCAAGCACATATAAAGCATCTTTCAACTTCAATCCATTTACATTCGGAACAATACCAGTAACAATTTTCCGATCATACCAGATAACTGTTTTATTTTCTAAGTGTGAAACAACCCAATCATCATTTGCATTCGAACTTTTGTGATGTGGTATTTTAAGTTCATCACATAAGTATTTCATATCATCGAATAAGCCACCTTTTATTGCGGGATAAATACCTGGATTTTCCATTATTTTTTCCACCATTGGTTTATGCAATTCCAAATCTTGTGCAAATATTTTATCTGCGACCTCTTTAAATACGGGTGCTGCAACATCTGAACCGTAAAGATTATATCCTTTCGGATTATCAATCACAACGATGCAACTATACTTCGGTCGATCTGCTGGAAAATATCCAACAAAAGATGTATAATAGGTACGCGTATAACTTTGTTTAACCAATCGTTGAGCGGTACCCGTTTTACCTGCAATCTTATAATTCACATTTTTTATATTGGAAGCAGTTCCATTTTCGACAACACCTTCCAACATAATTTTTACTTTGCGGAGAGTTTCATCCGAACACATTCTGTCAACTACAACCTCTGTTTCATAGCTGTCTAAAATATGATCCGCCACACGTGTTTGTTTTACAATCATTGGTCGAACCATTTTCCCATTATTGGCAACACCGTTGTAAAAAGACAAGGTATGTATAGGTGACATACTTAATTCATAGCCGATAGACATCCAAGGCAAAGTAGTACCACTCCACGTTTTTGATGCCGTTGATTTAAAATAAGGTTTAGCAACACCATCCATTTGAAATACAACTGGCTCTGTAAGCCCCATATTTCGGATGTATTCTAAGAATTTTTCTGGCTTAGCACCAAAGTATTCATTTACCTTTTTAGAAATTGCAATGTTTGAAGATTTTTCAAACGCTTGTTGAAGCGTAATTTTTCCATAACCACCAGGCTTAGAATCACGCATCACACGGTCATAAAATTCATATTCGCCATTTCCAGTATCAATGGTATCCGCTAAATTGATGTCCGTATCTTCAAACAAGGCAATTACAGAAGCCAATTTAAACGTTGAGCCTGGCTCCGTTAAGCCTTGGTTCCCCATTGCATAATTGTAATTTTCCGCATAACGTCCTTCTCCAACTTTCCCTAAATTTGCAATCGCCTTAATTTCGCCTGTCGCAACTTCCATTAAAACAACACATCCATAATCTGCATCATGGGCAGCTAAATGGTTGCGAAGTGAAGCTTCGGCTACATCTTGAATATTGATGTCGATCGTTGTCACAATATCAATACCATCAACGGGCATTATTTCATTTTCGTCATGCACTGGTTTCCAATTTCCGCCAGACATTTTTCTAAATAACGCTTTTCCATTCTTTCCAGCAAGCTCCTTGTTGAAACTGTATTCCAAACCAGCACCATTATTTTCTTCATTTACAAAACCAACTGTACGTTGTGCTAAAAAAGAAAACGGCATAAAACGTTTATCTACTTTTTCAAACACAATCCCACCCCTAGATCTTCCTTCCGAAAAAATAGGCCATTCAGACATCAGTTTTTTATCTTGATAATTAATTAGTTTATGATTTAGAATGATGTACCGTTTATTTCCTCTACGTGCATCGTTGATTTTTCTTTTATATTCAGATGCTGTTTTATCTTTATAATAATTTTGAAGATTAATAGCCAATTTATCTATGCCTTTTCTATAAGTATCGTTATCCGCAATTGTTGGATCGATACATACTCTATAAAAAGGTAAAGACGTAGCAAGTAAACTTCCATCTGCTGAAAAAATATTGCCACGTGTTGGCTTTACATCTTTAAAGTCCAACAAATTTTCTTCGTGTAGTTTGGCCCATCTTTCGCTTTTTAGAAATTGAATACTTACTATTTTATATCCAATGGCAAAAGAAAATAACAGTATTACCAAAAAGGCAATACGAATACGAAGGACGATGGATTTTTTAATATTCACGTTGCTTCTCTGTTATTTTTGTAGGTGGCACAGTACTTTCTGTTAGTCCAAGACTTTGAACTTGTTTTGCTACTTCAGATTGTTTGCTTTTAAACATCAAGTCTGCTTTCAGTGTAGTAAAATCAGCTCTTAAATCATTTACTTCTGAATTTAATCTACTCGTTTTACGAACAAGTTTATCTGCATAATGTGCATTCGCTATATACAACATCATCATAAAAGCAAAAAACAATACCTTCGGCACATATTGAACAGGCAAGCCTTCATTGAATATATTCCCGATTGGTATGTATTTATCTACAATAGAAAACATTCCTTTACCAGTAGCTTTAGTGCTCTTGGTAATAGGTTCTTCAACCTGTGGAGTAGCTCTTACTGTATTTTTTGCCATATTGAAATTAAACTCTTTCTGCTATTCTTAAGCGTGCACTTCTAGCACGGTTGTTACGTTCTTTTTCTTCATCATTTGGATCAATAGCTTTACAAACTGCGTTAAATGGTTTGTTGGTATTGCCATACAAATCCTTATCTGCATCTCCATGAAATTTGCCTTGTTGAACAAAATTTTTCACTAAGCGATCTTCCAGAGAATGGTAACTGATTATGGATAGTCTTCCGCCAGGTTTCAACACCTGCTGACTTTGTTCTAATAAATCTTTAAGTGCTTCAAGTTCTTCGTTTACTTCAATTCGAAGTGCTTGAAATACTTGTGCATAATATTTACTTTCTTTTCCTCTGGGTGCATATTTAGAAAGTACTTCAATAAGTTCTGAGGTGCGATTAATAGTCTTGTTGATACGTTCTTTAACCAACGCTTGTGCTAAGGTTTTAGCATTACGAACTTCGCCATACATACCAAGAATGCTATGCAAACCATGTTCAGAGTATTTATTTATAATATCTGCAGCGGTTTTTTCAATGGCACGATCCATGCGCATGTCTAATGGCGCATCATACCGAATGGAGAAACCACGCTCTGGAGTATCAATTTGATGGGATGAAATTCCTAAATCACCCAATAAACCATCCACTTTATCTACCCCATTTAAGCGTAGGTATTTTTTTATGTATCTAAAGTTTGCGGGAATAAGAGTAAAATTGGGACCAATTAAATCTTTAGCATTATCAACTGCATCTGCATCTTGATCGAAGGCATATAATTTACCACCTTTTAGATGTTTCAATATTTCACGGCTATGGCCACCGCCACCAAATGTAACATCGACGTAGATACCCTCCGGATTAATAGCTAAGCCTTCAACACTTTCTTTTAATAAAACCGGAACGTGATACATAAGTCTTTATTCGTTTTTTGTTGGTGCTAAATATTTCTCTGCTAATTGTGCTAATTCGGATGGGTCTTGAATCAAATACTTTTGATATAACTCCGGAGACCATATCTCCACTCTATTACCCATTCCTACTACTGTAATCTCTTTCTCAATCTGTGCATGCAGTACAAGCATCTTAGGAATCAGTAATCGGCCATTTGCATCCAGTTCTATTTCATTGATTCCTCTAAAGAAATTCCGTTGAAATATTCTATACTCTTCACTGAATTCATTTAGACCAGCCACTTTGGAATAGATTTTTTTGAACTCCGTTTGCGAATACAAAACAATACAAGATTCAAACCCTCTGGAAAGCACGATATTTCCGGCATCGATTTCGGGTAAATTTGACTTAATACGAGCAGGCAGGACCATTCGGCCCTTCGCATCTACTGTACAGTCATATTCCCCTGAAAAGAATCCCATATATTTTACACTGATTTACAATTGGTTAATTCAAATTTAATAAAGAAAAAGCAAAATCCAACCACTATGACCCACTTTAACCCACATATATAGCAATTTAAACCATTTTGTGGAAAAATAAACACATTGCTAACATTTATTTGAAGGTTACCCATATCTTATTCACCGTTTAAAAATTCAAAGAATAGAATTGTCCACTTTTCAGACGAAAATTTTATTTTAAACACAAGTCCGAAAATTGTCGATTTCATAAAAGGCGTGATACTAAAGGTGTAGAGAGGCTACAAAATTTCAGTTATAGAAATATTACAATATCCACATTCTAAAAATAAATGTATATAAACTAAAACTATTCCTACAAATACCATGGACATTGAAGTTCAAGTGTCTGAAGGAAAATAAATATACTAAAAGGTATAAAAATGGAATTGTACTTTAGCACGCTATTGCACTAGTAACGTAGGGTTCAGGGAATGTTAATTCCAATAAAGTTATCAACAAATGGATAAGTTATTGCTGAAGCGCTTGCGGGGTAAGGGTTTTCCTATAATTTCGTATTACAATTATAACTTTTACAAACAAAACAACACATTATGAACAAGGCAGAATTAATCGAAGCAATTGCAGGTGAATCAGGTTTAACTAAAGCAGATTCAAAAAGAGCTTTAGACGCATTTTTGAATGCAACTGGAAAAGCGCTTAAAAAAGGTGAATCAGTTGTATTGATCGGATTTGGTAGCTTTAAAACTGCTATGCGTGCTGCTCGTAACGGTAGAAACCCGCAAACTGGCAAAGTGATTAAAATCAAAGCTAAAAAAGTAGTTAAATTCAAAGCTGGTACTGAACTTACTAAAAAAGTTAAGTAATTAACCACACTAATTTTTTGATAAAAAAACCCATTCTTATCGATTGGGTTTTTTTATGCCTTAATTTTTAATCTGCTATTTTATCAAAAAAAGCAGATTTCCAATAGATTTCGATCCTCTATATGCAGTTAGATTAATTTAACTCACTAATACACTGACAACTAATAAACATTTGTTTAATGTACTATTTAATTGGCTCTTTTGTTTCAGAACTAATTAAACTTTTAATAACTTTGTAATGAATCAAAATCCATTGATCATGACAGAAGAAATAGTATCAGAAAAGCAAAGAGGCCTTATTGAAAGATTGGGTGTATTTTATGAACAGGAAGGTTTTCACCCTGCTGGCGCTCGTGTACTTGCCTTGTTATTGATTGCCGATAGAAATGAATTAACATTCGATGAAATAAAAGATACACTAGCAATAAGTAAAAGTGCAACGAGTACTGCAATCAATTTACTGATTACAACAAAACGGGTAGAGTATTTAACAAACCCTGGAGAGCGTAAACGATACTTTAGAGCTACTATTTCGAATTGGAAAATGCATATGAAAGAAAAACTTGAAGGATTTACAACCATTAACACCCTTATGGATGAGATAATCAATCAACGTCCTGCTGCGACTAAAGAGCTCAACGATAGTTTAAAAGAATTGAACAGTTTTATGCTCTACTTTCAAAAAGAAATTCCGCATTTAATTGAACGGTGGAAAGAATCTAAAAAAAAATAATATAGAACTACAATATAATTATACAACAAACGACTTAAAGCCAACTCCTTTTAACAAACAATGTATATGAGAATACCTCTCCTAGCCTTCCTAGTCTTGCTCTCAACTGCACAGGCAATGGCACAACAAAAATATACGCTAAAACAGTGTATAGATTATAGTTTACAAAATCATCTTAGCAATCAGGTTTACAAAAACAACTCTGAAATTGCAAAGCAACAAGGTAGAGAAGCAATTGCGGGATATTTACCCCAAGTAAACTTAAACACGAATATGGATGATAACCTAAAATTGGCAACATCAATAATTCCTGCAGGACCATTTGGACCTGAACCACAAAAGTTTCAAATGGGACAAAAATATGTAACCGGTACTACAGCTCAATTGGATCAAGTCATTTATGACCAATCTATGATTTATGGTATCAAAGCAAACCAACCTAACAAAGAACTGGCAGTATTAAATGAAAAACAAAATCAAGAAACATTAATTTACAATACTACGGCAGCCTATATTGAAACAGTGATCTATGCTGAAAAAATTCGTATCCTTTCGAACAATGAAACGAAATATAAAGAATTATTAAACATAAAAAAGTTGCAATACGAAAAAGGTACCGCTACACAAATAGATTATAACCGCATTCTTGTTACCTATAAAAATATTGTTGCTGAGAAAACACTGGCTGAAACAAATAGAGAGTTAGGATTAAATAAGCTTAAAGATGCTATGGGTATGACATTAGAAGAGTCATTTACAATTATCGATTCATTGGATTATGGACGTTTAATACCAGATTCAGATATCAATCAGTTTGATGTATCACAATTATTTACATATAAAATCAATACGCAAAAAATACGTTTACAAGAGATTGATGTAAAACGCAAAAAAGCTGCATTCATGCCAACACTAACGGGATATGCACGATATGGTGCACAATCGTATAGCCAAACAAGCAGCACGCTTTTTCAAACATGGTTTGATTATTCTGCGATTGGTGTAAAACTAAGTATTCCAGTATTTAGTGGGTTTAGAAAAGAAAGTCAATTAAAACAAAGTCAATTGAATTTATTAAATCTTCAAAAGAACTTTATGATTACAAATAACACCTTAAGATTGCAAGCATTGAATGCGAACACGCAATTGAAGAAATCATACAACGATGTTACAAATAATAAAGAAAATTTAACTCTCGCTCAAGAAGTTTTCGATATAACAAACCTTCAATATCAAAAAGGTACCGGCACCCTAACAGAGCTTCTTAACTCAGAGTATTCGTTGAAAGAAGCGCAAAACAACTACATAACATCCATGTTGAATTTATTATCTTCAACACTTAACAATGAAAAAGCGAATGGCACTTTAATTCCTTTTGCAACTAAATTATAAAAACCCTTTCCAGAACAGTCATATGAAGAAGATTTTAATTATTGGCGGTATTGTGGCATTGATAGCCGTAATCGCATTACGTTTGATTAGCAATAAAAAAACAATCAATGAAAATAAGCAAGTTGTTGATCGTTCTAAAATCCCAGTTTCGGTAACCATTGCATCTGTTGAAGAAAAACCTGTCAATAGTTCATTTCAATTACCGGCAACATTAAATCCGTTTGAAGAATCAATAATCACTGTTACTGTTTCGGGAAAAATCACTCAACTCAGTATTGATAATGGTTCAAGGGTACACAAAGGTCAACTTATTGGATCTATAGATACAGATTTGAAAAAATTAAATCTAGAGGCTATTGAATTATCAGAATCAAAATTAAAAAGTGATTACGAACGAACAAAAGAATTGTTTCAAGGAAAAGCTGCAACAGAAACAAATGTAATTGATGCAAAATATGCGTATGACAACAAACATATTGAAGCAAATCAAATTCGCAAACAAATTTCAGATGGCAATATTATCGCTCCATTTAATGGAATTATATCAAATAAAAATTTGAATATAGGTGAATTTGCAAATGTAGGAACAGCCATTGCTTCTATTGTAAATATTGAACAATTAAAAGCACAGGTATATGTGAATGAAAAAGATGCATATCGTTTAGTTCTTGGTCAAGCTGCTTTCATAACTTCTGAAGTATACCCTGGTGTAGAATTTAAAGGAAAAATTTCTTTTATAAGTCCAAAGGGAGATGCAAGTCATAATTACTTAATTGAAGTGACCTTACAAAATTCAGGGAAAAATACGTTAAAGGCTGGTACATACGCGTTAGTTGAATTCAGATCTGAGACTATTCGTAATGTGTTACAAATACCTAAAAATGCGTTAGCAGAAGGGTTGAAAAATCCATATGTATACGTGGTAGAAGGTACAAAAGCAAAAATGAAAAAAATTACAATTGGTCGTGAATTGGGAGAAAACATTGAAGTCGTAAACGGACTTACTGTTGGAGAACAAATCATTATTAGCGGTCAAATTAATTTATTTGATGGAAGTAACATTCAGGTTGTCACTAGTAAATAAGTAAAGGTATGTCAATTACAGAAATAGCCGTAAAAAGACCGTTACTGATTACAGTAATATTCTTCACACTGATTTTATTCGGTTGGATTAGTTATACAAGTTTAGATTATAATTTACTTCCAAAATTTGAAGTAAATGTAATCACCGTACAAACAATTTATAAAGGTGCATCTTCCGATGAAATTCAAAGCTCGATAACAAAGCCCGTTGAAGATGCTGTGGCTTCTATTGAAGGCATAGACATGATTACATCTACTTCCATGGAAGGTGTATCCATGATTGTTATTCAATTAAAGCCCGGCACCAGCACCATTAATGCGCAACGGGATGCAGAACGAAAAATAAATGAAATTAAAGCGACTCTGCCAGATGACGTAGATGACCCCGTTATTAGACGTGTAAACTTAGATGAAATACCGGTTTTGAAAATTAGTGCGACTGCCAATATTCCACAATCAAAGTTATACGATTTGATCGATCAAAAAGTAAAACCATTGTTATTAAATGTTGAAGGTGTAGGTACTGTAAATATTATTGGTGGAAACGAACGTGAGATTAAAATCACGCTAGACAACGATAAATTACAAGCGTATGGAATTTCATCTTCTCAAATAAATCAAATTATAGCCAATAGCAATTCATCATATCCTGCAGGTAGTGTAGAAACAACTAACGATCGGTTGTCCATACGCATGAATGCTAAAGTTGCAACAGTAGATGAATTAAGAAATCTAGTTGTTGTAGAAAACAAAGATGGTAGCAGAGTTTTGATTAAAGATGTAGCAACGGTAACGGATGGCTTAGCAGAATCTACAACAATCAATAGAATCAACGGACAAAGTGGTATCGGTATTGAAATTGTTAAACAATCAGACGCCAATACGGTAAATGTAAGTCAGTTTTCTAAAGTACAATTAGAGAAATTAAAAGAATTATATGCAACAGAAGGCTTTGATTATAAAATTGCAACAGATCAATCTGTGTATACACTAGCATCTGCTGATGCGGTAACGCATGATTTATTTCTAGCAGTGTTAATTGTAGGAACGGTTATGTTGTTATTCTTACATAGCTTCCGCAGTTCTTTGTTTGTATTGGTTGCTATTCCTTCTGCCATGATACCAACATTTATACTGATGTATGTTTTTGGATTCTCCTTAAACTTAATGACATTAATGGGTCTATCCTTGGTTGTAGGTATTCTTGTAGATGATAGTATTGTAGTATTGGAAAATATTTTCCGTCATTTAGAGATGGGTAAAAACAAAGTGCAAGCTGCATTAGAAGGTAGAAGTGAAATTGGTTTTACTGCGATTGCAATTACCTTGGTGGATGTCGTGGTATTCCTACCCTTATCATTAAGTTCTGGTATTATTGGTAATATTCTTAGAGAGTTCTCATTGGTTGTGGTATTCTCAACCTTGATGAGTTTATTTGTATCCTTTACTCTAACCCCTTTACTTGCTTCTAGATGGGCTAAGTTAGAGATTTTAAATAAAAAATCATGGTGGGGATATATCAACATTAAGTTTGAAGATTTCTTAACAAGTTTAAAAGAAGCGTATGGAATTGGTTTGTATTGGGCCCTAAACCACAAAAGATGGGTTGGTCTAACCATTATCGCTCTTTTCATTGGTGCTTTAGCATTATTACCTGCAGGTTTTATAGGCTTTGCATTTATTAGTACAGGTGATCGTGGAGAGTTTGCAATTAAAGTAGAATTGGCACCCGAAACACCTTTGTATCAAACAAACTTAAAAGTTAAAGAGATTGAGACCATGTTATTGGCGCAACCTGAAGTAATCAAAGTATTTACAAACGTAGGTACACAATCTGGTGCTATGGGTGGTGGTTCTTCAAATTCTAATCTAGCAGAGGTTACAGTAACCTTGGTTGATAAATCTGAACGAACTATGTCATCTGATGTATTTGGTGCAGAGATGCGAAATAAAATTGGTGCAATACCTGGAATCAAAGTAACGGTGTTACCTGTTAGTATTACTGGTAATAGTCAGTCACCAATTATGATTGCCGTAAAAGGCACAGATATGGATAGTCTTTGGAAGGCGGCACGTATGTTAAAACAAGTAGTTGTTGAAACACCAGGTACAGACTATGTAGATTTCAGTACAAAAAGTTTAAAAACAGAAATAGATATAAAACTAGATCGCGATAAATTATCTAACGTTGGCTTTAGTGTGCCTGAAGTTGGTAATGCTATACAGCTTGCCTTTAGGGGTAATGACCAAACGAAGTTTAAAGATAAAGGAGAAGAATACAGCATCAATGTTTCGTTAGACAAAGGAGATAAACAAGATATAGAAAGTGTTAAGAACCTTATTATTCGAAATAGTAAAGGAACATCTATCCGTTTGGGTGAAGTAGCTGACATTAAGGAAATACTTGGGCAATCAGTATTGGAACGCACCAATCGTATGAATTCCATAAAAGTAACTTCTGCCGCTGTTGGGAGACCATCTGGAACTATTGTTGCAGATATACAAGCGCGACTTGAAAATGAAAAATTACCAGA
This sequence comes from uncultured Cytophaga sp., assembly GCF_937863595.1. Taxonomy (GTDB): domain Bacteria; phylum Bacteroidota; class Bacteroidia; order Cytophagales; family Cytophagaceae; genus Cytophaga. The sequence continues at coordinate 30,379 of NZ_CALMGQ010000088.1, forward strand.
AGGTATATTAATCGATTATCAAGGAGATGCTAAAAATCAAAAAGATGCCTTTGGTAGTCTTGGTATGGCAATGCTAATGGGTATAATATTGGTTTATTTGATCATGGTTGCATTGTATGAAAGTTTGGTATATCCATTTGTGGTACTCTTCTCTATACCTGTAGCTTTAATCGGCGCATTATTAGCCTTGGCATTAAGCATGCAAACTTTATCCATCTTTGCTATTGTAGGTTTGATTATGTTATTAGGTTTGGTAGCAAAAAATGGTATTCTGATTGTCGATTTTACCAATCACTTAAAAGCAGAAGGCATGAATCGTTTTGATGCATTGATAGAAGCTGGTAAAGAGCGATTGAGACCAATCTTGATGACAACCATTGCAATGATTACTGGGATGCTTCCAATTGCACTTGCAACAGGATCTGGAGCAGAAGTTAAAAATGGTATGGCTTGGGTTATTATTGGTGGATTATCAAGTTCTTTAATCTTAACCTTATTCTTAGTACCTGTGATGTATATGATTATAGATAGTGGAGTTGAGCGCGTAAATAAATTCTTCAGAAAGCGTTTTTTCAAAGAATCTAGAAAACAATTGCTCGTAAAGGAAACCATTGATTATTAAAATGTGTTGTATATGTATTGTTATTGTTTCCTTAATTAATAATGGTTGTAGTTTAGTTTATACAGTTGAGAGCTCCAAAGAAATTTGGGGCTCTTTCTGTTTGTGCTGTTATGGATTTCTATATTCTAGATATTCACCTTCAACTATTTCATTTTTATAATTAGATTTATTTACTTTAATACTTAGAGAATCTCGTCTTTGTTTCCATTGTAAATCTTCTGGCTTTTCCTTCAAATAGCTATCATACGATTTAATTGCTCTTTGCAAAAAACCTTTTTTTTCTTGAGCCATACCTAAATTTAAAAAAATAATATAATTTCTACTGGCTGCAAATTCAAAATCAGTTATTGCTAAATCAAGACTATCTAATTCCATATATACCAAACCTCGATCAATATATGCATCTACATATGATTCCGACACATTAATCGCTTTCGTATATTTTAAAATAGCTGAATCTCTGTCCCCTTTATAATAATACACATCTCCTATAAATCGATTTAGGGAAGCCTTATCTTCTGGGTATTTTATTATTCTCAATTCGGAAATTTCAATTATTTTTGGATATTCCTCTAACGTCATAAGACTATCTATCTCATTATGATAGACATAATCAGAAGCTTTTTTCCGTTTAATTTCCATACTATTTTTTCTAATGGTATCTTCAATGATTCCCAATCTAAAATCTTCATAAAGACTAATCAAGCTCTTAATAAATAAAAGTCCAACCATACCAATAAAGCAATAGACAACCCATCTAGCTACTTTTGAATTTCTAATCTTATCAGACGTTGGCATAATTTATATTATATATTTCCATTTTGTTAAATTTAGGGAATTACGATAACGGATATTTATTATTGAAAAGGCTCGTTACTAATTAAGTCGTCGGACCAAGTGAAAAAATGATCTAACGACTGCTCAAAAGGATAAATTTTTACTAAATGACGTTACTATTTATTTAGAAAATAACATAACGACTACCCCCTACTTACGTTTCGTTTTGGGTGCTGTGTAATTCGTATTTTTATTAATAGGATTCTTAACTAGAGAATTAATAACTTTTAAGCCTTCACGCAGCTCTCTTTTTAATTTAACAATGTAATTCCATTGTTGAATGAATATCCAAAATGAAATAGGGAATACGAGTATTAATAAAATTTGAAAACGTAAGGATAACGTATAATCCTTGTACATCAGTTCTGGAATTGCATTTGTTGAAATGCTTGAATTATCAATCAGTAATAATGATCTATATTCAGAATAAAAACCGACATAATTTCTCAAAAAAGAAAAAAACCGATTTCTATTGATTGAAAACAACATACTAAAACGCACATCCAATATTTTTTGAGCATCTTGATTAATAAGCAAGCGATTTTCTGATAGAGTATTTTTCATATTTTTTCTTCAACAATAGGTTGATTCAACACAAGCGCGTATAAATAAATCATTGCCATATAAGGCAATATGTATATGATGGTAAGAAAAAATGAATATATAGAATAAAAATCACCATATAAAAGATTAAGACTCACGAATAGACTTATGGATTCAATTATAAAAAATACACCTATTAACTTCAACGCTTTACCTATTTTACCAGAACATGTATTTAATAGCAATTGAATTGAGATGCCAATTATTGAAGCATATACAAAAAAGATTGGAATGTATTGATAAACTTCCTTTTTATAAATACTTACTATTTCGGCATCCCTTACATAACTTAACACCAGCAAATAGGTGTTCATAAATAGAAAATACGCTATTGTAAGTAGGTAGATAACGAAAATAAAAAGTGAGATCTTTTGTTTCAATTCGAAGCGAACAAATACATATAAATAGTAGATGCCTATTAAACTACATATATCCCTAAGAATAGTTATTATAAAATACGCCCTTAAATCTACTCCTCCTAAGTTTCCATAAGCAATAAAAAAGATCATTATAGCCAATACTAAAATAATACCTTTCAATTGATTATTGTTAGTGATAATATTATCTAAAAATTTCTTATCCATGGTGTTAAAATATAGCGTGAATATAAAAATAGATAATTTGTATCACATTAGAGCATAAATAAAAAAGCAATTTGTAAGCGCAATAACTCGTTGGCCGAAAAAAATAAAACTGGAATAGACGAATCAAACGTATCTTGTAATTATACGTGCATTGCTGAATTCCATCTGAACTAGGAACACAATCCTCAAATAATTGACATTCAAAATATCATACTTCAAATCAAAATGAACAACCTAATTTATATTGTTAGCAGATATCGTACTTTCAAAATAAATTTCTTTTTAACCTACTCCAAAAACTCAATTGGGATTTATTCGTTTCACATAATCGTTTATATTCTTCTAAAAAACGAATCAAGTCTAATGGTAATGATCCCCCAACTCTAGGATTTAGTTCAAATATTTTTGGAACATTATTTTGAATTTTATAATCAAAACACCCAACTCCATTATAATTTATTTTTTGTAATAACTTCTCGAAAACAGCTGCATGATCTGTATTTACAGGAACAATAACTGCAGTTTTAAAAGGAGGACTTTCCATTCCTTTAACAAAACTCGACTTCGGAAATGTGAATTTAAAAGTTTGGCAATATTCAAGCTTATTATTCGTAAAGATAAAATGTGTTGTATGCTCATCAATACCAAAAATATATTCCTGTTTAAAATAATTACCATCTGATACTAAATGTGCCAAAGCACTATCCTTTTCAGCACTATCTACAATATGTGAATTTTGCCCCCACTCGTCTAGATTTTTTTTTAAGATATATGGAAATTGGGCATCTTCAGATAAAATTTTAGGAATATTATCTTCAAACCCATTTTTAATTAAAAAATCATTGAACGAATATTTATCATTACAAAAATCAACAACCTCATTAGATGCAACAAGATATTTGCAAGATAGATCTGAAAACCGATTATTGAGAATATGAATATCTTTTTCATATAAAGGAATCACAATGTCATATTTACGCAAAGTGCTAATTTTTGAAAAATCTGCATATCTAAAATCATAATCCTTTTTATTATATCGACCTTCGGACTTCATTTTCCAATCATCCTTATCACTGAACAAAATTTTAAACATATTATTATTTTATTTGTAGATAATGTAAATAATTCCTTAATACAACATCACATTTTCATTTCAGATAATTTACATTACAAAACCCAATTAATCTCTTTTAAATTCATGAATCAATGTAGCAACCAATCCTGTCCAGCCTGTTTGGTGGGATGCACCACAACCTCTACCATTGTCTCCATGAAAGAATTCATAAAATGAAATTAGATTTTTGAAATGTGGGTCTTTGTTAAATTTATCAACTTCTCCATTTACAGGCCTTTTTCCATTTTTATCTAATCTGAAAATATTTATTAATCTGTCCGATAATTCTCCTGCAATATCTTTTAGTGTTAACATCTTGCCACTATCTGTTGGATATTCGATTAAGAATTCATCTCCATAATAGGAATGGAATTTCATCAAACTTTCAACAATCATATAATTTATGGGGAACCAAATAGGACCTCTCCAATTTGAGTTTCCACCAAACATTGCAGAGTCTGATTCTCCTGGCTTGTATGCTACCGAGAATACCTTTCCTTGATAATTAAATTCGTAAGGTTTTGCTTCGTGTTCTTTAGAAAGTGCACGAATACCAAAGTCGGATAAGAACTCTGTTTCATTCAACATTCGCTTCAACACCATCGTCATACGATGTCCACGGAGTAAGGAAAGTAATTTTGTATTATGATCTCCATCATCCGTCCAACGAGATACTTCACTTGCTAAATCGGGTCTATTTGCTAAAATCCATTCAAGTCTTCGTTTAAAATCAGGGAGTTTATCAACGCTTGGTTTATTCAAAACTTCAACAGCAAAGAGTGGAATAATCCCAACAATGGATTTCACTTTTAAATGTTGACTTTTACCATTCGGCAAGTGAATGATATCGTAATAGAATTGATCGTCCTCATCCCACAAGCCTACTCCTGTATCACCAATATTATTCATGGCGCCTGCAATGTATAAGAAGTGTTCAAAATACTTAGAGGACAAATCTTGATACACAGGATTAACTAATGCAAGTTCGGTAGATATTCGAAGCATGTTCAATGAATACATTGCCATCCAACTAGTACCGTCCGATTGTTCTGTTCTACCGCCAATTGGTAGAGGTTGACTGCGATCAAATACTCCAATATTATCTAATCCTAAGAAACCGCCTTCAAATATATTTTTTCCGTTTTTATCTTTTTGATTTACCCACCAAGTAAAGTTCATGGTAAGTTTGTGTAAAATACGCTCTAAGAAAGCTGTATCACCCACACCACCATTACGTTCTTTATCTAATTCATATACACGCCACGTTGCCCAAGCATGTACAGGAGGGTTCACATCACCAAAATTCCATTCGTAAGCAGGAATTTGTCCGTTGGGATGCATATAGTATTCACGCAACAAAATGGTTAGTTGACGTTTTGCAAAATCAGGGTCAATTTGTGCTAAAGGAATGCAATGAAAAGCCAAATCCCATGCGGCATACCATGGATACTCCCATTTATCAGGCATAGAGATTACATTGGAATTGTTTAAATGTTCCCAATGACTATTTCTTCCTTTTTTTCTTTTTTCAGAAATGGTATCTTTTCGAACGGGGTCTCCATCTAACCACTGCTTCACGTTAAAGTAAAAGAACTGCTTGCTCCACATCATCCCAGCATAGCCTTGACGTTGAATCAAACGCAGCTCATCTTCTTTTACACCATCTTGTACTTCATTATAAAATTCATCGGCTTCGCGCAACCGATCTGCAAAAATCTTATCGAAATCTTCAAAAGGTTTTGCAAGAGTTTTATCTGTAAGTCTCGTACGAACAACTTTTGTTTCACCCGGCTTAACTTTCATTTTATACATGGAAGAAGCTTTCGTGCCTTCTCTTTGCAGCATGTTTACTGCACTTGTATTGTCGTCAACAACGTAATCGTTGATACCATCTTTACAATAACTGTATTTATTGGCTTTGTTGTATAATCGTTTGTTGTTGGATTCATTTTCACAAAACAACAAGCGATCAGATTGATCGGAATAAAAGTTTCGCTTTCCAATAAAATCATGTTCAACTAAAATAGACCCATCTTTTTGTGCAGACATTTTAGGTTTAGCAAAATCATATCCCCACGTCCAGATATTACGAAACCACATCGTTGGCAATACCGTTATTTCTGCCTCTTCCGGACCACGATTGATAACACTTACCTTAATAAGGATATCTTCCATATCCCCCTTTGCATATTCAATAAATACATCAAAATATTTATCTTCATCAAATACACCAGTATCAATTAATTCGTATTCAGGTTCATGTCTGGAACGTTGATTGCCATCTATTAACTTTTGGTATGGAAATTCTGCTTGTGGATATTTGTACAGCATCTTCATGTAGGAATGTGTTGGCGTACTATCTAGGTAGTAGTACAATTCTTTCACATCTTCGCCATGATTTCCTTGATTCCCTGTCATCCCAAACAGCCGTTCTTTCAAGATGGGATCCTTTCCATTCCACAAGGCAACTGAAAAGCACAACAATGATTTATTATCTGAAATACCTGCAATCCCCTCTTCACCCCAACGATAGGTATAACTACGCGCCATATCATGGGTTGTATGTTCCCATGCAGATCCGTCTTCACTATAATCTTCGCGTACAGTCCCCCATTGACGGTCTGTTAAAAACGGTCCCCAGTTTTTCCATGGATTATTTTCTTTACTCGTCTTTAATCGATTGTGTTCTGCTGTATTGTAATTAGACATCTTATTAAATGCGCTTAGCGCTTCTTTATATGAATTATTCGCTTTAGTCTATTATTGGGAATAGTTTGTAATCAATCATATACGTGCGAGGTGTATATATTCGAATTACCTTTTTAATCATTCGCTTGCCTTGTAACTCAAACGCTATTTGATAATAATCTTCCATTAATTTCACATCCAATATTAATTCACATACAGAAGTGCTGGTAGGGGTAACGTGATATACGTTCCGTTCTTCTGTAGATTTTTCAACAATAGCATCGTTACTTGAAAGGATTTGATTGAACAGGACATTTTCCATGCCTTCTACTACCCTACAATAAACAGTAGTGACTTCTGCTCGCTTAAGGTTGGTTAGAGGGATCATTGAGTCTCCTTTGAGTTCGTAAAACGCTACCTTAGGAATACCGCCTTCGTTATGATTTAATGATTTATCCTGTTGTGCAAAGCTGCATAGTTGAATATGAAAACATAGAATCAGAACGAAAAGCTTAATGATTTGAAACATGCGCATTTTTTGAAATAGCTAAGATAAAAAAATATTTGTTTAGACACCTATTTATGAACTATCTTGCCTGTGCTACGATTAATTATTTGTACTATTTAATCAAATTTGAAAGTACCTATTACTGAAAATTTAAACGAGAATTCTTACATTTCGAACATTCGAATACTGTATTATTAATACGAGAAAAAATGATTGGGGTTATACAACGTGTAAAAAAAGCTCAAGTAGAAATAAATGGGGCTATCTATTCGAACATTCAAGAGGGTTTATTGGTACTATTAGGAATTACTCATGCAGATGAACAAGCCGATGCAGATTGGATGGCAACTAAAGTTTGTGGTTTACGAATTTTTTCAGACGACAATGGTAAAATGAACAAATCACTGACAGATATAAACGGCGAATTGCTGATTGTCAGCCAGTTTACATTATTGGCAAGTACCCAAAAAGGAAATAGGCCTTCTTTTATTGAAGCAGCACGGCCAGAACAAGCCATTCCTCTATACGAACAATTTATACGTTCTTGTCAGCTTAACATCACAAAATATATAGCTACGGGCATATTTGGTGCAGATATGTTGGTAACATTAGCTAACGATGGACCCGTTACCATTATCATAGATTCTAAAAATAAACATTAATTATGCATCTAAAAGAACTACAATCCAATGTAGACCAATGGATTAAAGAACATGGGGTACGTTATTTCAACGAATTAACCAATACTGCATTGCTGGTTGAAGAAGTAGGAGAAGTTGCTCGTATTATGGCACGTACCTATGGAGAACAATCGTTTAAAGAATCGGATAAAGATAAAAACTTAGCGGATGAATTGGCAGATGTTCTTTTTGTATTGACTTGCATAGCCAATCAAACAGGAATTGATCTTGAAAAAGCCATGCAAGAAAATATGCAAAAAAAAACAAATCGAGATAGAGACCGACATAAGAATAATGACAAGCTTAAGTCTTAGAAAATATAAATTGCCAAAATGCACATTAGCATTTGAATAAAAGCGTTAAATAGTTAATTTTATGCGTATAACCATTAAAACCATAAACCGATGAGTGCTTCTAAAGCAGTGAACTTTCCGATTGAACGTACACAACATTCAAGATTGTCTGAAACTGATTTTTCGAACTTGGAATTTGGAACGGTCAACTCGGATCACATGTTTGTGGTTGATTATAAAAAAGGTACTTGGGTAGATCCTAAAATTATTCCTTTTCAAAATATTTCAATTAGTCCAGCGTGCAGTTCATTGCACTACGGTCAAACGGTGTTTGAAGGCATGAAAGCATTCAGAGCACCCAATGGTGATTTATTAGTTTTCAGAATTGAAAAACATTTGGAGCGCATGAACAACTCAAACCGTCGTTTATGTATTCCAGAAATTCCTGCTGATTATTTTTACAATGCTATTGAAGAATTGGTACGTTTGGATCAAGACTGGATTCCAAATAAAGAAGGTTGCTCTTTATATTTAAGACCATTCATCTTTGCAAACGACCCATTCATAGGCGTTAAACCTTCTTCAGCATATAAATTTATGATTTTTACCTGCCCTGTTGCAGGTTATTACAAAGGTACTGTGAAGGTAATTATTGAGTCGGATTTTGTACGTGCTTCTCCAGGAGGTATTGGTGCAGCTAAGACGGGTGGTAACTATGCAGCTTCTTTATTGCCTGCAAAAATCGCTTCGGATAAAGGCTACCAACAAATATTATGGACAGATAGTAAAGAGCATAAATATTTTGAAGAGTCTGGCACAATGAATTTGATGTTTGTAATCAATGATGTATTGATTACACCTTCGTTGGATGGCTCTATCCTACCGGGTATTACGCGTGACACGATTTTAACGATTGCTAAAGATTGGGGAGTTAAAGTAGAAGAACGAAAAGTGAGCATTGAAGAAGTACTTACTGCGTTTGACAATGGTACCCTTCAGGATGCATTTGGTACAGGAACCGCAGCAACCATTACTCAGATTGCAGAAATACACCACAACGGCAAAGACATGGTATTGCCTGCTGTTGAAACAAGAACTTTATCCAATAAATTGAATCAAACGATTCTTGATTTAAAACATGGTATTGGTGAAGACAAACATAATTGGGTACATAGAATTAAAAAATAATCATTATCAGAATTATACAAAAAAAAACGCTGTTGATGAGACAGCGTTTTTTTTTACACAATACTTCATATGTGTTTGAATTGAATAAACATTTTCAAACGTTTTATCAACAAGCCCATAAACGAGGGGTAAGCATCTGCACATATCCCTAATTTTTTTATTAAGTTTGCACAAATATAAATCCTATACTATGTTAAGTCCTTCAGAATATACTAAATTATACAAAACACTAGACGAATACTTCGCATCAGATGCATGTAAAACTGCTTTTATGAAAAGTGATGGCTCAGGTGTTGATTATAATTTAATCACATTATGTGTAGACGAGCTCATTTGTGAAGAGTTTGCCTATGACAATCCAAACAAAATAAGTGATAAAGTGAATAAACTTAATGGCAAGAATGATTTTGATAAAACATTGATTGCTTTGAAAAATCCAAAGAAAGAGGTTGTTGCTAGCTTTAAATATTCTACCATCCGTGACTAACTATATATCTGTAGGTTAATTAAGTAATTAAAATTAACCTACAGATATATAATTCATTTTTGATTTTTTATACCTTCCTTTTTATTTGCTCCAATACCCTTTAGTTTGTACCTTATTTAAGAACATATATTAGATGTACTTAAATAGTGTGTTAGATGCAAGCATTTTTATTTAAACCTGACACACCTTAATTACCGTATATGTATTAGATTAAGACAAAACGGCTATGTTTAAAAAAATTTTTATACCCATATATTTAATTATTTTCATAGGCTTGGTCTATGTTCTTTTTTTCAGAGATACAACCAAGCACCCAGATTGGGAACCTTTTAATGAAACTATTTTTCACAAAGCAAAACGTGAAAACAAATTTGTAGTATTACAATTAGCGGCCAATTGGTGCCATTGGTCTCATGTAATGGAAGAAAAAACTTATGCCAATCCATTAATAATTGAGTACTTAGATAAAAATTATATTGTTTGTAAAGAAGATTATGATTTACGACAAGACTTAACCAGTTTATATACAAACTATGGCCCGCCAACAACCATTATTTTTGATGCTGATGGTAACGAACTATTAAAGGAAAGTGGATTCATAGACAACGATCGATTTATGGCATTGCTCACGCAATTACGAGCAAACCCAAGTCCATTATTTAGCAACAAACCCTCTCTGAATATAGAACACACAACAGATTCATCCAAACAAAAATCTCTTGATTATTTAAAAGAGAAGTTTATTAACTCCTTAGATTATGAAAATGGTGGATTTAATTTTGGTCAAAAATTCATAGACTTTAAAACATTTGAATATGCTTTTAATCAAAGTAGTATCGATACCAGCATGCACAAATGGGTAGAGAATAGTATTATTAATTCTACCGGAATTTATGATAACGTTTGGGGAGGAGTCTATCAATACGCAAACAACAATGATTGGAAACAAGTACATTATGAAAAACTGTTAGAGGTACAAGCACGATATATAAAAATGTATTGTTGGTATTATAAACGATACAATGATATTGATGCGCTCAAAAAAGCGGAAGGCATTGCTGCTTATGTTGTGCGTTTTTTAGAAGCTAAGGATGGTACCTATTACAATGCACAAGATGCCGATCTTATGCCAGGTATAAAAGCAACAGATTATTTTAAATTAAATAATGAAGGCAGAATTGCTCAAGGAATACCCGCAATTGATGAAAATAGTTATACAAACAGCAATGCAGAAATTACGGAAGCTTTTTTGATATTATGGGCTACAAATAACAATCAAGTTTACTTAGATAAAGCTATTAAATGTGCGTATGTATTAATGAATGATTATAAAATCAATAATGCCTATACACACAGTACAAATAAACTTTCAACCATTTCATTGAAAGATAATTTAGCTATGGTTAAAACGTTGATTCTTTTATACCGTGCAACATCAAATACACTTTATAAAAAAGAAGCTGCAAAATTACTCAGGGAAATTACACATACATTTAATTCCGGAAATGGCTATTTGTATTCATTTGTTGGCAGTAGCCCATTAAAAGCGACGTATAACATCTCTGAAAATATTGAAGCATGCAGATTATTAAATTACAGTTCCTATTTCTTTAAAAATTCAGCTTATAAATTTGCCGCTGAAAATATTATGCAATTTCTTATAAAACCTGAACTCATAAAAACATACTCAACAGAAGCAGGAATATTGAGTGCAGCAAATGAATTATTGGAAGAACCGAATACGGGTGTATACATGCAAAAAACAACTCCCGCCCAACAAGCTGCATTTATAAAATCATGTATCTCCTTTCCAAAATTCTACTTCAATAATGAAGTGTATACAAACCAAACTATCAGTTCTGAAAAATATGAATTATTTCAAGCGTATGACAAAAACTTTATGATTTTATGTACGTCAACTGTTTGTAGTTCGCCTCAATACACCATACAATCCTTTACAAACCTATTATATAAACGCTTGTTTAACGAAACAAAAAAACAAGCCAATTTCTAATTAATCATAAACAGGATGGGGCTTAAAGTGAATTGAATTTTATATTTGAAACTAGATTTCTAGATACCTTAACACAACAAACACAAAACATTTAGATATTATGAATCAATTTTACTGCATAATAACTATTGAAGACATAAAAAAAGTGCGGATATAAATCCGCACTTTTTTTATAAAATATTTAATTCAATATCCTTATGCAGATGGTTGTTGATCCATTTCAATAACATGTGCCAATGTTTTCAATATTGTAGCATGCTTTTTAACAAATGGATTTGTTTTGTCCCACACATAACCAGCCAATACAGAACATATCATACGCTTGTGATCCATATCTGGATTCTTCGCAAAGAAAACAGTATGTAAAGATCCATCATACCAACCTGTAACAAAAGAGCGGAATGTATCAATACCATGCATCATGTGATCTACAAACTCTGTTTGCCAATCTACCGTTTCGCCTTTTAAGAATTTAACTGCAAGCTTACCCCCCTTAGAACCTGATTCCATGGCGAATGTAGCACCAGAAGAAAATATAGGATCTAAAAATTCAGTAGCATTACCAGTTAACACAAAACCGTCTCCATATAATTGCGATGCAGAAATAGCAAAACCTTCCAGATTTTTGGGCTCAAATAAAAACTCAGCATTCTCAAAACGTTCTGCAATATGACCTTCACTTGCAATCATAGCGCGCATTTTTTCTTCTTGCGTACCTTCAAATTGATTTAAATATTCAGGGTTGCCAACAAAGCCTACAGAAGTAATGCCTGTGGCAAAAGGTATTACCCAAATCCAAACTTTCGGTTTGTGAACCACAGCTGTAATTCTATTTCCTTCTACTTCAGCACCTGGGCGCTTGGGATCTTTAATATGTGTAAATAAGGTTTTTCTTGATTCAAAACCGGATGGCTTATCTAAATTAAATAAACGTGGTATTACACGGCCATAGCCACTTGCATCAACAATGAAGCGCGCTTCGATTTCTCTTTTATTGCCGTTCGCATCTTCTACGGTAGTAACAGAATCGGTTCCCGTAAATTTAATATCTGTAACACCCAATTCATACTCTACATCTACACCTTGTCTAGCTACTTCATCAGCAAGTGTTTTGTCAAAATCTGCACGGGTTACTTGCCATGTCCACTTCCAACCTTCAGAATATTGATCTACAAAATTGAAATCTGCAACTTCTTTACCACGCACAAATTTAGCACCCGTTTTTTGTTGAAAACCTTTAGCTTTGATTGCATCAATGAAACCTGCTTCTTCCAAGTGTTCCATACATCTTGGCAGTAAGCTTTCACCAATTACAAATCGAGGAAATTTTTGTTTTTCAACAATTTTAACTTTGAAACCTTCTTTGTTAATCATTGCTGCTGCAACGGTTCCTGCAGGACCAGCACCAATAACTAATACATCTACTTTTTCTCTTTCCATTTTATTAGAATAAAAACTATTTTAAAGTACAACTTTTTCTAAATGAGCATTGACAATTTTACCATCACGCATGATTGGTAAAACGTCATATATATCTTTTGTTAAACAAAATTCAATATCTTTCATTATGCCTAAGCCTTGCAATCTTCGAACATGCGAAGAATTGGATAAGAAACCTATCATATCCGATTTGGCAGAATAATATAAATTCAATGCGGTGAGAACGGAATCTTCATCATGAGAAAAATCTCCTTTTAAAGCATCAACTACAGCACCCGCAAAAAGGGTATCTTCTAAATTCATCTTACCTTTCCAACCTGCACAATGCATCAATACATCGTTTGGCTGCGCACGCAAATAATTAACGACCGTTGAAAAATTTAAAAAGGAACCTACTAAAATTTCTCTCGCACCAGCAGATTTTACAATAGCTTGTGTTCCGTTGGTAGTTGTTACAACAATCTTCTTGCCTTTTATAGATTCGTCTTGGTAACTAAATGGAGAATTTCCTAAATCAAATCCATCAACCTTTTTACCATCGCGTTCTGCCGCAGTTAAATACCCTTGTTCTCCCAAGGCTTTGCATTCTTCCAAACTTGCTACTGCTGTTATGCTTTCTATTCCATTTGCCAATGCTGTTGTCATACATGAGGTAGCACGTAGTATATCGATTACAACAACGACCTTACCTTCTGTTTTATGCAAATGCACCATTTCGGGTGACAAACAAACATCAATTTTTTTCATTGGTAGTTACCTGTTTCTAGTTGCTAGTTACTAGACTAAACAAAATTAGTCTTGAGATTAATAATTAGCTCCTATTATTTTTAATTTACTTTAATTCTGTTTTGTCAATTTTGCACTTTGGTACAATTATCTGCAAGTAGTTTGTCGAAAAGACAAAACCACGTCAAAATTAGTTGCTAGGTTCTAGTTACTAGTTGCTAGACTAGTAAAACACAACCAACTATTTTATTTATTTAAATTTCATTCTTAATACTTAATGTCAAATAGTGAACGTTCCATTGTCTCACAACTAGCACATAGAAACTGGCAACTATTTCTTCACAAAAGGAAACTTAACTACTTTCGCTTTAATTAATTTACCTCGAATTGAAACATAAATTTCTGTATCAACTTTAGCAAATGCCTTTTCAACATAGCCCATACCAATACCAATTCCCAAGCAAGGAGATTGTGTTCCAGATGTAACCTCTCCTATTCTTTTGCCAGCAGCATCTGTTAATTCATAATGACCACGTGGTATACCACGTTCTACCATTGAAAAACCAACCAACTGACGTGTAACGCCCGCATTCTTTTGCTCTTGAATTTTATCTGATGCAGTAAATTTCTTTGTGAATTTTGTTACCCAACCAAGACCTGCTTCAATTGGGTTTGTTGTATCCGTAATGTCATTTCCATACAAACAATATCCCATCTCTAAACGTAAGGTATCACGAGCGCCTAAACCAACAGGCTTCATACCTACCGTTTCACCAGCTTTCATTAATTTTTGCCAAACATCGATAGCGATTTCATTGGGTACATAAATTTCAAATCCACCGGCACCCGTATACCCAGTTGCAGAAATAAATACATTTTTATGCCCTGCCAAATCAATGTGTGCACAGGTATAATATTCCATTGAAGCAACATCAAACGTAGTGAGTTGTGCTACGACTTCGTGCGCTCTTGGTCCTTGAACAGCGAACAAACATGTATCTTCTGAGATGTCATTAAATGAAACCCCTTCAGCAGGCATGTGTTTTAAAAACCATGATTTATCTTTATCAATATTCGACGCATTTACAACAATGTAATATTCTTCAACGCCTATTCTGTATACCAACAAATCATCAATGATACCTCCTTCGGGATTTGTTAAAGCAGTATATTGAATTTTACCAATAGCTAAAACAGATGCATCGTTGGTAGTAAGTTGTTGAATAAGATCTAACGCTTTAGGACCTTTCAATACAAACTCTCCCATATGCGACACATCAAACATCCCCGCTGCATTCCGCACCACCATATGTTCTTCAATATCTGAAGAATAACGAACAGGCATCAAATACCCTGCAAACGACACCATTTTAGCACCTAGGGAAATATGAATATTTTCTAATGGAATATGTTTAACGTCTTCAGCTATTTCACTCATAATAATAAATACTTTTTTAATTCAAAAACTAAACTAAATCGCCGTGGTTGGTCGAAAAGATACAGCCTACGGATAAATTTTTATTCTTTTAAAATAAATCTAATTGCTTTGGCTTAAAATGAAACGTTGTTCTGTGGTAAGGTGTTAAGCCTAGAGTTTCCATCGCCAAACGATGTTTCTCAGTAGCATAGCCCGCATTCACATCCCAACCATATTCTGGATGGATTTTTGATAATTTTTCCATCAAATGATCTCGATGTGTTTTCGCCAAAATAGATGCGGCTGCGATGGACAAATATTTTCCATCTCCTTGTACAAAACATTCGTGTGCAATACCAGGATAAGGTTTAAAACGATTTCCATCAATCAATAATAAATCAGGCGTTTGCTTCTTCAATCCTTTGATTGCTTTATGCATCGCTTTCATGGTTGCATTTAAAATATTAACCTGATCGATGATTGTATGCGATACTTCCGCAACACTATAATCTATGGCATCCCGAATAATATCTAGACGCAATACTTCACGCTGTTTACTCGTCAATTTTTTAGAGTCATTCAATAAAGCATGCTTGTAATTTGTGGGAAGAATAACCGCAGCAGCAACTACTGGTCCAGCCATGCAGCCACGACCAGCTTCATCCACACCGGCTTCAATTTTTCCTTCTAAATAATTCGACAAAAGAGACATAGTTTGGCAAAGATAAGAAGGTATTTGCTTAAACCCTATGGGGATAACGTGAGCAAAGTCATAAATATGACTGATTTTCAAAAAAATGGCTGGTTTGATGATTAAAAAAGAAATCATATAGATTTCGTTACTTTTTAAAACTGCACAATTGTTCGTAATTTGCAGGTAATAATCCCAATTTTATGCCAACAGAATTTGACAATCCATGGAAAACAATTCGTTCGAAAGAAATTTATGAAAATCCATGGATTTCTGTACGAGAAGAAGATGTGTTAAAACCGAATGGCGAACCAGGAATTTACGGTGTTGTCTCATTTAAAAACAAAGCAATCGGTATCGTTCCCATTGATTCAGAAGGATATACCTATTTGGTTGGTCAGTTCCGCTATACCTTAAATGCATATAGCTGGGAAATACCCGAAGGTGGTGGTCCAATGAACGAAACACCTTTAGAAGCTGCCAAACGCGAACTTCAAGAAGAAACAGGCTTAATTGCAAGTACTTGGAAAGATTTAGGGCGCATCCACACCTCCAATTCGGTTACGGATGAAGAGGGATTTTTATTCTTAGCAACCGACCTCACTCCTGGTCCCAGCAACCCAGAAGATACTGAACAATTAATTATAAAAAGAGTATCTTTGAAAGATGCTGTAGCAATGGTTATGAATGGGGAAATTACCGATAGCTTAACGATTGCAGGATTATTGAAAGCATCTTTATTAGTACAGAGTACGGAGTATTAAGTACGAAGTATTAAAAAATCACTTGCTTTTATTATTCAAATTAAAAATAATATAATCACGTACTTCGTACTCTGTACTTAGTACTTCGGAATTAATACATGACTAAACTAATAGAAAAAATATACATGGTCTGGGTATGGACCACCTTTGCACTGGTTTTTGCTTGCTTGTTTATACCATTTTGTATAACGGTACAAAAAGAATCTTGGAAAAAGTATGGACATTTTTTAAATAGAATATGGGCACATACTGTTTTCTTATTCTGTTTTCTTCCTACAAAAATAGAATGGAGATTTAAAGTAAATAAGAAAAAGCAATATATATACTGTGCAAACCATGCCTCCTATTTAGACATACCAACCATGTGCTTTGCATTGCCGGGTTACAATGTATTTATTGGAAAATCATCCTTGGGTAGAGTACCCCTATTTGGATACATGTTCCGAAATTTATATGTGTCGGTTGACAGAAAAAGTACAAAAAGTAAATACGAAACAATTGTACAATCGATGAAGAAGATTGACATGGGATACAACCTTGCTATTTTCCCGGAAGGAGCCATATCTAGAAAACATGCTCCTGTATTGATGGATTTTAAAGATGGTGCATTCAGAATTGCGATAGAAAAACAAGTAGCTATTGTACCCGTTACTATTGTAAACAATTGGCTCATCCTTCCAGATGATGGGAAGTATTTCCCACGTAGAAGATTAATGAAAACAATTGTTCATGAACCCATTGAAACAATTGGGTTAACGATGAATGATGTTGATCGATTAAAAGAACAAACCAAGCAAGTAATTGGAAACGAATTAAGAAAATATTTCCCTATAGAATATAACGAAGCACAGATATGAATTTAGATGCAAAAACCATCGGAAAAATTGCTCACTTAGCACGATTAGAATTTGATGAAACTTCTTTAGAGGCATTCTCTACAGATTTCAACAAAATGTTGACTTGGATAAATAAATTAGAGGAAGTAAACACCGACAATGTAAAACCATTGGTTCATATGAGCGCAGAAGTAAATGTTCTTCGTGAAGATATTGATAAAGTTACCATTACTCATGCAGAAGCATTGCTGAATGCGCCTAAAAAAGATTCGGATTATTTCAGAGTTCCTAAATTCCTTTCTTAGTTGCTAGTTACTAGTAACTGGTTTCTAGACAAAAAAAATACTAAAATAAAATTATAAGTAATATGCAGTTGTTAGTATAACTTGTCTGGTAACTAGCAACTGGAAACTGGCGACAACCTATGAACGATTTATTCTTTTGGCTACAGTGGAAAAGCTCTTATAAAGCTCTCTACGTAGCCCTTTTAATTTTATTTTTTGCAAGCATCCTAGCAGTAGGCATTAGCTATGTATATGGAGACATCTATGCTATAGGCTGGGATACAACGGGTGAATGGAAAACCTTAAACTTACGTTTGGATACTTTTTCGGTAAACCAATTTCAAATTCCTCAGGAAAGCGAACAGTTTTTATTATTAAAACGGTTTGTTCCGAATGACTTACAGATACACCCATGGATATCCTATACATTTTTAGCAAGTGTTATTATAGGATTTATTATTATACTAACAGCTATTAGTTATTTAGATTTATGGCTATACATAATAGGCATGTTGTTATTCCTAGTATTTGTAGTAACAATGAACACAGAGTTGCTCGGTATTTTAAATCAATACAATCGATTGCCAGCTGTGATGATTCTACTTTTATTCGGTGGTATAACCTATTATTTTAACGCATATGGAAAAAACATTGATTTTTTCCTACGCCTATTATCCATTAGCACAGCAGTAGTTGCGGTTGGTTGTTTCATACAGTTTGGCAGCGCTGTTGAATATCCATTGATGTATGTTTCAAATTATGCCATTATCATTCCCATTATTATTTCCATTATTTTCATGTTTGTTGTGGGTTATGATATACTGCAATTTGCGGTTGTGGTTACTTCCTATGGCAAATCAACGTTTAAAACAAAAGGAAATTCCATGTGGAATTTCATTATCATCGGTACATTATACATTACAAATTTATATCTGATTTACTATAAGCCAGCGTTTGTTAAAGAATTAGACCTCGTTTTATTACACCCCTTTGCAATACTTGCTATTTCTGGCATTTTAGGGATTTGGTTGTTTGAAATGAAAAAAGAGGTAACAGGAACTATTCCCTTTAAACCACTAGGAGCCTTATTATATCTATCTTTTGGAATCATCACGTATACTACAATCGCATACGGATATGCTACTACAAATGACCCTTTAATTATAACGCTTGAAAAATCAGCTTTATACATTCAAATTGGAATGGGGCTTGCTATTTTCATATATGTACTTAGCAATTTTTGGACACGATACAAAAAACAAGAACAAGTTTATAAAGCGTTTTACACGACCTATCAAGTTCCATTTTTTGTAGCAAGAAGTTTGGGCTGGGCAATCGTTATGTACTTTGTTTTTTCAACTAATCGGTACGTGTATGTTAGTGCAAAGGCAGCCTATTACAATAACATTGGAGATGTATATTTATATACAGGACAAGATGCATTAGCAGAATCTTATTACAAGGAAGCATGGTCTTACGATTTTCCTAATCAACGATCCAATTTTTCTTTGAGTACATTTTATAAAAATCATGATAACAAAGCAGAAGCATTTCAATATCATGAAAGTAGCTTAACTCGGAATACAACTCCTTATGCATTTGCAAGTATCAGTGAGTTTTATTTAAATAACAACCAATTATTTCCTGCACTTTTTATGCTGCAGGATGGATTGAAAAAATATCCGAATAATCCCTACCTCTTAAATAATTTAGGATATCTATACACAAAATTTGACACTTCTGACTCGGCTGTTTATTTCTTTAACAAAGCAGCTACCCATACAGAAGATGATATCCCAGCATCCAATCTATTAGCGTACTTTGGCGCACAAGGAAAATTTAAAGAATGTGCAACAATTTTATCTAAAGAAAATACGCATCCATCGTATACCTATCTGTCAAATAAAATTGCAATTGCTACCTTACAAGGTAACTCAGAAAGTAGCACGGTATTACCCAATCCTATTTTAACAGATTCAATCGTATCTGCTGAAACCTTTACGTATATCTATAATTATACCTTCAACAAACTCGCTATCAAAGATTCGTTATTAGATTCGTTGTTAGAGCGTCTAAGTAATAATGAAGGAAACGCATTTTATAGAGGCGACTTGCTGTATGCAAAAGCACTACATGTTTATTTTTCACAAACTAATGTAGGCGAATCGTTACAATTGCTACAAACAATCATAGAAGAAACAAACAAGCCTTTATATGTTATCACATTGGCAAATTTGCAACTTAAAATGGGACTGTATCAGCAAGCCTACAATACGTATCGATTATTAATTAGTCATCCAGACCAACGTTTGTTTGCTTACAAATGTTTGGCTGCAAATGCCTCTGGTAATGTAGCTGAAGTATCAGAGCTTCTACATGTTTTAACAAATAGTTTAATTCCTGAAGTAGCTGAAATCGCTAAAATCATTCAAGCGTCTTCAACACTTTCAACGAAAGTTACAATTGCATCATTTAATGATCAAGAAAAAGTTCAATATCTGCACTATCAGACATTAACTAAAAACACATTTGAAAGCTATTCAAAAGAAATTCAAGATACGGTTCAATTGATATTATTTGAAATAGATCGCATATCAAGTCTGAATGAACAGAAACAGTATGCAGAAGCAATGAATGTATGGAACAACATGAAAAAGCCAAACGACATACCGGAAGAAATACTGGCGAAAGCTAATCTAGAAAAATTAAAAATCCTGAATGGATTAGAGCAGTGGGAAGTATTAGAGTCAGAACTTAAATCAACTGTTTTACGCACTCAAGATTTAGGCTATATCGATTATTTTACGGCACGCAGACTAGAATATAGTAAAGACAGCATGTCGGCTAAAACATATTATGAAAAAGCCATACATACAATTGGATATGATCCGCATGTGCAAATTGATTATGCAAACTATATTTCAAAAACAGTAGGCGAACTTGAAGGCGCAGAAAAATTAGTAGAAGCAAAAAAATATATCACATACTCCGTCCCATTAAGTATTGCCTATATAGAAGCTTTTACTAAAATTGGTTTATTTAAATCTGCAGAGGATGAGTTAAATGAAATTCAATCAAAATTAACTGCATCAGAAATTACCGATCTTAAAAGTAAATTTTACGTTACTCCAACTTATTAATTCAAATTTTCAATTTTACAACCATGAAAATTTATACAAAGGGTGGCGACAAAGGAAAAACATCTTTATTAGGTGGTACACGGGTTGCTAAATACAGTGATCGTATTGAAGCCTATGGTAGCACAGATGAATTGAATAGTTGCATTGCTTTATTGATTGAAGAGTTGCCTACTCATTCAGAGCAAAAAGAATTGTTAAAAGAAGTTCAATATAAAATTTTTGAATTAGGTGCTTCATTAGCAACGGAAAAAGACAAACAAGAATTATATGCCCCCAATCTTAAAGAAGAGCATATTCTACATTTAGAGCAAGCAATAGATACCATGCAAGCGTTGTTGCCTGCACAAAAATATTTCATCTTGCCAGGTGGACATAAATCTGTAGCTATGGCACATTTATGCAGAACTGTTTGCAGAAGAGCTGAACGCCAAGTTGTTCTATTGAATGATACAGAACCTATCCATCCAATGATACTCCCCTATCTAAATCGTTTATCGGACTATTTATTTGTAGTATCCCGAAAATTGGCGCTTGATTTTAATATTGAAGAAGTATTTTGGATACCTGAGAAATAGCGTTGTTCAAAATTCAAATAACAAAAAACAAATTCCAAACTACTGAAATCAACACCAAGAAAAGCATTGAGGCATTAATCCATGATTAGTTCCATTTGTTCGCCACGGAGTATTTGTTATTTGTTATTTATAAAAGCCTTAGCCTTTTTGTTATATTTGTATCTTATTACTAGCACACCTCAATGACCAACGAACAACTAAAGGATTTAAAAGCTGACATTCTTGCTTTAAGAGGCTATCTTGGCTATGACACCAAAATGGACGAAATTAAAGCGGAGCAAGAATTATCCCTATCCCCTACTTTTTGGGATGATTCTAAAGAAGCTGAAAAAATACTTCGAAGCATAAAAAATAAAAAAGTATGGACCGATCCATACGATGCATTGGTAACTAAACTTGGTGACTTAGATGCATTAAATGAATTTTATCAAGCAGGTGATATTGACGATAAAGAAATGGATGCTGAATTTGCGTCTGTTTTAAAAGTGTTGGAAGAACTTGAGTTCAAAAAAATGTTGAGCGCAGAAGAAGATCAACTCAGCGCAGTTCTTGAAATTAACCCAGGCGCAGGTGGAACCGAAAGTAACGACTGGGCAGACATGCTGATGCGTATGTACATCATGTGGGGTGAAAAAAATGGCTACACGGTACGTGAAATTGTAAACCAACCCGGTGAAGTTGCAGGTATCAAATTTGCATCTCTAGGTATCGAAGGACAATTTGCCTACGGAAATTTAAAATCTGAAATTGGTGTACACCGCTTGGTACGTGACTCACCATTCAATGCAGATGGAAAGCGTCAAACATCCTTTGCATCCGTATATGTATACCCTGAAGTAGATGAAACCATTAATATCGAAATTAACATGGGCGATATTGAATGGGATACATTTAGAGCAGGTGGCGCCGGTGGACAAAATGTAAACAAGGTTGAGACAGCAGTACGTTTGAAACACAAGCCTTCTGGTTTGATTATAGAATGTCAACAAGAGCGCTCACAAATTATGAATAAGGATAAAGCGTTGAAATTATTAAAGTCTCGCTTATATCAAATTGAAATTGACAAACGTAACGAAGCGAAGGCTGCGGTTGAAGGAACAAAAAAGAAAATTGATTTCGGTTCTCAAATTCGGAATTATGTCTTGTTCCCTTATAAATTAATTAAAGACGTGCGCACGGGTGTTGAACGTACGGACGTAGACAATGTACTTGCAGGAGATTTAAATGAATATATTAAAGCATATTTATTGATGCAGTAAGAATAGTCACTAGGTTCGAGTTGCTTGGTTCGAGACGATAAAATTAAAAGTTTAGAGTTACTAGGTGGGTTTGCTAGACGATATAATTGTAACGCGTACTCTTTCTATAAAAAAAAACCTTTGCTAGAGCGCAAAGGTTTTTTTTATAGTGTTTCCTTCAACATTAATATTGAATCAAAAAAATCTATTTAATATCTTCCAATTAAATAGATTATATATCTTTTAATTATTTTTTCAACATTTCCATATTGTTATTTTTAATTACAAAAAATGCTAGTTGTTTAATTCATTAATCTGTAAATTCTATATATAAAATAAATTAAATAGAACACAACAACCAGCAATTATGAAAAAGAATACTTCTACAAATTCCAATCTTAAAAAAAAAGATTTACAAGTAAACACAACCGATGCGACAGATCAATTCATGACAACTGACCAAGGTGTCCGTATCAACGATGACAATAATACATTAAAAGCGGGCGATCGTGGCCCCTCATTATTGGAAGATTTTATCATGCGCGAAAAAATTACGCATTTTGATCATGAACGTATTCTAGAAAGAATTGTACATGCAAGGGGTTCAGCAGCGCATGGTTACTTCCAAGTATATGAATCGATGGAGAAATATACCAAAGCAGGATTCCTCCAAGACCCATCTATTCAAACCCCTGTATTTACGCGTATCTCTACTGTTGCAGGTTTCCGCGGTTCAACCGATTTGTCCCGTGATGTTAGAGGATTTTCCGTTAAGTTTTACACGCAAGAAGGCAATTACGATTTAGTTGGGAACAACATGCCTGTATTCTTTATACAAGACGCCATGAAATTTCCAGACTTAGTGCATGCTGTTAAGACAGAACCACACAATGAAATGCCCCAAGCTGCTTCTGCACACGATACGTTTTGGGATTTCATATCCTTAATGCCTGAATCCATGCACATGGTCATGTGGGTGATGTCAGACAGAGCGATTCCTCGTAGCTTGCGCATGATGGAAGGATTTGGCGTACATACATTCCGTTTTATTAATAACAAAAATGAATCGCATTTTGTAAAATTCCATTGGAAGCCACTATTGGGTACACACGGTGTAGCATGGAATGAAGCTCAAAAAATTTCAGGTAAGAATTCCGATTTTCATCGTCAAGATTTATGGGATTCTATTGAATCTGGAAATTTCCCAGAATGGGAATTAGGCGTTCAAATTATTCCAGAGGCAGATGAATTTAAATTCACATTTGATCTATTGGATCCAACAAAACTCATTCCAGAAGAAGAAGTTCCTGTAATGAAAATTGGCAAAATGGTATTGAATCGAAACCCGGATAATTTCTTTGCTGAAACAGAGCAAGTGGCATTCCATCCTGGACATTTAGTTCCTGGTATTGACTTCTCTAACGACCCATTGTTGCAAGGAAGATTGTTCTCTTACACCGATACGCAACTGTCGCGTTTGGGAACACCAAACTTTCATGAGTTGCCTATTAATCGTAGCATAGCGCCTGTTCATAACAACCAGCGCGATGGACAGATGCGACAAGAAATAAATACGGGGCGGGTAAGTTATCAACCAAACTCTTTGGGTGGTGGCTGTCCCTTTCAAGCTAAAATGGATCAAGGTGGATTTGTAAGTTTTAACGAACGTGTCGATGCACATAAAGTACGTGAACGCAGTGAAAGTTTTTCAGATCATTTCAGTCAAGCAACGTTGTTTTACAACAGCCAAACGGATGTTGAAAAAAATCACATCATTAAGGCGTTACGTTTTGAATTAGGTAAAGTAGAAACAGAAGCCATACGTGCACGCATGGTTAATCTGTTAAGTCAAGTAGATAAAACGCTTGCAGACAAAGTTGCTGTAGGTTTGGGTATTACCGTTCACAAGCCTGAAAAACCTATGAATAAAGGTGTTGGCGCAGATGCAGATCCAAAAAAACACGAACCTAAATCGGTAGAACAAAAAACGAAGAGTTCGAATGCATTGAGTATGATAAAGAATCCTACCGTTACAGATTCTATCAAGACGAAACAAGTTGCCTTTATTTGTGCAGATGGCGTTCATAATCCGAGTGTTGTAAGTTATAAAAATGCATTAGAGAAAAAAGGTGCTGTTGTTAAAATCATAGCTCCGAATTTAGGTTTCTTAAAATTAGAAGATGGTAAAAAACTTAAAGTGGATCAAAGTTTATTAATTGCGTCTTCAGTATTATTCGATGCTGTATTTATTCCTTCAGGTAAAGGAATTAATGCGTTAAAAGAAAATAAAGAAGTTGCAGAATTTATAACGGATGCATTCAAACATTGTAAAGTAATTGGTGGAGAAGAAGAAGGTGCTGCCTTAATTCAATCCATTCAAATAATAAAAGAAGCAGGCAAAAAACTAGATGAAGGTGTGGTGTTAAATAAAGACACTACGGCGTTTATTAAGGCACTTGGTAAACATCGTTTCTGGGAAAGAGAAGAATTGGTGTAACTTAATATTCATGAATGGTCTGTGTGTCACAAACCAAGGTCACAATAATAAAGGCTGCTGCAAATGGCGGCCTTTATTTGCATTTTTAAATAATATATTTTTTTGTAATTAGTATCATACGTATTAAATAAAATGCACAATCACAGAGAATCATAATTCAGTTCATATCACACCAATAAAAAAATCATCATTCATAATTACTTAAGTTCATTAAACCCTGCATGGTATGCGCATTTGCAATTGCATTTCCTCCCCAAGAATTGTCAAAATAAATAAAAGATGTCGTTGCATCCGATTTTTTTATAGCATCACTGAAAGATTTTAATTCTTTATCTGAATAATTGGATTTATACAATTCAGTATTCCCATGTAACCTAAGGTATACCGATTCTGTTGTTTGAATAAATTTTTCGGGTAACCCTGGATAACTTGTTATACAAAAAATAAGCTTATGCGCTTTTAAAGCAGCATTCACTTCATCATTCCACCAACTGACATGTCTAAATTCCAACACATTTTTAAAAGATGAATCTAATTGGCTTACAATTCGATTTAGTACCGCAGGCGTATAGGCCAAGCTTGGTGGCAACTGAAATAGAATGCAATCTAATTTTTCCTTTAAACCTTCTGAGACGGTGGTATAAAAATCAGTTATAAGCTCTTGTGTCTCAACAAATTTCTTATAATGTGTAATTACTTTATTAGCTTTAATGGAAAACCGAAAATCTGCTGGAGTTTTTTTATACCAAGTAGTTAAGGTTTTAACAGTAGGTGGTTTATAAAAACTTGCATTTATTTCAACTGTATTGTAGTGCTGACAATAAAACTCAAGCCACTTACTTTGTGGTAAGCCTTCTGGATAAAAAAGACCTTTCCATTCTCTATAATTATATCCTGAACATCCGATGTGTACCATAAACTGCAACTTTAATTAAGTAAAATATCAGATTAGAATATTACGTCGGAATAGCGAATTTTTTGTTACATGTTTTATTGGGAATTTTACAAAAGTATTCTTTGTATGTATTATAATTTAGGTAATAAATTGAATTCGTATTTAATCATCGGTTTGGAATTTGTTTTGTGTTATTTGGAATTTATCAGATCATCCCTTCTACCACACCCATTCCAAACAAAGCAAAATCATACTTCACCGGATCTTTGGGATCTAAGCCTTTGAGGTTTTCTGTTAGCTCAACTGCCGTCTTCCAATCTACTTGGGTGCGCGTAATAAGCCCTAGCTGACGTGCGATACGATCTACGTGTACATCACAGGGACAAACCAATTGCGCAGGTTGTATGCCTTTCCAAATCCCAAAATCTACGCCTTTCTTATCTCTTCGTACCATCCAACGCAAAAACATATTAAGTCGTTTGCATGCAGACTTTGTTTCAGGAGAAGAAATGTGTTTGCGTGTCCGATGCGGGTGTTCAAAAGAGAAAAAATAATTTCGAAAGGCAATCAAACCACCTTCAATATTTAAGGAATTTTTATTCATCCCTGTTAAAAATACTTCTTCCATAGAAGTGAATGCGGAATACAATTCTTTTAAAGCATATACAAAATACAACAAATCGGTATCGTTAAATGTTCGGTGAACAAAGCCTTCCAGCTGCTTTAAGTCTATATCTTCATGCTGTGTAATAAATTGATGCGGAGCTCCATCCATCCGTTCAATCAAGTCCGTACATTTATTGATGATCGTTTTTCGTTGTCCCCAAGCCAAAACTGCAGCAATAAATCCCATGATCTCAATGTCCTCCTTCTTCGTAAACCGATGTGGAATACAAATTGGATCTAGAGCAACGAAATCAGTTGTATTGTATTGCTTGTATTTTGATTCAAGTAAATTATACAACACATCTCTGGAGTATTTATTCATGTGTATTTTTTATTCTAAGGGCGATTTGTGGTTTGTGAAAATTTACTCTTCTAGGGGCGATGCCCCTAGCTTTGATATGTCAGGCTTTCAGCCTGAGCCGCGAACGGTGAAAGATTTGCGTGAGTGCTGATGATTTTGATTTTCAAACAGTCATCAGACCACAAAAAAGTGGTCTGACGACAGCGTTATATGTCAACAACACACATACCTTTTATTTTTGTACTTTGTACTCAGTACTCAGTACTTTCCCTGACCACTGACCACTGTTTACTGACCACTATATTCTGTTTACTGACCACTCTTCTTAAGATCCAACGCCTCTCCCATTCCGGGCAATAGTTTTTGATCGGAATCCATAATACCAAACCAAACTTGCCAAGCGATATCCATTTCTGAGAAAATTTCTCCCATGGTTTTAAAGTAGGCGTTCAAGTCTTCTATCTTAGCGGTGTTTGGCAATGCGCCCCATTCGTTACAAATCAATGGGACTTTATAATCGTATGCCCAATTTTTAACTTTAGCCAATCTATTTTTTATGAATTGTTTGTTCCCTTCCTTGTAATAGGTTCGAGCTTGATCTTTGATCCAGCTCGGTGTACCTTCAACAATACCAAAATCACGAAACTCTGTAGACCAACGCTCTGGAGTATATGGAAAGGGAATATGTTTCACCGTTCCCATATTTGTCCATGATGCACCTTGATGCGAAAAGATAAATGGATCGTACATATGAAATGCATAGATCACATACTTATCATTCAAAGGTTTATTTTTTACCAATTCATCTAAACTATACCATTTGGTATCGCCAAAAATAATGGGTCTTGTCTTATCTACTTTCCGGATTGAATCAATCATCATTTGTGCAAGTAAGGTCCAATCTGCCTGATCAATGTATTCACCTTCTGCCAAGCTTAAGCCAGGTTCATTGGTCAATTCAAAAAATAAATCTGGGCGTTTTTCTGTTACAAAATGTTGCGCAACCACACGCCATAAAGATGAAACTGCGATTCTATATTTTTGATCTTTAGAAGCAGCTCTGCTATAACTTCCATCGTATGCATGATAATCTATGGTCAATGACAAACCATAACGCTTCGTCCAGCTATTCATTGAGTCTAATAGCGTATACAACATCGGCTCTATTACAATTTTCTTATTCGTTCCATTCAACACATTCAATCGATCTACTACATATAAATCTAAATCAATTGGAAAACGAATCCCTTCTATTCCTTGGTCTGCTTGCAGTTTAATGATGGCTTCATTATACTTCCAATCTTTTGGGTTAGCAGATATTATTTTATTTGCTTCAGCCCAACTCGCCAAATTCATTCCTTTATTCAAATACTTTTTAGCGAGGTCGTTTAACGGGCTTGATACATTTCCTTTAAGAGCGACAGCTGCGGGTATTTCTGCAGGTCGAATAACCATATCATTTTGCTTTACATATGTTATTTCTTTTACAAAACGAATCTCATCTATTTCAAAACTACCCGATTTTTGATCTACGTTCCATACCAGTTTAATCGAATTGTCTAGATTTAAATCAACTTTCTTTCCCCAACCCTCTTGGTTAATCATAGCAAAATCTATGGTAACCAAGGTCCACTCATCGCTTTGAGGAATATTTATTTGATAATAATCATAATCCTTAATTTCTATCGTTTCAACACGCAGCTTATGCGCTACACCTTTGTGCCAATAGGATATACCTGCAAATTGAGAAGGATTAACCGTTACAGATTTGGTAATGCTTGTAGCGATAGCATAATAAGGAGACCATTGATAGGATGCTTTCTCAAGAATCACATCTGCATGCAGCATACCTTTAGATGCATGACCACCGGTGGTTACAAAACACGATTGAAAAGAAGGCTGAGTGATGCGACTTTTACCTCCATCGCGATTATCATTAAAGCTATACCAATAGCCGCCCAAGCTATTTTGAGTATTGCCATCTTCAAAATCTTCAATAAGAGGTGCTGGTGTTTGCTGCTGCGCAGAACAGACGATTCCCACACAGATAAAAAATAAGGTAAGGATATGATTTCTTTTCATAGTTCAACTGTATTAAATATGGTTTAAAATACTGAAAAATAATGAGGAAGCAATACTTAAAAACCTTTATACTAGTTACTGAATAAAAAAGTGTTGGCAGAGAGAAAAATAAAATTTCTAATGTTGATGGAAAAAATTTTAACAAAAAGCAGTCAAAGACTGCCAAATAATACACACCAGTCAAAGACTGGCGCGAGGTAAGTCAAAGACTGGCGCCAGGTATTGCGAGGTCTGCTCACTAGAGCGTTCACTCTACACATTACATTTTACACTTTTTTATCTGACCACTGACCACTCGTTTATAAAAAAAGCATACAAACAAAGTCTCTCAACTTCACTTGTATGCTCTTGTCTAGCAGCTAGTACCTAGCAGCTGAAACTATTAAGGTATATACATCAACGTTGCTGCAAATCTAGCTCCAGACCCACCTAAGCGATCGTATGCTTTTTTAGAAACTCGAATAATGGTTTTATTATCTGGACCCATATCGGTTAATTTACCTACTACACGTACATACACTTTTATACCATTGGATTCATTTAGTAATTGAATAATAGTACCTACTGGAGCCGTTTTATGATAGGCCAAATACTTCGGTGTATCTTGATTGTCTGCCATAACATCTGCAAAGCCACTTTCTGTTATTTTCTTAAAATCAGAAGCTGGAACAGCTTTGGTTGGAGGCGTCTGCGTTTGCATGGTTTCTAAACGCACCTTATCTTGTTGCAATTGTATCGTGTCAGCTTCTACGTTTACGGGTGTCGTAGGCTTCGTTGGAGTAACGGGTGTAGTGGTTGTTTTTGTAGTAGTTGTAGTAGTTGTAACAGTTGGTGTAGTTGCAGGAGGCGTAACTGCAACATCCGCTCCGGAAACTTTTACAATTTGTCCTACTTTAAGTGCTCCAATACCTGGATTCGATTTTTTAATATCTTCAACGCTTACACCATATTTGCGAGCAATAGAATATAATGTTTCTCCAGAAGCAACTTTGTGTTCAACCGATTCTTTACTTGTCTTGGTGTTAGTTGGTTTTTGAGTTGTTGTTTCAACAGCTTTTGTTGATAGATTCAATTCTTGTCCAACGCTGATAGAAGAAGTTAAACCTGGATTCGCTTTCTTCAACTCATCTACCGACATAGAATACTTTGTTGCAATGCTATACAATGTTTCTCCTGCTGCTACGGTATGTGTTTTAGATGACTCAAGAGTGGATGCTGGTGGCGCAATATATAAGATTGGAGAAGGCACTTTTAAAATTTGTCCAACTTTTAAGCCTTCTGACCATTCTGGATTTGCTTTTTTTACTGCATCCACAGATGCATTGTATTTTTTTGAAACAGAATACAATGTTTCGCCAGATGTGATGCGGTGTAAAATAAATAATTTTCCATCTTTTCTTTCGACACCAATCGAATCACAAATTTCAGCTTTTGAAATTGTGTTTATCGAAAGTGCTATACCTAAAACTAAAAAAAAGCGATTTAAAATTTTTTTATTTAATAACATACGCGTGCAATTCATTATTATTTTTAACTATAATTAATTGATCTTTTACTACAAAGAAAGTATCCATTCCGATACCTTTAAGACCTACTTGAAGCTCTTCATGCAATAATAAAGCCCCTTTTTCATCGGCAACCAACATTTTATTGGTCAATTTGTCTTCTATGTAAATATAATAAGAAATAAGGACCTTATCGCCTTTCTCTAGATATTCTATCATTCGAACGGCTTTTTCCTTGGCTACAATTTCAATATATTCTTGAATCTTAGTGAAAAAGGAATGTCCTTCTTCAAAATGAAACGGATACGTGATGAGTGATGTTTGCTGCGTTTTCTTGTTAAATGTAGCGAAAAGTTCCTTCATCGAATAGGTACCTTTAAGCTCCCCATCGTTCCAATCTAGCTTAGAATAGACGCTCTCGTCTTCCCCTACAACTTCTGATATCAGAATACCATCCGACTCCACATGCATTACCTGCGCTTCCTCTCTACCCCATTTTACTTTACCCGTAAGAGCATCAATAACAGCAAATCCACGTTGCTCGGGCATATCAGGGTCATTAAACTTCACAATCAACACATTTCCCTTTTCAGCAATTTTCAAACTGCTCCACCAAGGGTCTAAAATAGCTTGATTGGACCATAATTCTTTCTTTTTTTCGATGTCTATACTACTGAAAACAGCTTTACGGGTATCGCCATTCCTACTTTCTACAAAAAGAATACCACTCTCATTATCAGCAACAACTTTCCAGATGGTACCATTAAAAATCTTAGAAAAAGAGGGAGTATATACAGACATAGGTATTATTTGTTAATTTTAAGTCAAAGGTAGGAGAATTAAGTGTAAAGTGTAAAGTTTTGAGTGTAAAGTATTCTACGATAATTAGATCGTAGAAAGTAAAAAAACAAAAATGAAAAAATATATAGCCTTATTATCGTTCCTTTTATTCGCACTAACAAAGGTTGCAGCGCAAAAGGTTTTTGTAATCAATATCAGACAAGAAATTGATCCGCAAATGTCGCATTTTGTTGATTTAGGATTAAAAGCTGCAACTCGTGATAGTGCAGATTACATCATCATCGATATGGATACCTATGGTGGGGCGCTTACAGATGCAGATAAAATAAGAACGGCATTATTAGATTATCCGAAACCTGTATACGTGTACATCAATAAAAATGCAGCGTCTGCAGGTGCATTAATATCCATTGCTTGCGATTCTATTTATATGGACCGTGGATCCAACATTGGTTCTGCAACCGTTGTAGATGGCGAAGGTAAACCTGCGCCTGATAAGTACCAATCCTTTATGCGTGCAATGATGCGCAGTACAGCAGAAGTAAATAATCGCAACCCTGACATTGCAGAAAGTATGGTTGGTACTGTTGTAGGGACCGATAGCATTACGGTAGGTAAAGTTACAGCATTTACAACATCTGAAGCCATCGCAAATCACTATTGCGAAGCAGAAGTACGTTCATTAACGGATTTATATAAACGGTTGCATTTTGAAAATGCACACATCACAGTATTTGAATTGAGCACGGTAGATGAGATTGTAAATTTATTTATGAATCCAGCCTTACGCGGCTTAATTTTATTACTCATAATCGGAGGTATTTATTTTGAATTACAAACACCAGGAGTTGGTTTTCCCTTGATTGCTGCAATGATTGGTGTAGCGCTGTATTTTATACCTTCCTACCTAACGGGTGTAGCAGAATATTGGGAAATTATTTTATTCTTTGTGGGAATCGTATTGCTCTTCCTAGAAATAGCTGTTATTCCTGGCTTTGGAATAGCTGGAGTCTCAGGGCTTTTTTGTATTGTAATTTCTTTGATATTAGCAGGTCTAAATAATCACATATTTGATTTTACTTTTGTTCCTGAAAATGATATTATTTTAAGTTCTGCCACCGTATTAATTTCATTCACCTTAGGTATGGTGTTGGTTTTTGTTGCCGGAAATCAATTTATGAAAAGTGCCTTATTCAATAGAGTTACCTTACAAGACACCTTTCAAGCAAGCGAGGGATTTACTTCTAACTTTAATGAAAATACGTTTGTAGGAAAACTAGGCATCAGTTATTCTGTATTACGACCAAGTGGCAAAGTACAAATTGATGGAAAAATTTATGATGCATACTCCCGTGGCGAATATATAGCAGAACAGAAACGTATTGAAGTGATTCAACAAGTAGGCAGTTCTTTAAAAGTAAAAGAAGTACATGACTAATTCAAATTCAATTGTAGTAATCATACCTGCGCGTTATGCATCTACACGTTTCCCGGGTAAACCATTGGTATTAATCAATGGTAAAACCATGATACAATGTGTATACGATCAAGTAAAAAGCACACCAGAAATTTCAGAAGTAATTGTTGCAACAGACGACGATCGGATTGAAGCGGAAGTCATTCGTTTCGGCGGTAAGGTAGTACGGACGAAACCCGAACATCCAAGCGGTACAGATAGATGTTTTGAGGCCTATCAACAATTGAATAAAAAATATGATTTCATCATTAATGTACAAGGTGATGAACCTTTTATTCAACCCCAACAAATACGAACCTTAGCAGGTATTTTAAAACCAGATACACAACTTGCTACGTTGATTAAAATAATTGAAGACGAGGAAACGTTATTTAATACAAACACACCTAAAGTTGTAATCAATACAGACGGGGAAGCACTTTATTTTAGCAGACAAACAATTCCGTATCTGCGACAATTTTCCGATAAAAATGATTGGTTGAAACAACATACCTTTTACAAACACATTGGCATGTACGCATACAGACCGGATGTATTGGAAAAGATCACTCAACTCGCTCCTTCATCCTTAGAATTATCAGAGTCTTTAGAACAATTACGATGGCTCGAAAATGGTTATCGCATACAAACGGCAATAACAGACATTGAAACAATTGGAATTGATACGCCTGAAGATTTGTTAAAAGCGATTCAAAAAATAAACAAATAGGAAAAGTTTGTTACTGATTTTACACTGAAATCTACCTCCAGTTTACAATAAGCTCAACGTAATTTTCATTACTGCTTGCCTTAATAGATTATTCCTATTACATTAAAAATGGTTGGTCGAAAAGACACAACTATAACGAAACACCCTTTTTATGAATGCAAAAGTTGATTGGTTTTTTAATACGGATTCGCAATGGCAACTTGCGTATGCAGAACTACGAGAGATTGTGCTTTCATGCAAGTTGGAAGAAGAATTAAAATGGGGTTGCCCTTGCTATACCTATGAAGGAAATAACATTGTACTCATTCATGGCTTTAAAAATTATTGTGCCTTACTATTTATGCAAGGTGCATTAATCAAAGACACTAAAAATATTTTGATTCAACAAACCAAAAATGTACAAGCGGCACGACAAATTCGATTTACATCTACAAGTGAGGTCGAGCAATTAAAATCTACCATTAAAGCATATATAAAGCAAGCAATAGCGCTAGATAAAGCAGGTTTAAAAGTGGAATTAAAAGAAACCACAGAATTTGAAGTATGCAAAGAGTTTGAGCATACCTTGAATAAAATGCCAAATGTAAAAACTGCATTTTATAACTTAAGCCCTGGTAGACAGCGTGGTTATTTACTTTATTTTTCTTCTGCTAAATTAGCGGATACCCGAGGATCAAGAATAAAAAAATGCATTCCAGAAATTTTAAAAGGTAAAGGGTTAAAAGATTAATTCATCCTACATTTTGCTTCATTCAATGCGATCTCAACATATAGTAATCCCATAATATCTTATTTAAAATTAGTCCAAACGCTGAGGAAGGTTGGCCGAAAAGGAGCAGCCTGGCGAATAAACATATGACTAAAATGGATTTGGATTGGGTATAATCTTCTATTTTAGGGCAAACTAAAAATTATTTTCCATTCTTCTTATAAAAAAAGTCCTTGTCAATACAATCGACAAGGACCTCATTAAATTAAAAAAATACCGAAAAAACCTTTTAGTTAAGAAACTACTTAACAAGTACTTTTTGTGTGTAAACCTTATCTAATTTTTCAATATGTAGAAAATACATTCCTGTTCCCAAATACTGTTTTGTATCTTCTTGAGAAGCATTAAAATTCGTTACCAATTCCCCCAGTATATTATACACGTGCACAGTACTACCAATCAAGTCCGAGCTTACGTGAAGTGTATATTCTCCAGTTGTAGGATTGGGAAAGACTGCTGTTTTATTGTTAGTGGTTGCAGTATTAAAAACATTTGTTGGTATACTTGTACCTAATGTATACAGCTTCCTAGCAGCAGCTATTTTCACGGTAAAGTACAACTTATCGTTTAGTACAAAAAATGAATAAGGTGAGGAAGAGTTCACAATTTTCGTACCCATAAAATCAACAACTCCTGGATAGATATCAGAAACCAATTTTGAGCTTGTTGCATTTATTTTCCATAGTTCTTCCCCATTATCATTTGCATCTGTTACTAAAGCTGCGCCAAAATAAACTTCATTTTGATAAACGATTAATCTATTGTACAGATTATTATATTTATAATTAACAGGCGCAGTAAATGTTGATATTTCCTTGCTTGTCTTATTGATAAAAATTTGTGCAGAGAGCGTGTTTTGTCCACCCGCTCTTGTAAATTCATTTAACAATAGTCCATCATTTGTTGCACATAATAGTTCGCAAAAATTATTTTCGGAGGTGTACTCTAAAATCTTAGTATTCGTGCTGATATCATTATGTACATGATATACGTAAACTTTTTCAGGAGCATTGTAGTCTTCTACTTTGTAGTATAAATCTGATTTATTATTAATTACAGCATTCCCTTCAATACTATAATTCTGAGGTAGGGTTAACTCCAACGTAACCGTCTCGCCATCCGTAGAAAAGATTTTAGTACTTGAATAAAAATAAAACTTACCATTCATTGTTCCCATCGGGCGAACAAATTTCTGAACAGTGCCGTCTGTACCTAAAACTTCAATGGTACCCGCAGTAGTACCGTCAGTTTTCCATAGTTCTTGAGAAAGTGTTATGGGATTGTAACGCATTAACAGGAATGTAGATCCTACTTTTTCTAAAATTTTATTTGCAGGATCATAATATCCTTGATTATCAAAATTTTTTATCATTGTTGTTCCACTTTCAGTACCATCTGTTATCCATAAAGATCGAGAGGTTGCTGGTGATGAGGCAAAAAATAAAATACTACCATCTAATGAATTCTCGATTTTTTCATTACTAATTTCTTCTAAGTTTGTAATAATGGGCAACGCAGCCGAATTTCCTGAATAAGATAATAACTTAACCGTACCATCTGTTGTACCATCACTTCTCCATAATTCGTATTCCATTACTGCTCCAGCTAAAGTTGTTGCTGTTACAAAATATAAATACGTTTCATTTGATTTGTATTTAATTCCAAGGGCTGGAGTAAATGTTGTTCCTCCAGCTAATTTCGTTTTTGAATTTACCTTTGCAATTTTTTCAGGTTGATTTACCCCATCAAGTGCATATAAATAAGCATCTCCATTATTTCCGGTTTCAGTGATATAATAATATTTATCCTTATAAATTTGATCTTGATAACGACTTTCAGCTGTACTACTCTTAGGCTTTGCGGTATCTGCAAATACGAGCACTTCGGTTACTTGTGCTTGTACAGATAAAACAAGGAATGCTAAAATAATTAATAGTAGATGTTTTTTCATATTCATTTATTTATAATATTAATAGATATATCCTTGATGTACTTGTTTGTTCTGATTGTCAAAAGAAGAAATGATAGAATCGTCAAGTTCGAATGTATAAACTTTAGATACTGTCGGAAAATCATCTCCATAAATTGCTAAAACACCCGTATTATTGTCATGTGCCATACATATGTTCACATATGCCCATGAACTTAAGCCTGTAATAATAGTTTTTGTTATTGAGGTTTTGGCTGAAATATCTACAATACGAATTTTAATATCACCTCCATTACGATATGGAATAACAGCTTTACTTCCATCTACAGTAAAAGTACCTTCAAACAAATCATCCGTACCTTCAAAAATTTCATCATGGTACCTACCTCCAGCTCCATTATCCATGGTCAAATCCATAATGCCTGCTTTCTGATTGAAAGGGGTTTGTTCACCGTTTAACAATATAAACCTTCTGTCAGTTGAAATATCTGCAAATTCATCATAATATGAAGTTTTTTCATCTAAACCCGTTCCATCAGTATTCATTGTTGCAAATTTTACAGAATTAGATGTATTATTTTTACGAGCAAAAAATATTTTCCCATCCTCGCAATATTTTATTGCAATAATTTCCTCTGTTGTAGTAGAAAATAATTGACTGTCTGTATTGTTATCTAAATCAAAAATCCGAATTTGATTGGTAGCCAAAAAACCTGTTACAATATCAAAATGCCCTTGAACATCGCTATAAATAAACGAAGTCCCATTTCCCGACAGTGCTAAATCTCTAATATAGCTACTTGTATTTACGCGTCTATTTAGAATCGTTTTTTCGATGTTTCCAGAAGAAGACACCTTGATTACTTTTGCAGTATCAATTATATAATACGTTAATCCGGATGGATTTTGAAATTTTCCCGGTTGATTCGTTGGAATGGGTGCTGGAGATTCTTCTTTTTTACTTCCGCAATTTATTAGCGTTAAACTAAGGAAAATAATTAACGCACATGCTGAAATTTGTTTTAGCCTTTTCATGATTTTATATTTAGATATTTTTTTTTGAAAATTGAATGCATTTTCCAATAATTATTCAAAAGTTATATCACCAGAAATGAGAACCTCTTTCTTGGTATCATCTCCAAATTGACGAGGAATTTTAATATTTGAAAATATTAAATTTTTACCTGTTAAGGTTACAATATCATTTCTACTCTGATAAATCGTTGTAAACTTCCCATTAATATATTCAGAAACGGTTATCGCAACAGTTGAAATTTTATCATCCCCATGTTCTACATTACCTACTGAAATTTGTAATTCATAATTTGGGTTCTCTAAAGAAATAGAAAATGGATTGCCTCTTACAATAAATGTACTTTGTATTTTTGTAGGAATATAGGTAACACCATCTACTTGAAAGGACCCAGAACCTCCTATTGTTGTTTCCGTGGGAGGTATAGTTGTACCACCACCATTGGGATTCGTCCCTCCTCCACCATTTTGATTCGTTCCACCACCACCATTTGGGTTTGTTCCTCCTCCACCATTTTGATTTGTTCCTACTCCACCATTATTTGTTGCTGGTGCAGGATCATCTTCTTTTCCCCCGCAATTCACTTAGGTTAAACTTGCAAAAATGATTACAAGCACAGAAAATAATTTTATTTTTTTCATAATGAATAAATTTTGATAATGATGAATAATTATTAAAACATTAAATTTATTATTGTTTCGAAAATTATTTAAAGAAATTATAATGGTCTTTTTATAAGAGTAAATAAATTTTTATATAAACGTAATCCTCTTTAAAATTACTACTCGATTTCTCAAGAACTTTTAGTTTTTACTGATTAGTAGATATAGGCTTTATTAACAACCCAACTCTTCGCATCAAAAGAAGAAATAGCAGTATCATCCAGTTTAAAAAGGTATATTTTTGATTTTTCTTTGGATTGGTTTCCAGGAACACATAGTGCAACACTATTATTATCATTAGCAATAGTAATCCCCGCAAAAGAATATTGACCAACACCTGAAACGATTGTTCGGGTGGTAGCTGTTTTGGTATCCATATCAACAATACGAATGTTTATATCCGTGCCATCAAGAAAAGGAATGACAACCTTTTTGCCATTTGGACTAAATGTTCCATCATATACGAAATCGGAACTTGAAAAGAATTCTGAATGATATGTTCCAGTTCCACCGTCCAATGTTGAATCAACGATGCTTACAGATGGTGGGGATCCTAATGTATAAATACTTAAAAGCATAAATCTTCTACTTGAAGTTATGTCTACCAAATTGGTAAAATATCCTTGAGATTCTTTTAGTCCGGTACCATCACTATTTATGATATAATATTTAATGATATCATTATCGAGTTTATTTTTAGTTGCAAAAAATATTTTTCCGTCGGCACAATATTTTACAACAAAAATGATTGCATCGGTAGTAGAATAAATTGAATTATCATTACTTTTTTCCAAATCAAATATTCGAATTTGATGGGTGAAGATATAGACAGTTCCATTGGAAGCTCCTTGAACATCGATGTAAACAAATTCAGAGCCATCTGCACTTAGGGATAAATCATTAATATAACTACTATTACCAATTTTTCTATTTACAATGGTTTGTTCATTGGTACCATTAATTGAATATTGATAAATTTTTGCTGTATCTAAGGTAAATAATTTTGTTGCAGATGATCCAGAAGGTGGCTGATTGGGATTATTTGTACCAGATGTATTCACAACAGGAACATTCGATTCTTCTTTTTTACAAGAAAAAAGTACTGAAACAATTAAAAGTATTAAAAAATGAGTGTAGATTTTTTTCATAGTATGGATCGTATGTTTTTGTAAAAATACGTACCCAATGAGTATTTAGCTACATTTTATGCGTTCGAACTTATGCGTTCGAACTGATTTGATCCTTTAAAAAGCTAGAAGGTGTTAACTGAACGTGCTTTTTAAATACAGTAAAAAAGGTTGTTCTAGAACTAAATCCAGCTAACATACCAATTGCTTCAATTTTAAGATTCTGAAATTCAGGATTTATCAATAGCTTTTTTGCTTCCTCTACTCTATACGTGTTTATTAAATCATAAAAGCTTTGATTGAATACCGAATTAATACATTGAGACAATTGATGAGAAGTTACCCCTACTTTCATAGACAATAATTTCAAGTCTAAGGATTTATCCAAGTATATTTTTTCTTCCATCAAAAGACATATTAACCGCTGTGCAATTCCGTCCTTATCATTTTCATCTAAAAGGGATTTGCCATATTTGCGTTCTTCTTGATTACATTCGGCAAACATATTAAATTCAAATAATTGATTTTTATATATTTCATACTCAAGAATGGTAAAAACAGCACGATTATCAAACGCTCCATATAATACATAAAAATATATAAAGGATGTTATAATTGGAGTAGCTATGATATCTGCATAAATCAGATAAGCCGGCGGAAGGAATATACCCGTTAATACATAAATATTAAAAATAATTATTGTTAATAATATAATTACTTTCAAAAAGTTTTTAACCCAACTATATTTCGTCGCATCAATGTCTGTAAAATAAGAACTAACCTCTTTATAATATTTTTTTTGTAAACGCCATCCCACAACCAAATAGCCAATGATATGAAGCAAAACGGCTACATTAAAAAATATATAAAGTATATCTTCGCCATTTTTAATATTATTGATCATAACGATTTCTTCTTCTTTTGTTAAAAAAAAGAAATACATCATGATTAATAGTGATAGAATAGATGGAATAAAATGTAGTACACTCTTCCATTTAAATTCTAAAGGTCGCCCGAACATGATTTGAAAATAACTTAATATAGCTGGACCAAATAAAAAATTAAAGAAATATGTTAAATACAACAAAAAGAAATACGGTTGTATCACATTCAAATACAACAATAAATTTGAAACGATAGAAAAAACAGGTATTGCTATGATGAATGCGAGAGATCTATTGGCTATTGTATTATTTTTTCTCAACATCAAAGCAGATGTCATGATAATAAAATTAATAGCGGCAATTAGATTTAATAAAATGATAAATATTTTCAAAATCGATTGTTTTTATTTTATTGATTAAAAAACAAGACTAATAAGATACAACTATTTTTTTAGCAACAAAACATTAAAATTCAATCTCAAATATACTAAGATTATAGACGATAAATTAGATTATATTAATGATTCTTATCTTTTTTATCCCAATAAATATTCATAATATGGATGAACCTAATCCATATTTATGACAGCGAAAGAATTATTTATTGAATCCGCATATACCAATATCAAAAATGGGCTCATCAAAATACCTGCAGACCAAAAGCAGGATATATATGCAATATCGTTCTATTATTACATTGAAAACGATGACCTTCGATTTCCCACAATTCACGTAAGTTACAATACGAACCATCAATACAAAAAAGAAATAAAAAATGCCTCTAGCGAAGCTGAAGCAAAATGGAATTTTGCATTTTGGCTCCAAGATGAGTTGTTACGTATTGGTGGTCTAGATAATGCTTTATTAAATAATTGGTTCAAAGAAACACCCTATTATTATTCGGAAGAAGAAGATCAAAAATCACTTGATGATGAAGATTTGTTTGACGATTTATTTGAATTAGGAGATGCGTTTGACAATGAATTTATAGAAGCTATAATTTTACTGACAAAACGGGTATTCGACGAAAAAATAATTGATACCATCTTCGGAAAGCAGATACCAATAATCATACATGACTTAGAATATTATGAGGAACCAATCGATTGGACGATTAGAGCCAATCCAACTGGATTAGTTGATGAATTTCTACAAAAATATAATAATGGGTTTATTTAAGAATTGGTGCATTTGTTCAAAACAATTCTATTTATTTAGTAATGAATTTGCATATTTAACTGAATT
Source organism: uncultured Cytophaga sp. (assembly GCF_937863595.1). Classification (GTDB taxonomy): domain Bacteria; phylum Bacteroidota; class Bacteroidia; order Cytophagales; family Cytophagaceae; genus Cytophaga. The sequence continues at coordinate 71,691 of NZ_CALMGQ010000088.1, forward strand.
TCAAACAAAAAATCATTCAAAAATAGCACCCAATAACTGTACTTAATTCAAAAAAAATAATTCTGTCTATTCTATTATCTTTATATAAATATGTGTTTAAACATGTGTTACATAAAGAAAACCAATAGAACTAGAATCCGTATAATCCCTTTCAATTATAAATATTAAAAAATATTGGTAGTACGTTACTATTTATCAAGAAATATTTTTCTATTAATAGCATGCAAGAAGAAAGTGAAATTATAAATTTTGTATTGAGTACACTCCTATTTTTTTATTTCTTATACGTTTTAAAGAAATCAGAGTTAAACGTACCTACGTTATGGAAATATGCCATGATTTTCATAATTCTTAGCAATGCAGCCACTATTATTGAAGGGTATTTCTATTCTAATTTTTTCGATTGTCTTGAGCACGCTCTATATATGGTTGCCGGATTATTATTTTTAATAGGTGCTTTCCGTTTTAAAACCTTCAAACGATAATTCATGATTGTTATAACAAACATACTGAGTATACTTTTATTTATAAGCACCGTAATTGTGTTGGTGATTAAAACACGATTTTTTCAACAGAACAGTGTTCCTATTACTCAAGTAATTTTCTCATTTATTTTAATAATTATTGGAATTAGTTTAGACACCCTTTATCATCTTGGGTATGGAAAACTGTTTGATACATATGGTGAATACATCGGCTTATTATTTTTCCCATTAATTATTCTTTCGATTTTCACCTTTTCATTAAATCGAGAATTGGAGAAACAAAAACAAAGTGAAATTTTATTGCAACATCAAAATGAAATTCTTGTTAAAAGGAATATGGAATTAGATAGTTTTGTCTATAGAGTTTCTCACGACTTAAGAGCGCCCATCTGCACTTCAATGGGACTAACAGACCTATCAATTAAATCTCTTGATATAGACGAAATAAAAACGTATTTAAATCTTCAAAGTTCGAGTTTAAAAAGATTGGATCAGTTCATAATTGAAATTCTGGATTATTCGAAAAACAATCATTCAGAAATTATCTCTGAGAATATCGAATTTGAATCCCTCATTGATTCTGCATTTCAAGATTACCAATATTTAAATAATAGACACATACATTTAGAAAAAAACATATTCATACAAACCCCATTTTGGAACGATCAACTTCGATTAAAAATAATTTTTAATAATTTAATTTCAAATGCAATTAAATTTCAAAAGACAGATTTTGAAAACCAAAAAATAGATATATCGATTCATGCAAATGAACAATTAGCTCATATCATCATTCGAGATAATGGAATAGGTATACGAGAAAATCACAAATCTGAAGTCTTTAAAATGTTTTTCAGAGGGTCAAACCAAACCACTGGATCGGGACTGGGTATGTATATCGTTAAAGATTGCATTCAAAAAGTAAATGGTACAATCCATGTTAAAAGTAATTTAAACGAAGGCACAACGATTGAAGTATTGATTCCAAATTTGTATTCACAAACCTCATAAAAAACAACTTTGAGCTATCTTATTCTCATTTTTTCCGAACAGTACTGAATGTACTCCTATTAAAAGCCTAAACTGGACAATTCGTTCTAACTTCTGTATCTAACAATTATTTTATTTTTTTTCATTAAAAGAGTGTCTTTCATCTATTTACTTTACTTTTTTAAAAAAATATAATTATTTCAATAAAATATATGGATTAAATTATTTAGATAATTGAATTTTTATATTTATTATTGTTATAGTAACAACAACGTTTTTCTTTTCTATACGTAACAGGCGCATTTTAAAAGAAAAACAGAGTTGAAAATCCCAAACCACCTGCATATGAAAAAAAGACTCCTCTCGGCAATTGTTTTTGCTTCGATTGTTTTTGCTAGTGCTTCCCAAGCAATAGCACAAACACAATCTTTCCCAGCAAACAAAACGTATAGTAACGGCTTGATGCCAACCAATAAAAATGGTCAAGATGCCGTAAGTAATTACAATACTTGGAAAACCAATTTTGTAGAAGCCTGCTCGAACGGTAGATACAGAGTAAAATTTGATGACAGAAGCCAAACAGTTTCTGAAGGTATTGGTTATGGCATGTTATTGTCTGCTTATGCAGGCGACAAAACATTATTTGATGGACTTTGGAATTATTATAAAGATAACCGCAATGGCAATGGGGTTATGAACTGGAAAATCAACGGATGTTCTGGTGCTATTGGGCAAAATGGAGCAACCGATGCTGAAGTGGATGCTGCTATGGCGCTTATTGTTGCAGATTATCAGTGGGGTACATCTGGATCTATTAATTATAAGACAGATGCAAAAGCACTTATTAATGCAATAAAAAACTTTGAAGTAGAAGGTGGCTCTTATGTATTGAAACCAGGTGATCAATTTGGCGGAAGTAACTTAACAAATGCATCTTACTTTGCACCGGGTTATTTCAGAGCATTTGCAACCTATATGAATGATAGTTTCTGGAACAATGTTGCAGATAAAAGTTATGTTGTAATCAACAACAACTTATCAGCGAATAACGCAGTGGGTGGCTTAGTATCTGACTGGTCAACTGCTAGTGGTTCTTATTCTAGTTCTGCAGGTGGCTATGCGAATGGTGGTCGTAACTATTCTTACGATGCTGCACGCACGCCATGGAGAATTGCAGTAGATTACGTTTGGTATGGTAATGCTAGCGCAAAAGCATATTCAAAAAAATCGTCTGATTTCGTTCGTGTAAACTTAGGCGGTTCTCAAAATGTAAAAGATGGTTATAGCCAAAATGGTAACAACGTCAGCAGTTATCACAACTCAACTTTTGTTGGGGCATTTGCTTCAGCGGCTATGGGTGGTGATAACCAAGCTCACTTAAATAATTCCTATTCTGATTTGAATGGCATCAACGATGCTGGATCGTATTTCAATCAAACATTAAAAACACTTTATTTATTCTTACTAACAGGTAATTTCTATTTACCTGGTGCTGCTCCATCCACTGGTGGTGGCGGTACAGTTGACCCTCCAGTTGTAGTTGTTCAAAAACCTTATGGAACGGCTCCTGCAGCCATTCCAGGTAAAATTGAAGCTGAGAAATATGATCTTGGTGGAACATTAGCATATAATGATGCTACATCTGGAAACGATGGTGGCGCATTTAGAAACGACGACGTAGATATTGAAGCAACTACAGATGCTGGTGGTGGCTATAACATTGGATACACAGCTGCTGGCGAATGGTTGGAATATACAGTAAATGTAGCAACTGCAGGTCAGTATGATTTTGCAGTACGCGTAGCCTCTACCTCTGCCGGAAAATCATTACACATCGAAATGGATGGTGTTAATGTTACTGGAACCATTGCAATTCCGAATACAGGCGACTGGCAAACTTGGCAAACGGTAACAGTTGCCAACAAAACACTTTCTGCTGGTACAAAGGTAATGCGTGTCGTTATGGAAACAGATGGTTTTAATTTAAACTATATCAATGTATCCCAAACTGCTACTGCACCAACAAACGTTGCTCCTACTGTTTCTTTAACAGCACCAGCAAACAATGCTACTTACACGGCTCCTGCATCGATTACAATTTCAGCAAATGCTTCGGATTCGGATGGATCAATTGCTAAAGTAGAATTCTTTAATGGCTCTACCTTATTAGCAACGGATGCTTCTGCTCCTTACAGCTATACATGGACAGGTGTTGCAGCAGGTACTTATAACATTACTGCAAAAGCAACAGATAACTCTGGCGCAGCAACTACTTCTGCAGCAGTATCAATAACGGTTACGAATCCTGCACCAACAAACGTTGCTCCTACTGTTTCTTTAACAGCACCAGCAAACAATGC
>NZ_CALMGQ010000089.1 GCF_937863595.1 uncultured Cytophaga sp.
CGAAAACGATTGAAAATGGAGGGGTGTTGCATTTATGATTAGAATCCACCATCTTTTATTATGAAAAAAATTATTTTATCAATTGCAATTTTAGCTACATTCTTCACAGCTTGCAAAAAGAAAAAGGATGATCCTGCTCCAAAAACAACAACAGATTATTTAACGGCACATTCTTGGAAAACTTCAGATATGGTATCAAATGTAGATATTGATTACGATAAAAATCCAAATACACCTGATTCTAAAGATATTAGGGCTCAATCTAAGGATTGTGCTAAAGATGATATCATTGTTTTTTTACCAAATGGAACGGGCGTTTCTACAGATGCTGGATTAGTTTGCTATCCAGATGATCCTAATACTACTCCTTTTACATGGACATTAAATGGAAATAAAATAGTCCTTACATTTAACCAAATATCCTATACTTCAGAAGGAACAATAGTTTATATTGATGATAACACTTTAAAAATTACATTTTCTCCTGACATAGATAATAATGGGGTTATATATAGTGAAACCGATACATTAATTAAATAAGTAGTTTTAATAAACTTTTTAACGGACATTCATAACTGAATGTCCGTTTTTTATGAATTTTGACTCGAAGTAATCTAATTATCCTAATTACTTATTCAATTGGAAATTAAGATCTCTCACCCACAACTTATCCACATTTATTCTTGATAACAATAGGGTAAATCGAAGTTTCACTACCTCCCAATCCCAATGAGAATGTTTATCTTTGTATAATCTGGAATACTCTAAAAAGTTATTTCATTTCAATTTTAAACCGTTTCTATACATATGGGTAAGATCATAGCAATTGCGAATCAGAAAGGTGGCGTTGGTAAAACGACAACTGCTATTAATTTAGCTGCAAGTTTGGCTGCTTTAGAGCACAAAACGCTTCTTGTAGATGCAGATCCACAAGCGAACTCGTCTTCGGGTTTAAGTGTGAATCCTAGAGAAGTAGAACGCGGTATTTACGATTGTATGATTGAAGGTTTTGATCCAAAAGAGTTGGTTATTCAAACAGAAATTAACCACTTAGATTTACTTCCTTCTCACATAGATTTGGCGGGTGCCGAAATTGAATTAATCAATTTGGAAGAACGTGAATTCAGAATGAAAACAACCTTAGCTAAAATTAAGGATGATTATGAATTTATTATTTTAGATTGTTCTCCTTCTTTGGGTTTGATTACCGTAAATGCATTAACCGCAGCAGATTCTGTTTTGATCCCCGTACAATGCGAATATTTTGCCCTTGAAGGTATCGGTAAATTATTATCTACCATAGAAATTATTCAAGAACATTTGAATCCAAATTTACGCATAGAAGGTGTGTTGATGACTATGTACGATTCACGTATGCGTTTATCCAACCAAGTTGTAGACGAAGTAAAAAAGCATTTTGAAGAATTAATTTTCACTACACTTATACCAAGAAATATTCGTTTAAGTGAAGCACCTTCTTTTGGCATTCCTGTTATCATTCATGATGCAGAAAGTAAAGGTGCAATAAGCTACATGAACCTAGCGCAAGAAGTATTGGTTCGCAATGGTATCGTAGTAGCATAAGTATAAAAGAACATTAAGTAATGAGTACGAATAATAATACAAAAAGAAATGCGTTGGGTAGAGGTTTAGGTGCCTTGTTAAAAGATGCAGATTCAGTAAAAAGCAAAAACGCTGCTGCTGAAACTACCGCTGCTGCTACCATAACAAGTAACTTAAATGAGATACCTATTGATCAAATTGAAGTAAACAATTATCAACCCCGTTCTCATTTCAACGACGAAGCATTAAAGGAATTATCTGAATCAATAAAAGTTCAAGGTATCATTCAGCCCATTACTGTTCGTCAATTATCCCCTACGGAATATCAATTAATATCTGGTGAGCGTCGTTTGCGCGCGTCTAAATTAGCTGGTTTAACACAAATCCCTGCTTACATTCGTACGGCCAACGATCAGCAAATGTTGGAAATGGCTTTGATCGAAAATATTCAACGTGAAAACTTGAATCCGATAGAAATTGCCATCAGTTACCAACGCATGATTACCGAATGCAAGTTGAAGCAAGAAGAATTGGGCGATCGTGTTGGAAAAAACCGTTCTACCGTTACCAATTATGTGCGCTTGCTAAAACTGCCGCCGGATGTGCAAGTTGCATTACGCGACAATGAAATAAGCATGGGACATGCGCGTTCTATTGTTGGTTTAGAAAAAGTAGAACAACAATTGTTTGTTTTAAATAAAATTAAAACGGAAGAATTATCGGTACGTGCGGTTGAAGAATTGGTTCGTAATATGCAACCCAAATCTGCAGAAACAAAAGAAACTCCTGCTAAAACAGCAACTCCTACTACAGCTGCAAATGCAGAAATTTCAAGTTTACAAACAAAGTTAACTTCGCATTTCGGAACAAAAATTCATGTAAAAAGCGACAAGCAATTTAAAGGTGAAATAAAAATCCCGTTCGTTTCTGCAGAAGATTTAAATCGAATTTTAGAAATATTGAATTTTTAATGAAAGTTTTAAAATTTCTATTTATACCTTTTTTAATTGCGGTTGTTGCGCCTTGCATGGCGCAACAACCGCAACCTCAACAACAGTTGCAACAGCCAGTAGCATCTGATTCTATAGAACCACCTCCTACAGCAGCGGAATTAGCAAATAAAAAAATTGCAAACAAAGAACCGAATAAAGCGGCACTCATGTCTGCGATATTACCTGGCTCAGGTCAGTATTATAATAAAAAATACATTAAAGCTGCCATTCCACTTATTGGATTGGGTGTTACGGCATTTCTAGGCCATGACTTTTATCTACAAGTAGGAGAATTTGGGAAAGCTGCTACTTATGCAGAAAAAAATCAATCTAGAGATGGATTAAACACAAATTATAAAAAAACTTATAATTTACGAACGCTATCTTCCACTCAGTTACGTACCTTACAAGATGACGCTCGTAGATATATGTATATGAACATTGCTATATTTTCAGGAATTTATGCACTCAATATTATAGATGCTTACGTGGATGCGCATTTAAAAGAATTTGATATAGATGACCAGCTCAGCATTAAGGTAAAACCTCTTTTTTATACCGCGAATTATTCCCATCTTGCAGCAGGTTTAACCCTTTCTTTAAGGTTTAAATAACTTATTTAATACCTAGTTATAATTTTAAATTTACCCCCGCACTCCCTATGAGAATTGCATTAATAGGCTATGGAAAAATGGGCAAAACGATTGAACGTATTGCCATCGAAAGAGGTCACACCATTTCTGCTATCATTGACGTTCATAATAAAGATGACATCAAAAAGTTGAACGGTACCATTGCAGATGTAGCTATTGAATTTTCACAGCCTGAAAGTGCGTTCTTAAATATCAGTCATTGTATTGAAAACAATCTTCCTATTGTTTCAGGTACAACAGGCTGGTTAAAAAAGAAACCTGTATTAGACGAAATTTGTCGCCAAAACAATGGATCATTTTTTTATGCGTCAAACTACAGCATTGGTGTAAACATCTTCTTTCATCTAAATAAAATATTAGCAGGGTTAATGAAAAAATTCCCTGAATATGGTGTTGAAATGGAAGAAATCCATCACATAGAAAAGAAAGATGCACCAAGCGGTACTGCTATTACCTTAGCGGAAGGCTTGATGAGTCAAAATTCAGCATTCACTAAGTGGGTAAATGAACCTACAGACGACGAAAATATAATAGAAATCGTTTCAAAACGTATTGAAAATGTTGCAGGTACACATACTGTTTCCTACAACTCTCCTATTGATGCCATCGAAATCAAACATACCGCACACAGCCGAGAAGGTTTTGCTCAAGGTGCTGTAATGGCTGCTGAGTGGACTGCAAAAAATCGCGGTGTATTTGGCATGAATGATTTATTAAAATTTTAAGCACACATGAACAAACTCGTTCCACCTTCCTATTTTAGAAGAATACAATACAATACCATTGATTTATTATTATTAATAATTGTATTAATAATAATGACCAATGCACTTCCGTTCTTTTCTACCTTACCAACGGTTGTAAACTGGCTGTTATTCGGTTTACTTGGGGTGACCTATGATGTTGTATTCCATAAATACATGCACTTCACTCCTGGTCAGGATGTAATGGGTATGTTTCTTAGAAAAGAAGACGAGCGCGGTTTAAACCCTTCATCTAAAGACTTAGCCATACGTTTCTTAATTAAATATTATTTATGGCCATTTGTTATCATTTCAATTATAATTGACAAACAACGTCGAGGATTGCATGATAAAATAGCGAAAACAATTTTACTAGAAATTGAACAACCTAAAGGTGAAAAAAGGAAATATACAAACTCGTATCAAGAGTGGGGTGATTCTATTTCATTTGCAATTGTAGTAGCAACGTTTGTTCGTTGGATTTGGCTTGAGCCCTATACCATTCCTACCGGTTCAATGGAAAAAACATTATTGGTGGGTGATTTCTTATTTGTAAACAAGATGTCGTACGGAACACGTGCGCCAATTACGCCATTACAAATTCCATTAACGCATCAAAAAGTTTGGGGTACAAATATGAAATCGTTTAGCGATGCCATACAATTACCTTACTTCCGATTCCCTGGTTTTGCTAAAATTAAAAACAATGATATTGTTGTATTCAACTACCCAGCTGAATACGAATATCCAATTGATTTAAAAACCAATTACATCAAACGTTGTGTAGGTATACCGGGCGATACCATATCCGTTCAAAACAAACAGTTATTTATAAATGGCATAGCAGCAATCAATCCTCCTGCATTACAACATAAGTATAAATGCTATACCAACAATTTGCTTTCTGAGCGCATTCGTAAAAAGTACAACATTCATTTGTACGATTTGTATGGTAACGATATGACGATGCAAAATGGCAAGAAATTATACTTAATAGATTTAACAGTGATGGGCGTTGAGAAACTACGCACAACTAAAATATTTGATTCCATTGCTGATTTCAAATTAGATGAATTGGATCAAAACAGTATGTTGTTTCCATATGCGAGTAAATCTCAACATTGGACACCAGACGATTATGGTAAGCTTTGGATACCCAAAGCTGGTGTATCAATTAAGTTGGATTCAACCATGGTTGAAATGTATGGACAAACCATTGTTAAATACGAAAAAAATAAATCTGCTGAAGCAGCTGGCGATAAATTCAAAATCGATGGCGAATTAGTTTCTGAATATACCTTCAAACAAGATTATTATTTTATGATGGGTGATAACAGACATAGCTCTGCAGATAGTAGATACTGGGGATTTGTTCCCGAAGATCACATCGTTGGTAAAGCTTGGATGGTTTGGTTATCGCTAGATTCAGAGCTTTCGTTCCCAGAACGTATTCGTTGGAGTCGTTCGTTTCAAATGATAAAATAAGTTGCTAGGTACGAGTTTCTAGTTGCTAGACAAAGAAAGTACGGAGTAAGGAGTACGGAGTACAAAGACAAACTAGTTACCAGTTTCTAGGTTCAAGTTGCGAGACAATAGAAGTACTAAGTACAAAGCAAAATTAACACGTTTCCTTTTTAAAAAGAGATTCTAGTTACTAGACTAAACAATTACTATTTCACAGTCTAGTAACTAGCACCTGGAAACTAGTAACTAGACTATGAAATACCCTTCCATCCTACTCATACTTTTTCTTATAATTCTTATTTGGTCTGGTATAGATCCGAAAGAATCCTTCACATGGATGTTGGAAGTTTTCCCTGCTATTATTGGGGTTATTATTTTATTTCTTATACGAAAATCTTTTCCTTTTACTCCCCTCGTTTATACATTCATATTTATCCATGCGTGCATTCTGTGCGTGGGAGGACATTATACATATGCGGAAGTACCTGCTTTTGATTGGATCAAAGAAGTACTGCATCAATCAAGAAACAATTACGATAAAGTTGGGCATTTTGCGCAAGGCTTTGTACCAGCTTTAATCATTCGAGAATTATTTATTCGAAAAGAAGTTGTTGCCAAGAATGGCTGGCTTGGATTTGCTCTTTCCGTCTAAAAGTTGGACCACTTAAGCAGCGGTTTTAAAGATATAA
>NZ_CALMGQ010000090.1 GCF_937863595.1 uncultured Cytophaga sp.
TTCCACCTGTAAAACCAGCACTTGTTGCCGTTAAGCTTACAGAACCACCATCACAGAAGGTTAATGGTCCGCTTGCTGCAATCGTTGGCTGTGGTGGAATTGGATTCACTGTAACAGCAACTACTGCGGAAACAGGAGCTGTACACGTATTTGCAGATGTATATACTACCGTATAATTACCAGATGTTTTTACTACCAATGGATTATCTGTTGAACCGTTTGACCACGTATACGTTCCACCTGTAAAACCAGCACTTGTTGCCGTTAAGCTTACAGAACCACCATCACAAAAGGTTAATGGTCCGCTTGCTGCAATCGTTGGCTGTGGAGGGATTGGATTCACTGTAAAACTAAATCCTACAGTATTTTGCTTAGAGCAATCGGCAGGTTTTTGTAAATTTGAAACAACTACAAAATATACGCTAGTGCTATTCACAGACAGGGTATTGGTATTAATATTTGAAACAATTAAATTAGTAGGACTAACACTTGTTTTATACCAGGTATACGAATACGAATCACCAACTTTCAAACCCGTTGCATTAGCTGTTAGTAGTGTTGAACCACCATCACACACATTTGTTACAGGTGCAGTAATTGTTACTGCGGTTGGTGGAAGGCATAAAGGCGTACACAATTTAGTTTCACTTAAACAACTGCAATCTGCAATGGTTTGTCCCAGTTGCCCTAGGCTTGCCGTTGGACCACAATATTTTATTTTAGAAGAACTTGATAGGGGTTTATTCCAGGATCCATAAGATCCTATTTTAAACAATGCACACTCTCCTGTTTTAATACTATCTCCACTAAATACATTATTTGCATTGATCGTTTCCAATGCGCCCGTAGCAATCATTTGAGAGCCTTCGTTGGGGTATATCGGACCTGCTGTAGCATTGATGGCTATGGTTGTCGCTATAATAATTCCTGCATTATACAGTTTACCGCTGTTTATGATAAATTTACCATTAATGGTAATAATTGATTCCCCACAAAAATTGGTAATAGCATTCCCCCCATTTTGAATCGTAAAATCTCCATTACATGTCAAATTTCCATTATTCAAAACATACCCATCATTTTGAAGAATAATTTGTCCAGTAGAATTAAATGTTGAATGCTTGCCTATAACAATTTGCCCTCCTGAATTTGAAGTAATGGAAGCAGTTTTAATTGTTGAACTTTCAGCAGCTTCGAAAAATATTTTTTTACCTGGAACTAGATTATTTTCAATACTCAATGTTGCACCATTCGTTGTTTGGAATCTACTCATTCCGTTAATCGTTATATTTCCACTCAACTTAGCACCAATATTGTGTGCTATATATGCAAAGGTATCAGCCTCAGATACGATATTTCCAATTATAGTATTATCAGCAAAACTTTCAATGGCATTATTTACCGCATTCGTATTGATTTTAACACTAGAAATTAAAATATTCGGTGCACAGATTTTAACTGTAACATTCTTAAAATTTGATTCAATACTATATATACTTCCCCCCGAAATACATATAGTCTGATTATCAGCACTTGCTACAATTGCAGAATTTATGGAGTAAGATGTGGTACAATTATTACATTGTGAATGTGCTTGAAACAAAGAAAATAAAATTGCTAATAAGAATAAGCTGGATTTTTTTAACATAATCATTAAATTGGAAAAGTTATACTGTAAATGGCATATTAACACAAAAATAACTTATTATTAAACATTTACATAATAATACTTATTAATATAATAGCACTTTACTAAGGAAAAATTACATTTATAAAACATTCAAAATAAGCAATTAAAATCTAGTTTTCTTTAAAATTAATTACACAAAATTTTTCAAAGAACTTATTTATAATGGAGAAGGATAATACACCAAATATTGAAAGAAAATCTTAGATAAATATAATTTCCCAACCATTATTACTACTTTCTGCTATGCCCGTTTCCTTTTAGTAGTTGCCACAGGTTTATCTATACCATTCCATAGTTTTTCCTAAAGTCTAGAATTTTCAGCTTTAGCTAATCATAACAATTTTATAAGAGGCTGTTTAAACATTGGTTGTAAAAAAACGTTCCGCCTGAAAAATTAACCTACTCAAATGGATATGCTTTTGCTCTTGATATTCATGAAGTAAAATTGGGATACATTTCCAGTTTACGCTACAATATAATCACTATTGAGGAGGAATTTCATATATCTACGCTGGTTTAGTTGAAGCCAAGAGTTATAGCATTAAAACCCAGAATGACGTCCTTGGCATAGGTATTTATCCAGTCAATCTTACCTTTTTCAAAAACCTAAAGCTAAGCATAGGTGCTGAATTTAATTATTTAGTTTACACAAGACAAAATGGTTCTGAAAGCAACTTTGTGATGGGAGGTTATGAAAAAAATTCCACCATTAATAACGATACAATAAGTGTAAATAATACATTGTATGTAGGAGGCAAATATGAGTTTAAGATATGAATTTAAACTTTGTGAAGAATGAAAAATTGCACCGCAAGCAATGATTTATATGCCAATATTATCAAATGAATTTAAAGATACCTATTACTCAACAGTATCTTAAAGAACCTACTTAGGGTTATCGTTTATAAAAGAATTATAGAAAATTAGTTAAGATGCAGAACTAGGCTTTGCATCTTAACTAATTTTTACTACATTTGTAGTGGCAGGCTGGTACGACTAGCTCCTGTGAACCTCCCCAGGTCCGGAAGGAAGCAAGGATAAGTGGTTGTAGCGGTGCGATATTCAGTTTGCCATTTTATTTTTTTCATTTCTTTTATTCCAATTCTCTTAGTATATTTCTACCTAATTTGCTTAAAACCAAGTATAGATATTATTTATACTTCAAATTGTTATGCAAAATACATCGCAATGTAGCGATACTTGCACCACTTAAGCCTATTTACGAATAAACTCAAATCAATCACAAAAATCAAATTATGAAATTCTTTATTGATACAGCAAACCTAAAAGAAATTAAAGAAGCACAAGAATTGGGTATTTTAGATGGTGTTACAACCAACCCTTCTTTAATGGCTAAAGAAGGCATTTCTGGCAAAGACAATGTATACAAACATTATAAAGCTATTTGTGATATTGTTGATGGAGATGTGAGTGCGGAAGTAATTGCAACAGATTTTCAAGGAATGATCGATGAAGGCGAAGAATTAATTACCATTGACCCTAAAATTGTTGTTAAAATCCCGATGATAAAAGATGGTATCAAAGCCATAAAATACTTTTCTCAAAAAGGAATTCGCACCAATTGCACGTTGGTATTTTCAGCTGGACAAGCATTACTTGCTGCAAAAGCGGGCGCTACGTATGTTTCTCCATTTATCGGCCGTTTGGATGATATTTCTCAAGATGGAATGGAATTGATTGCTCAAATTGTTATGATATACAGAAATTACGACTTCCCAACAGAAGTTTTGGCTGCATCAGTGCGTCATAGTATGCATTTGATTAGCTGTGCTGAAGTAGGTGCAGATGTTGTTACGTGTCCATTAAATGTTATAACTGGGCTATTAAATCACCCACTTACAGATAGTGGTTTAGCTAAGTTTTTAGCAGATCACAAAAAAGTAAACGGATAATTCATTCGTAAATTTATTGATAATGGTCTTTCTATGATTAACTTCGTAGAAAGACCATTCTTATTTGCATCAAATCATGGAAGAAGAAATTTTTGTACCCACATCTCTTGACAGTGATATGTTTATTATCAAGGTAAAAGGCAAAGCAAAAATTCCTGATTACATACAATTGAGAGATAAAAACATGGTGCTGGTAGCTTATTTTAGAGCAGACAGGCCATTGAAAATATTGAAGAAATTGAACCTCGAAGGCAAAGAAGAATCATTTATCCAATTGATAGCTGATTTACCTTTTGGGAAATTACAGAAATTCAACCTTGTTTAATTACCTATGTTACTATCTGCTGAACCTGTATTGGAATTAATTAATGCTGACATTTTTCAAGAAGGAGAATTGATTTTAGATGATGTTACCTTTAAAATGGAAAAAGGCGAATTCGTTTATTTAATTGGCAGAACAGGCTGTGGAAAGTCTTCTCTTTTAAAAACTTTATATGCAGACCTTTCAAAACCCAAAGGCAAAGTAACGGTTGCAGGTGTTTCTGTTGAATCTATTAAGAGGGTTAAAATACCATTACTTAGAAGAAAAATAGGAATTATATTTCAAGATTTCCAATTACTGAATGATCGTTCGGTTGCTGATAATTTAATATTTGTAATGCGTGCAACAGGTTGGAAAAATTCTGTAAAGATAAAAGACCGATTAAACGATGTATTGATGCGCGTAGGACTTACAAGCTCAATGAACAAAATGCCACATCAATTATCTGGTGGAGAACAACAACGCGTTGTAATTGCACGTGCATTACTAAACGAGCCCGTAATATTATTAGCGGATGAACCTACAGGGAATTTAGATCCTGAAGTAGCGGAAGAAATTTTGAATTTGTTTTTTGAAATTAATAGAAATGGAACGGCTGTTTTAATGGCAACACACAATCACCAATTTTTATTAAAATACCCTGCACGTACGCTTCGGGTAGCAGATAAAAAAGTGATGGAACACGCAATGCCAGCATAATGATAGGTCTATCGATATTAATTCCTGTATACGAATACAACCCGACAGAATTAATAAAAGATTTAATCCAACAAGGTATTGATATTAAGATTCCTCTTGAAATAATCATTATAGATGATGCAAGTACTGTCGAGTTATTTTCAACTTGGGCTACTCCTTTTAAAGATTCTACAACGATTCATATCACACGACTGGATCAAAATATCGGTCGCGCAGCCATTCGAAATAAGTTAATACAACAAGCCACCTTTGACGCCCTCTTATTTTTAGATGCAGATACCATCCCCTGCACAAAAAACTATCTTGCATCATTCACCCCCTTCTTGTCGTCCAACTACTCCTGTGTATGTGGTGGCACAGCTTATAGAAAAGAACAACCAGAAGCATGGAAAAGATTGCGCTGGGAATATGGGAAAGCACGTGAAGAAATTTCGTCAACGATTCGAAATCAAAATCCCTTTGGCAACTTCACCCTCAATAATTTATTAATCCGAAAAGAAGTAGCGCTAAAATTTCCATTAGACAATGCCATACAAAAATATGGACATGAAGACACCTTACTGGGAATGACTCTTGCTGCAAATCACTTACAAATGCTGCACATCGACAACTTCGTTTATCATGAAGGATTGGATACAAATGATGTATTTTTAATAAAGGTGAAGCAATCGGTTTCGACATTGGTAGAATTGTATACACAAGGAAAACTACTTTCCGATACCAAATTAATTAGACTGCATAAGAAATTACTTGAACTAAAAATAAATAGATTCATAGCACTTCTAATAAAACCATTTATTAGAAGTATTGAAAAAAATCTTCAAAGTGCTGCTCCTTCTATGGTTTACATGGATGTGTTAAAGTATTGGTATTTTGAAGAATGTTTACATAAAAAAAATAATTAAAAGGTCATTTTTACATACAAGCCTGGCATTCCAGGATTAGGTAAAATTGTTAATTTAGGTTTTCCACTTAAAAATTTATTTGTAAGCCGATTATTCAATCCATACATAATCCCATCAAACAAAAATAAACAAGCACCATTATAAATTACGCCTTCTCCCAATCCTTTCCACATAGCAGGATTATCTGATCGGTAAGAACGTTCCGTCATATACAATCCTCCTGCAATATATGCTAGATCAACTCCCCAATTAAAAAGAAACGTTTTTTGTTTACCCAAATGCTTCTTCAAACCATTTTCAGAAGATTCATTAAGACTAATTCTCTTGGTTAACATCCCTCCAATACCCAAACCTAAATCAAATACATTCCAAGCTACATTCATAGAATGGAAATAATGACTTTCTGCCTTCGATTGGGTAATACCTAAACCAATACTACTACCAATAATATTTGCAGCAGCAAATGTGGTTAAAGCCATCATTCCCTTTTTATTCGTTTTGTCACTCGCTAATGCAAATGAAGTATAATCCATGTTTTGTTGAGCAAAAGCGGATCCACTAAAAACAAATAAGAGCATGTACGGAAGAACTTTTTTCATAAAATATTAAATTGTTTGTATGGGTAACAAACAATAAATAAGAAAGTTTAAAAGTATTGTAAAATTAAAAATCGAATTAAAAGATACGTATATTAAATAAAATTTAAAGATTATGTTAGGACTAAAGAACGTACACCACATCGCTATTATCTGTTCGAATTATGAGCGCAGTAAAAAATTCTATACAGAAGTATTGGGTTGTACGATTATTCTTGAAACGTTTCGTGCAGAACGCAACTCCTACAAGCTCGATTTAGCGGTTAATGCGACTTATGTGATTGAATTGTTTTCGTTTGACAATCCGCCAGCGCGACCTAGTAAACCTGAATCATGTGGATTGAGACATCTTGCTTTTTCCGTTGATAATATTGACACTTCTATTGAGTACCTTAAAACCAAAGGTGTACTTTGCGAACCCATTCGCATAGACACATTAACAAATAAACGTTTTACGTTCTTTGCAGATCCAGATGGACTTCCGTTGGAGTTGTATGAAGGATAACTTAAACAGCAGGAACTAAATTCAAAATAACAAAACACAAATTCCAAACGGCCTGAAATACAAAATGGAGTTATTCTTAATATCTAATAAAATCAAGAACGGATATTCTATTTTCTCTTTTTGGAATTTGTTTTTTGTTTTTTGGAATTTCGTAAATAAATGAACGAATAATTATAATGTCCTACCTATGAACCCAACAAGCTTCCCCACCCTACATACAGAACGTTTAGATTTGATTGAAATCACACAAGAACATGTTTCTGATTTGTTTGCTTTATTTGGAAATGAAAAGGTAGTACGCTTTTATAATTTATTGCCTTTCAAAAATGAATCAGAAGGAAACCGCATCATTGAATTATTTCAAACACGATTTACGAATCAAACAGGGATTCGTTGGGGCATTGCATTGAAAAATACAACAGCCATAATTGGAACAATCGGCTATAACTCTTATACTACCAATCATAAAGCTACTATTGGATATGACATACAAGCAGATTTCTGGAACAAAGGTTTTGTAACAGAAGCTTTGCAAAAAGTTATTGACTATGGTTTTAATGAATTACAGATAAACAGAATTGAAGCAGAAGTGATGCAAGGAAATTTCGCTTCAGAAAAAGTACTCACAAAACTAAATTTCGAAAAAGAAGGCGTATTAAGAGATTGGATGCATTGGAATGAAAAGCATTATGATATGACACTATTCGCACTGTTACGAAAGGATTTCGATATAAATTCCAAATAACAAAAAACAAAATCCAAACAGAAGGAATAACATATTGGATTAATGCTAAATAACGATGGTGAAATTTATATTAAAATTTCACCATCGTTATTTTCTCTTTTTGGATTTTGTTTTTTGTTATTTGGAATTTTTAAAGCTCCTTCGGCTTTATAAGCCCGTATTTCTTCTCCGCCAATTCAACCATAAACGGAAACAATACTTCGTACTCGTTCAGAATCTCGCCTTCTAAAATTGCTTCGATCATATCTGCTTTTATGTCTCCGATCACTTTACTTGGTTTTAGATCAAATGTTTTCATGATATCTTCGCCTTTAACTACAGGCTGAAACATGCGCTGCTCATCTTTTTCTTCTACTTCAACAACCTTGCGTTCAACTTTATCAAAATTTTCTAAATAGCGTTTTACTTTACTATTATTTTTTGAAGTAACATCCGCTCTACATAAAGTCATTAGGTCCGAAAAATGTTCTCCTGCTTCAAACATCAATCGACGTACAGCAGAATCTGTTACCTCATCTTTTACTAAAGAAATGGGGCGAAGATGCAAACGCACCAGCTTCGCAACCATATCCATTTTTTCATTCAAAGGCAAACGTAGTTTTCTAAAGATTCCAGGAACCATACGTGCACCTTTATCTTCATGTCCGTGGAAGGTCCATCCGATGGGCTCTATAAATCTTTTTGTTAAAGGCTTTGCAATGTCATGCAAAATTGCAGCCCAACGCAACCACAAGTCATCAGATACTTTTGCAACGTTGTCCAACACTTGAAGTGTATGATAAAAATTATCTTTGTGTGATTTATTATCGATTGATTGTACGCCATGTAAGGCGACAAATTCAGGGAAAATATCTTTCAATACGCCAGAAATATACAAGAGTTTAAATCCATACGAAGGTGTAGTAGCCGAAATGATTTTATTCAACTCCTGAGAAATACGCTCCATGGAAACAATTTTCAAGCGGTCTTTATTTGTTGTAATTGCTTGAAATGTCGTTGCATCAATATCAAAATTCAACTGTGTTGCAAAACGAATCGCACGTATCATGCGTAAAGGATCGTCTGAAAAAGTAAGCAAGGCATCTTGAGGTGTTTTAATAACCTTACGTTTGATATCACCAACGCCATCAAATGGATCAACCAATTCTCCAAATCGGTCTTTATTCAAACAAATAGCTAAAGCATTAATAGTAAAATCTCTGCGCAATTGATCGTCTTCAAGTGTACCGCTCTCTACCGTAGGCTTGCGTGAATTGAAATCGTAGGACTCTTTGCGAGCACCAACAAATTCTAGCTCCACATCGCCCGCATTGATCATTGCTGTACCAAAGGTTCTGAAAACATGTACATGCACGTTGCCGTCCATATTAGAAGCCACCTTTTGTGCCAAATCAATTCCACTACCGATGCAAACAAAATCAATATCTTTGTTATCGCGATTCATAATTAAATCGCGCACATACCCTCCCACAATATAAGTCTCAAGTCCAAGTTCATCTGCTGCTGCTGCGACAGCACAAATATGAGCATTATTCTCAATCGACGTTTTAAAATTCATAGTACAAAAAACGGTATATATATTCCAAAATCCAATTAGGATTTATTGGATTATATAGATGATTTGATTATTTCTTTTCTAATTGAATGCTTCGCTTAACATTAAAGAGGTTTTAAACTTCGACAACGTTAATATTGAACGTTAAAGATATCAGAGAATTACCACTAAAAACACCTATTTCATTCATAATTCATATCTTATAATTCATAATTGGCTATCCTTGTAATGAAATCGCACAATTCCCTCCTTTTCTTTTCCCAAATCCTAGAATAGTTAGCAGTTTTAAGCTAACTTTGTATCCCGTAAGTCAAAAACGGGATTATGTCTGCAACTAAATATATTTTTGTAACCGGCGGGGTTACTTCATCACTCGGAAAAGGCATCGTAGCCGCTTCTCTCGCCAAACTTCTTCAAGCAAGAGGTCTTTCTGTCACCATACAAAAATTTGATCCCTATCTGAATGTAGATCCAGGTACATTAAATCCGTATGAACATGGCGAATGTTACGTAACGGATGATGGAGCAGAAACCGACCTTGATTTAGGCCATTACGAGCGCTTCTTAAGCACTCCAACCTCCCAAGCCAACAATGTTACTACTGGTAGAATATATCATACTGTAATCTCTAAAGAACGTGAAGGCGCTTTCTTAGGAAAAACAGTACAAATTGTTCCGCACATTACAGACGAGATCAAACGTAACATTCAGTTGTTGGGCGAATCCGGTAAATACGATATCGTAATTACTGAAATTGGTGGTTGTGTAGGCGATATTGAATCCTTGCCTTTTCTAGAAGCTGTTCGTCAGTTTCGTTGGGAAATGGGACCAAATGAAACCTTGGTGATACATCTTACTTTGGTTCCGTATTTAAATGCGGCGAAAGAATTAAAAACAAAACCAACACAACACTCTGTTAAATTATTATCTGAAACAGGTATCCATCCCGATATCCTTGTTTGTAGAACAGAGCACCCCTTACCAACAGACTTACGTAAAAAGGTAGCCTTATTTTGTAACGTAAACATCAATTCAGTTATTGAAGCAATTGATGCAGATACAATTTATGACGTGCCTTTGTTGATGAAAAAAGAAAAGCTAGACGAACGTGTATTAGCGAAGCTTAAACTTTCCAACAAAGTAGAACCTGATTTAGATAGCTGGAAAATATTTTTGGGGAAATTAAAAAACCCGACCTCTGAAGTAACGATTGCATTAGTTGGTAAATATGTTGAACTGCCAGATGCATACAAATCCATCACGGAAGCCTTCATTCATGCAGGTGCTATGAATGAGTGCAAAGTAAACATTCGTTGGATATCATCTGAAACGTTATTAAAAGATAATTTAGAATATCATTTGCGTTTTGCAGATGGCATATTGGTTGCGCCAGGTTTTGGCGAACGTGGCTTAGAAGGTAAAATTGCTGCCGTACAGTATGCACGCGAAAACAACATACCATTCTTTGGTATCTGTTTGGGTATGCAATGTGCTGTAATTGAATTTGCACGCAATGTATTGGGATTAAAAGATGCGAGTTCTACTGAGATGAATAAAGATACTGCACACCCAGTGATCAATATGATGGAATCTCAGAAAAACGTAACAATGAAAGGCGGCACCATGCGTTTGGGCGCGTATCCATGTGAACTTACAAAAGGTTCTAAAGCATACAACATCTATGGCAAATCAAAAATCATGGAACGTCACCGTCACCGTTATGAATTCAATAATAAGTACTTAAAACAATATGAAAAAGAAGGCATGTTGGCAACGGGAATTAATCCGGAGACTAAATTAGTTGAGATTGTTGAATTGAAAGATCATCCTTTCTTTATTGGTAGTCAGTTTCACCCAGAGTTGAAAAGTACAGTTGAAAACCCACATCCAATCTTTGTGAAATTTGTTAAGGCTGCAATTGATTTTTCAAAGTCGAAAAAATAAGAATCATTCCTACAATGCACTCTAGCGCCACTCTTTGACTGGTTATAGTTCACTAAAAAAAAGACTCATGCTGAAAGGTGTGAGTTTTTTTTAGTGAGGTCTATTGTTTTCCATTATAAAGAAACGATATTTAGAATTTAGTCCTAAATATTTTAAATACATATCAGTACCAAAATGGCAATCCTAAGTAGACAAATAAAAAATGAAGTGTACAATGCAATAATAAATACTCCTTCATTTTTGGGGAAATACAAAGAGTATGATGGAATTTTAACGTTCTTAAATAAAATTTGGAATATGAAGGAATTACCTTCAGAAGATGGTAGATTCAAAAATGCTTATGAAGATACGAATCAACATATCGTTAACAACTCTGATTGGACAATCGATTATCTATTTATTGAAAGATTAAAACTTATAGACGGAGAAGAAAGTAAATTCTTTTTATTTCTTGAAACGATAGTAAACCCAACTGTTAGAAGTAATAAAGATGAAATTATCTTATTCGTTTCTAAAATAAATTCCATTATACAATCAAGTGGATATAAATTAATTTTAACTGATTACTTTGAAGACCTTCCTGTCTATAGACTTAAAGACAGCAAAGAGTCAAATGATTTACCTATTGATATAATTGCTAATACAATACCTATTTATCTAGGAAGTAGCAAATTGCCAACTGAATATCCATCATTTATTATATATTTAAATAAATGGGATGATTATGGTTCTATAACTACATTTGATTTGACTTTTAGAAAAAATTCAGAAACAAGCATTGCTTTGGGAAAAATCAAAATAATGAAACGTGGATCACAATTAACGTGGCAAACACTCCCTGAGAAATTCATATCACTATCTAATGAATATTGTTCTTTGGGTCAGAGTAAAGATTATTACCTAACTCTTAAAAGCCAATTATCACACGAATATTATAGCTTTTTAATTGCGATAAGAGATGTTGCAATATTTCCAAAAATTTATGAGCAATTTGAAAATGATAATACATTTAAAAAGTCGCTTCTTAGAGACGATCATATCGAAAGACTAGCAAGAACAATTCGATATGAAATTGAAGGAATTAATCCAAATGAATATTTCAAATTTAATTATACTTATCAACCTCCTTATTCTAAAAATAACATAGCTCTTAATTTTGATTTCGAATATAATACTGATTTTGAACATCGTATTTATGCAATAATTGGCAAAAATGGAACAGGAAAGACAAGGATACTCTCTTCATTAGCCAAAAGCTTAGCCGAAAAAGAACCTAAATCATTTAGTCCCAAAAAACCAGTTTATGGCAAAGTATTTACGGTCTCATATAGTTTCTTTGACAGATTTGAAATCCCAGAAAGTGATGCGTCTTTCAATTATGTCTATTGTGGACTTAAAAAAAGTAATAACGCATGGAAAACAGAGGAAGATATGCTCTCGGATTTTTATAAATCTGTAGCTTTAATTAAAATGAAAGACCTTGAAAATGATTGGTATAAAATTCTCAGTAATTTTATCATTCCTGAAATTTTAAATATGGTTTTTGATAAAGTTGATGACTTTGTAAACCTAAACAATTATGTATTTAACGAAAGTAAGTTCAATGAAATTAAAAAAATGCTAAGTTCAGGTCAAAGTATTGTATTATATCTAATAAGTGAAATACTTTCACAAATTAGATATGATTCTCTTATTTTATTCGATGAACCTGAAACGCATTTACACCCTAATGCTATAAGTGCCTTATTAAATACTCTTTTCAATTTAGTTAGAAGATTTCAATCATTTTGTGTTCTTGCGACTCATTCACCTCTAATAATACAGGAAATTCCTGCAAGAAATATTTTCATTCTAGAGCGTGATAATGAAACAGCATTTGTAAGAGAACTTGAAAGAGAATCATTTGGAGAAAACCTCACAATTATTACACAAGAGATTTTCGGAAATAAAGATATACCCAAACATT
Source organism: uncultured Cytophaga sp. (assembly GCF_937863595.1). GTDB lineage: Bacteria > Bacteroidota > Bacteroidia > Cytophagales > Cytophagaceae > Cytophaga. The sequence continues at coordinate 12,841 of NZ_CALMGQ010000090.1, forward strand.
TTATAAGCCTTATTGAAGAATTAATTTCAAAAGGCAAATCATATTCTGAAATTATTTCAATTCTTGAATCTGATCAATTGCCTGTAACTTCAAATATACGACTTTACATAAAAACATTGTCTACAAGATAAATGAAAAATTTAAAACCATATAAAGATGATTGTTTTGTTGTTCATAAAAGTGCTGTAGACAAAAAACATGCTGGAGACTTAAAAAATCGATTACTCATCATAAATCCATTGGTTCAATTACAATATGATTTATATTCTGACAATTTCGACAAAAATACTATTGGTTTAATCACACCTTCTACAACGTTTAGTAAATCAAAGGACGATCTTCTTACACTTTATAATTATCAAAGCAAAGTCATTCGTGATGTGAGAGAAAATATAAAAAAACTACAGATTAAAACAATTATATCAACTTGCCAAAATTGTACAATAGACTCAGCAAATTCGTTAGATCATATTTTACCAAAAGCTGACTATCCAGAATATGTCGTTAATCCCAAAAACCTTTTTCCTTGTTGCACCACTTGTAATTCTTATAAACTAGATACAATTGAAGATGACTCAGGACAGAAATTTATAAATTTATATTTAGACACACTACCAAATACTCAATACTTGTTTTTAGATATATTTAAAGATTTAGACGAAGATTTAAATTTTAAATATTATTTAAATAATATAAATAATTCAATACCAGCAGTTTTTTTTAAAGTCATAGAAAATCATTATAACAGATTGCGCCTTTTTGAAAGATTTAAATTAAAGTCGATTGAATATGTAAGTGAGCTTGAATCAAAAATTTCCGCATTTAGAAGAAGATTAACAGTTGAAGAAATTATATCAGATTTAACAACAGCTGCACTAGAAGAAAAAAATGCATATGGCGATAACCATTGGAAGTGTATTTTAGAATTATCATTAATAAATAGTAGCCTATTTATGGAAAAATTTAAATAAATATTGTAATAACAACTACATATTTTATCCTTATTATTTAATAATAAAGGCTAGCCTTAAATCATAAGAACAACCTACAAGCGTTTGTTGGTTAGAAAAGACACAACTACGGATACATTCGTGTTACGAAAAAAGTTGTAGTGTAAATCATTGAAAAATAGAAAAATGCTACTCTTAAATATTAAGAGCAGCATTTAATTTAAAATAATTAACAAATCAAATTAATCCTCGTCTACTTTTCCCAAAGAAATACGTAAGGCAAAGGTGAATCCGTAATTTTTAAAACTACATCATTTCCCTCATTGCTATGTACCTCTTGATTGGAATCTGAATAATGTAGTTGTGTATTGGTTAAGTCTATATTGTACTGTAAACAACAATTCTTTCACTTAATAACCAATACCGTAATTAATATCACACTGAAAAGTTTGAGCTTTTTGATCACGCATCATTCGATTATTGCTTAATTACCTTTATCGTTTTTTTGATACCATCATCCTGTATCAGATTTATGAAATAAACACCCTGCCTCCATGCCTGTCCAATCAATTGATTATTTTCAACACGGCCTTTATCAATACAGATTCCTTCAATGCTATATACTTCATAAATACATTGTTCAGGAAATTCAATTTGAAATCCATCTGTAAACGGATTGGGGTATACAGAAACAGCCTTCAGTTTTATATCTGCAAGAATATCGGTTGTAATGGTATTGCAATTACAATCATTTTCAGACCAGGCTGTTCCGTAGGGGCATGAAGGCGGATAAATTGTAGGTTTGAAAAGTATTACCTCATACGTTATATCTTTATATGTTCCGCCTATTAAAATATTTTTTATCGTTACTGTATAAGTCAAATCAAAGAACGAATATTTGTTTACTTGTCCCGAGGCTGGATTCCATATGATTGCAGCCTCTGAACCCGATGATGGAAGTATGGATTTTATAGTTATATCCGTTCCATCAGGTTTTTTCATTTCTACTGATGCATCTTTAAAATTAGCACCATTCATTGTAAACGACCAACGATCAAATACAAATGTATTGGGAAAATATCCTTTACCAGGATATGAGTGATATTCTACATTTGTTGGATATGGAATGTAACTCGTATTAACATAAATCGCTGTTACATTTGGAGTAGCACCTAAGCCTACTGCATTCAAACACGGCCAAAGCAACCACCTACGATGACCTACATCTTCATTACCCACACCAGAGTCATCCATAAAATCTACAACGCCATCAGGACCACCTTCTGAATAATTACTAAGAAGCGATTTGTTTGCACCTTCATAACCTCCCAAAGTATAACAGCTCGATGAAGACGGAGGAAAATGTGTCAAGATATTATTTACATCCATGATTAGGCTCGCGCGCTGACATAAGCTATCAGTTCCAGCTTCGTGTGTGAGCGGGTTGGTCACACCTGCTAATCGTCTAAAATAATTAATGCGTGTAATCATTTTAGCTTTTACATCTGTCGAAATTATGCCTGGTATACATGAACCATAATTACCTGTCCAGCCCAGTGCACCGTTTTTCATACTTGTATTAACAAAACAAGTCTGATAGTCATCATACGCTTGTTTCCTGAGACATTGACCATGCCCTTTTATGTACATTATCATGGACATAAAAAATAGTACCTTCCACTTCATAAAATTTAGGGTTTAAAAATAGAATATAAATTTTCATATAAATATATACTTCTACCAATTCGAATGTAACCAAATAAGTATAAAAAATTATTTATTACTTAAAATCAAATATAAAACCTCCAAATCTTAATCAAACGGGAATTTTTGTAATGTTTTAATGCAGACAGACTATTCAACATCTATATCTCCGAATAAATACGTAAGACAAATTGTGAAACCGCTTTTTTTGATACAATATATATTTCTATATGATTCCTGATTGGAGTCAGAATAGTGTGGTTGTTTATTGGATAAACCCATATGATATTGTCATAGAAATAGTAATCCAGCTAATTGAATACAAGTAGCTGGATTACTATATTATTTACCGAGGCAGCCGAATCGTAAATCTCGTAAACTCCCCTTCTTTAGAAGCAATCTCAATCTGGCCGTTCAACCGATCTATGTGTTGCTTTACAATATATAAACCCAATCCTACTCCACCTGGATTTACACTATTAGCCCTATAAAACATTTGGAAAATATTTTTAAGATTAGCTTCTCTAATTCCAATGCCATTGTCTTCAAAAATAAATACATGCTGATCTTCAGTATCCTGAAAAGAAATGACCAATCGATTTTCTGATTTCGATTTATCCATATACTTTATTGCATTTTCAATTATATTTTGAACAACAGAATTCAACGTGAATCTTTCAGATTGCAGGGTAGCATTTTCAGAAATAGAAATTACAAAATCAATTTTTTTAATGTCTGGATACTCTCGTAAATTTTGTTGAATACACTCTTGAACTAAATTGTATATATTGATGGATTCAAATTTAAGCTCTAAGCGGTTTTGCTCGGCAATATGTAAAAGTGAATTTAATATATGTTGAAGTCTTTTTGAAACCATTTGTATATGCTCAAAATAAACATTTTTATCTTTCTCATCTTGAACACCTATTTGACATAACCCATCAATGGATTTTAAAGGACCTTTGATATCATGTGAAGCTCTGTATAACAACATATCCAAGTCATTCGTTTTCTCTTTAATTACGTCTTCTTGATGTTTAATCATACGCGTTTTTTCAAGAACTTGTTCTTCTAGCATTTGCTTATGTAGTGCATCTGCTTTAAGTTTATTCAATCGATATGCATTAGCAATTGCCAAGAGTAACGATTGAATGATAACAGCATAATATAGCGAATAGAACACTTGTGATGTGCAGACTATAATATTGGAATGCCACAAAAGGTTAATCGTGTAACCTAGAAGAATAACAAAGAAACTAATACTAAATAGCGTGGCAGTTTTATTTTTTTCTACTCTTGAAATAATTGAAAAAACAAATACAATAAGAGGTGCTGCTAAATCAAACCACATAAGGCCTAGAGGATACGATCTGTATACAATCAAAAACACTATCCGAGGAACTATAAATACTGTTGCACTAATCCAATACCATTTAAAACGTTTAAGTTCAAGAAAGAAGCGTCCATACAATAGAATGGAAACCGACAACGCAAAAAATAGAGCATTTATCGTGTACTCGATTAACCAGGGTGCATCTGCAAATATATTTACTAGAGCTGTAGAATCGCGATAACTCAGATATAAACCTTGTATAACAATATAAATCGAATAAAACAGATACGCTTTATCACGAACACTAAAATAACTGCTTAAATGGTAAAATGCCATCATAATTAAGCCTCCATAAAAAAGACCTAAAATGTAAAATTCGAAAATACTAAATGAAAACAGATCTTTGTGTTCAACAAGTGCGAAATTATATTGGCTGGTATGTCTATTTTTTAACTTAATATAAACAACAAGTGTATCTTTTTTAGGAATCGGAAAATCAATCGTGAAGTTTTTATGTCGAATTTCCCTGGTAGTTAATTCTGGAGAATCAAAACGATATTTTTTATGAAAAAGAGCATTCGATTTCTCATATACAAATATGTCTAAGGAATCAATGCTATAGTTATATGAAACAAAAAACCAATGATTATTGATGGAAGAATTATCCGTTAGTAGAAACCTACCCCAATAAGTAGATGACGGGTGCGTGCTTGTAAAATAATAGGAATCAGTTTTTCTAAATAATTTAGATTGTATACTTTCAACCGTATTAAAGTGATTTAGGGTATCTTCAAATACATCAATTACTTCACTATTGATTGGATAATATAATTTAGAATCCCTTAACTCAAATACATTTTGAGAAAAAACAATACTACTTGACGCAATAAAAAACACATACGAAAAAAAATATCTTTTCAAGAATGCGCCAATAACTTTTTTATCAAATAATAATGCCTGTTTCATAATAAATAAGATGCAGTAAGGTACTTAATATTTCAATAAAACACCTTACTGTACATGTATAAAATAAATAAACAGGACTAAGTAGAAGTTTCTATGATGTAATAAATTGTAAGGTTTATTACATCATAGAAAATAAATTGAGCGGTTACTGTATTCAATAAATACAATAATCGCTCATTAACTAAAGTATGCTACAATTAGAACATCCAAGCTAAGCCTACATACCCTCCGTAGGTTTTTCTAGATGCATTTACAATAACATTATAATTTCCTTGTTGGGTTATTTCAGTATCCATATTTACCAAACCATAGAATCCTCGATATCCAACATCCAAACGAAATGTATGACTTGGGTTTAAAGCGAATTCAAAACCAGCTCCGTAAGCAACACCAACGTCTCCTTTGCGCAAACCTACCACTGCTTTGGTTGAATCTTGTGGACCAACACCAGAACTCTTAAACTTAGACCCAACTGTAAATCCAAATTGTGGACCAGCCACTACATTGAAATTAACACGTGCTTCTTTATTGGTATTGAGTGATAACAAAACTGGAATATTCAAATAATTAATCGTTAGGTCATTATCAAAAGATCTATCGGAATATTTTTGTGTTATCTGATAATAGTTAGCTTCTGCTTGTATACCAATATGCTTGTTTAGATTTAAGGCAGTCATAATACCAAAGCCATGACTCACTGAAACGCTCCCATCAATAACCCCTCCGTCATGCGTATGTACATCAATAGAAGAAAAGGTAGGCATATATCGAACACCAAATTCAAGATGTCTTAATTCTTCTTCATTGCTATTGTCTTTAAAAAGTTTTTCATTAGGTTGGCTACTCGTAAATTGATTCACATTCACGGAGTCCTTTTCTGAATTTGTTTCAGCATAAGTCGTGACACCTAGAAGTGATATTAATGATGTAAGAATTAAATTTCTACTTTTCATAAGGGTACTAATTTAGTTAAACATGATTTCATAGCAGATTAATATTCAAATCTCGAAATTTTAAACATATTTCGAATTACATAATTTTCTATATGACTTACATTTTTATTCTCTATAAAAACATGCACATTAATTTATACACATAAAAAAAGGTTTGATTACATCCTATTGAAATCAAACCTCTCCCTAATTATTTTTTAATAATTATTTTGAAATAATTTTAAACTCAACGCGTCTATTCATTTCTCTACCTTTAGCAGTTACGTTTGATGCTATTGGTTTTGACTCTCCATAATATTTCAATGCAATGCGATCTACACCAATTCCATCTTTGCTTGTTAAATACGCATATACTGCTTGGGCTCTTTTATAAGACAATTTATCATTGTATGCTTTCGTACCAATTGAATCGGTGTATCCAGACAACTCAATTTTAATTCCAGGATTTGTTTTAAGTATTTTCACTAATCGATCTAATTCAGAATAGGATTCTTTTTTCAAACTTGATTTATCAAAGTCGAAAAATATATTATTTAAAACAGCTACTTGGCCAATCTCAATAGGAGTTAAATACAAATCTTTTTCATACTCTTTGTAATCCTTCATATTACTTAAATCAACATTTTCGTTTATCGAAATAAATCCATCCTTTTGAGCTAAGTAACCATATAATTCTCCAGAAGGCAACACAATGGTATATGCCGCAGAATTATAGGTTGAACGAGCCATGCCAACTTCTTTATGTGTTCTTAAATTTTCAAACGTAATCGAAACACCTTCAATTGGCTCTTTCGTTTTACTATTAAAAACTCTACCATGAACCAACATTACAGGACTTGGACTTAATATTTTTGGCAATTCAATTACATACATATCTACATCGTCATCATTTTCTGGATTCTGACTTGTAAAATAAATTTCTCTTCCCGATGCACTTAAACTAAAAAAAGATTCGTCTTGTGCAGTATTTACAACTGGACCTAAATTTTCTGGTTTAGACCATTTTTGCCATGTGTCATCCAAACGACGAGTCATATAAATATCACTACCACCATAACCATTTAATCCGGTAGAAGTAAAATAAAGTGTTTTATCATCGGAGGCTAAAAACGGAGCATCTTCAACTTCACTTGTATTTATAGTAGTACCTAAATTCAATGGTTTTGTCCATGTGTTGTCTTCTTTCAAAAAACTAACATAAATATCATTCATTCCTTTGCTATCACCTTTGCGATTATTGGAAATCATCAATATTTTTTCGCTATTAGACATATAATAGCTCACCATTGTACTTTTATTTTTCCCTTCGTCTTCAATAATCAAAGGCTCAGGTTTTCCCCATCCCGTATCTGTTTTTTTACTTAAGGAAACACCTTGTTCCATTGTACCATCACTCAGATAAATGTTACCCAACAAAATTGTATTCCCATCCGGAGAAATGGAATTGATAAAATTCGGAAATTCATTATTTAACGGAGGTCCCATATTAACTGCTACATCCCATTGTTTGGTCGTAGCATTCCAATTTGAATACCAAATATCCTCTTCATCGTGTTTTCCGCCTACATCTTTCGGATCACCTCTTCTACTAAAATATAATGTCTTACCGTCTGGAGAAATAAGTGGACCTATTTCCATATACGTACTATTAACTTGATCACCCATTTTCTTGGCAATCATATTTGATTTAATTACATCATTCGGATTTTCAACAATCTTGAATGGTTTTGCATACGAAGTTATACCAATTGCATCAATACCTACAGGACCATTTTCATGCATCAACAATCTTTACTGCAATCACATAAAATTTTACATCCTCTGTATTGATTTGTAATAAGCCATTTGATGTTTTCCCTTCCAAGGTATGATTAAGCTTATACTCTTTTCCGGATGCATCGTACACGTATGCTGCGCTAATATGACCAGGATTAAGTGTTTCAACAATTATTAATTGTTTGGGAATAATAGGTGTTAGATATCCAACTTTTATAAAACTTTCTTTTTCACTCGAATTAGATTCCCAAGATTTTATGTTATCAACTGAACGTGGAAGCACATTTGGTATACCAAGTGCCTGAACAGCGGAATAAGACTTGGAGCTACGTTGACTTGAATGATCTAAAATTTTAAATCCCCATTGAATCTGCTGTGAATTTCCAGTAAATGAAAATAAAATAAAAAGCAGAAATAACAGATTGCATTTTTTTATCATGATTGTATATATTTAATTCAGTCAAATGTGAGCAAGCTAATTTTAAATATCTTACACTATTGTCGCTAAGAATTATACAATTGTTATACTTCCATGTTTAATGCTATTAAAACCAATTATAGTTACGTTGATTTTTTATAATTCATAGATCAAACATTCAATAATCAGCTTAGAATAGTAGTACTATAGCACATAATTATTTTTAATTACGTTTAATAGACAATTATATTGAGCGCGATCAATTGAACCTTAAAATTGAAATATCAAGTTTTAGGCTCATTTATAAGTAGTTAAGTAATTTACATTTTTGCGTATTAGACCCATAATTCTTATATAAAATGGTATCTTTGCAGGGTTTTAAATAAAATAACAATACAAATTACCAATGGATAAGAATCAAATTATCGGTATTTCATTAATTTCTGTATTGATGTTGGGCTATTTCGGCTTTATGTCAACACAGAAGCCTGAAACACCCATTGCTCCGAAAAATGCTATCACCCAAACAGTAGCAGATACAATTAAAAAAATTAGCATAGCTACTGACACTGCTTTAAAAGCACAGAAACTACGTGAATATGGCGATTTCGCTCAAGCAATGCTTGGTGAAGAAAAAGACGTTGTATTGGAAAACAAAGACGTGGTAGTTACTTTATCTACACACGGTGGAACAATAAAATCCGTTCTACTTAAAAATTATTTCACTTGGGATAAAAAACAATTGTATCTATTTCATCCAGAGAACAATCAATTATCCCTTATAATCAATACCAATAAAAAGCCTGTTAATCTATACGCTCTATACTATGCAGCTTATGAAACGGCAGTTGGAGATACCAAAACGGTAACATTTAAAACAGATGCTGGCGACGGGAAAACGATTTCTCATACCTACACATTAGGTGCTGAAGGTTTTGCAATTGAATATAAAGTACAAGCAACAGGTTTTGGTTCAGAACTTCCAAACCTACCATTAACATTAGATTGGAGAGAACAAGTTGAGCGTATTGAATACGATTCAGAACAAGCACGCGTAAAGACAACTGTTAATTACATGCAACAGGAAGATGGATTTGACCATTTATCTGAAGCTACAAAAGACATAGAAGAAGAAACTATTACAAATGTTAATTGGATTTCATTAAAGCAAAAATTCTTTAACAGTGGGTTTATTGTGCGTGAAGGTAAAACCATTCCTTCAGCATCTATTAAATCGTATCCGATGTATAACGATGTGCCGAATGCACCTATTAATTCGGAACGTTTTATCAAAGCACTCGAAGCACAAGTACAAATTCCATTAGAAGGTGTTATTACGGGAACTGCTTCCTATGCATTTTACTTTGGACCAAATGATTTCAAAATTTGTAAAGCAGTTACTGAAGGATATCAGAAAAACGTTTACTTAGGCTGGCCATTAATTAGCTGGATCAACCGGTTTGTTGTAATTCCAGTGTTTGATACATTGAAAGGTGTATTTAGCAGCTTTGGTTTAATCATCTTTATTTTGGTATTGCTTATTAAAGCAATATTGCTTCCATTATCCTATAAGTCGTATGTTTCAATGGCAAAAATGAAGGCATTAAAACCTGAGTTGGACGAATTGAAAGCAAAACACCCAGACGATCAACAAGCGATACAAATGGAGCAAATGCAAGTGTACAAACAATTTGGGATTAACCCATTGAGTGGTTGTATTCCGGTATTATTGCAAATGCCAATCTTGCTAGCCATGTTCAACTTCTTCCCAAATGCAATTGATTTGCGTGGAGAATCACTTTGGTGGGCAACCGATTTATCAAGCTACGATGAGTTTGCAAAACTTCCATTTACCATTCCGTTCTATGGTTCACACGTAAGTATGTTTACCTTATTGATGACCGTTTCAACTTTAGCTTATACATGGGTAAACAATCAAGTGAGTACCGTAACCGGACCAATGAAATACATGTCGTATTTAATGCCCCTTGTTTTCTTATTTGTATTAAACTCCTTCCCTGCAGGTTTAAGTTTCTATTATTTCGTATCAAACATCATTACAATTGCTCAACAATTGATTATCCGTCGTTTTGTAAATGAAGGTGATTTACGTTTGCAATTAGAAGCGAAAAGAGACAAACATTTAAGTGGAGATACCACAGGTGGAGCTCCTAAGAAGAATCGTTTTATGGCACGTATGGAAGAAGCTATGAAGCAAAAAGAGCAACAACAACAGTTCAATAAGAATACGAAGAAAAAATAATCGTAGAGACGCAACTTATGGCGTCTTATTGTAAACAGATAATAAAAGACGCCATAAATTGCGTCTCTACAAGAGGTCAAAAATTGAAAATAGAATCAATTTTTTGACCTCTGTGTTTTTAAATAAAATAACTGAAAATATTTTCTTCAAAGAAAATTCAACTATTGACAATAAATATATTTTAAAAATTAACAAATATTGTAAACGTAACCATTTATTAGAACCTACGTAAAAACAATTTATCTTTCACTAATTATTAAAGATCCTTAGATTCAATTAATAAACG
>NZ_CALMGQ010000091.1 GCF_937863595.1 uncultured Cytophaga sp.
TGGCTTCAGCTATGTTTGGAATAAAGATGCAACGCCAATTTCAGGTGCAACAACAGCTACGTATTCTGCAACAGCATCAGGTTCGTACACGGTAATCGTAAGTTCTAACGGATGTTCTGCTACATCGGCAGCAAAAGTGGTTACAGTAAATATATTGCCAACAGCAACAATTAGTACAACCACATCCACCACATTCTGCACAGGCGGAAATGTATTGTTGTCTGCGAATACGGGAAATGGCTTCAGCTATGTTTGGAATAAAGATGCAACGCCAATTTCAGGTGCAACAACAGCTACGTATTCTGCAACAGCATCAGGTTCGTACACGGTAATCGTAAGTTCTAACGGATGTTCTGCTACATCGGCAGCAAAAGTGGTTACAGTAAATATATTGCCAACAGCAACAATTAGTACAACCACATCCACCACATTCTGCACAGGCGGAAATGTATTGTTGTCTGCGAATACTGGAAATGGGTTCAGCTATGTTTGGAATAAAGATGCAACACCAATTTCAGGTGCAACAACATCTACCTATTCTCCAACAGTATCAGGTTCGTATACAGTAACCGTAAGTTCTAACGGATGTTCTGCTACATCGGCAGCAAAAGTGGTTACAGTAAATATATTGCCAACAGCAACAATTAGTACAACCACATCCACCACATTCTGCACAGGCGGAAATGTATTGTTGTCTGCGAATACGGGAAATGGCTTCAGCTATGTTTGGAATAAAGATGCAACGCCAATTTCAGGTGCAACAACATCTACATATTCTGCAACAACATCAGGTTCGTATACGGTAACCGTAAGTTCTAAGGGATGTTCTGCTACATCGACAGCAAAAGTGGTTACAGTAAATCCATTGCCAACTGCAACAATTTCAACAACAACATCCACCACATTCTGCACAGGCGGAAATGTATTGTTGTCTGCGAATGCGGGAAATGGGTTTAGTTATGTTTGGAATAAAGATGCAACGCCAATTTCAGGTGCAACAACATCTACATTTTCTGCAACAGCATCAGGTTCGTATACAGTAACCGTAAGTTCTAACGGATGTTCTGCTACATCGGTAGCAAAAGTGGTTACAGTATCTACTTCAGTTACCTGGTACCGAGATGTAGATGGTGATGGTAAAGGGGATGCAAGTGTATCGCAAACATCTTGCACGCAACCAATAGGTTATGTATCCATATCGGGTGATTTGTGTCCCTTAGATGTAAATAAATTTGCACCGGGAAGTTGTGGCTGTGGAAATTCAGAAATAGATACGGATCAGGATTTAATAGCAGACTGTATTGATACGGATGATGATAATGACGGAGTCTTAGATGCTGTTGATTGTAACCCATTAGATGCATCGATTGGCTCTAAAACTGTTTGGTATCAAGATGTAGATGGGGATGGTAAAGGGGATGTAAGTGTGTCACAAACATCTTGTACGCAACCAATAGGGTATGTTTCTGAGTCTGGAGATAGCTGCCCAACAGATGCTACTAAATTAAGCCCTGGACTTTGTGGTTGTGGCATAGTTGAAGGTACATGTACTACGACTGGTATTGTTGATTTGAAATCTACAGATGCAATTAAAATTATGCCAAATCCAAGTTCAGAACAATTTAACTTAGTTCTTAGTGAATCTGCAATGATATATATATCAAGTATCGATGGTAAATTGGTAGAAACATTTTCAAATGTTTCTGAACTTAAATTCGGATCGGATTATGCTAAAGGCGTATATGTCGTTCAAATCATGAATGGTTCTTCTTCTCAGATTCTTCGAGTTGTTAAACAATAATATTAAAATAGAAATCACGTATTTTATTTAAAATAAGCAGGTTTTTCCAGTCTTTTATAGATGGGGAAAACCTGTTTTTAATTATAAATGAATATTGGTGGTTACTTTTTTAAGCTAATTCCGTCTTTATTATAGAAATATCACATTCAATATAAAAACATTCAGGTGTGTTATTTATATTGAATAAAAGGGAATCATTGTGTTCAACCAATTAGATGCTATGATTTCTTGATATCTTTCCTGTTTAGTAAAAGGCATACGTGGTAACATGTATGCCTTTTTTTATTCATAAAAACTGGTTTAAGCTTTTTTGTATTCAATCTCTTTCATTTTTACTAACTTGTATCTACATATAGTTGAGTGAAGAGTACGGATGGAGCATTTATATAAAAAACAAATCAGCAACGCATTTGTAGATACATTTCCTGGAGATGTATCCATGAACAATGCCAGAAGACAAACACCTGGCTTCTTGTATTGTAGTGTTTTACCTACTCCTGTTCAGAAACCACGGTTGTTGGCATGGTCAGAAGATGTAGCTACTATATTGGATCTAGAGAGCCCAAATGAGGGAGATGTACAAATACTAGCTGGGAATGTTGTAAGTCCTACAATGAAGCCGTATGCGTCCTGTTACGCAGGTCATCAGTTTGGTAACTGGGCTGGTCAACTTGGGGATGGTAGAGCCATTTCATTAGGCTTTTGCCAAGGGAAGGATGGGAGTGAATACGAAATGCAATTGAAAGGAGCTGGTCCAACGCCATACTCTAGAAATGCAGATGGTAGAGCCGTATTGCGTTCTTCTGTTCGCGAATACTTGATGAGTGAAGCCATGCATTACTTGGGTGTACCAACAACACGTGCACTTAGTTTGGTTTCCACAGGAGATGATGTATTGAGAGATATGTTTTATAATGGTCACCCTGAATATGAACAAGGTGCGATTGTATTGAGGGTAGCTCCTTTATTTGTTCGTTTTGGGAATTTTGAAATGTTGGCAGAACGAAATAATCTAGTTTTGAGTAAACAGTTATGTGATTGGGTGATTGAACGATATTATCCTGAAATAGTAGGCGAGGATCGTGTCGTAAAACTATTTCAAGCAGTAGCGGAACGTACCGCGGATATGGTTATTGGTTGGTTGCGAGTAGGTTTTGTACATGGTGTTATGAATACAGATAACATGTCCATACTTGGATTAACAATTGATTATGGTCCGTATTCGTTTATGGATGATTACGATGCACGCTTCACACCTAATACAACTGATTTGCCAGGTAGGAGATATGCTTTTGGAAATCAGGCATCTGTTGCTTATTGGAATTTAGGAAAGTTGGCAAATGCTTTCGCTTTTTTAGTACCCGATACGGATAAATTGGTTGAAGTATTAAACAACTATCAAGGTTTATACGAAGGTAAGTATTATTCTATGATGGCGAATAAATTAGGCTTTGATGTGTTACGTGAAGAGGATCCTGTATGGATAGATTCTTTTGAAGAAATGCTACGAATACTTAAGCCAGACATGACCATCTTTTATCAATTATTGATTGATTTACCTGAAAAAATTGGTACTGCTGCTGAACTCAAACAATACTTTCAAGAATCGTTTTATACAGAACCAGATGAAGCATTGTTACATGCTACATTGAAAGCATATGCTGAAAGAATTAAAACAAATACGTGTTCAAAAGAAATCTCTAAAAATAAAATGCAAGTTTCAAACCCTCGTTTTATTTTAAGAAATTATATGTTGCACGAAGCAATTGAAAAACTTGAAAAGGGGGATGATTCTTTGTTTAAGAAATTAGAAGAATTTTGTAAGCACCCCTATACGAATAAGGGTGATGCATATTTTATAAAACGTCCAGATTGGGCAGCACAAAAAGCTGGCTGTTCTATGTTGTCATGTAGTTCTTAATATATCTGTAATGAAATATGAAAACGGGTCCTAGATATATTGGGGATGTAAACTATGCATCCATACGTGCACACATAGAAAAGTTAAACATTCGGGATGGATATAAAATTAAAATGAATCCGATTGATTTTGAAAAACTTGTTGTAGAATATCGACAGTTGTTTCAAAAGGATTTTTATGTAGTTATGGAAATTGCAGGTATTTCTGTAGAACAATTTCAAGCAACACCTGTGAATCGGATTTGTGTTGTAGAAAATAATTCAGATGGATGTGTGATTTAGAATGAAAACTAAAAACCGCCAGGTTACAATATGTTTCCTAGGCGGTTTTTAGTTTGATTAATAGTTGTTTTAATATTTAATTATTTTTTGAATTACTTTGTGCGAATCCCAAGTAAGTAGCAATTGATACATGCCAGAACTATAGGGCATTTCAATCACAATTGGAACAACTGAATAGGCTTGCGTTGAAGTCAACACAACATTTCCAATCGCATCTATAAGTGTATAGGTAATATCCGTATCTATTGATTCCGTTAATTCGATAGTGATTTTATCGGTACATGGAATGGGATATATCTTAATGGATGACTCTATCGTTGAAACAAGTATTGGAGTAGTCGTTCCAACAGATATCGGTAATGAAAGTGTTGATGTTTGTCCACCTGATTTTGTTTCAATCAAGGTAACATTGCCGCTCGATGTTCCAAAATTTACAACAATTGAATGCGTTCCTTGTCCACTTACAATCGTTGCACCTGCTGGTACAGACCACGTATAGGTCATTCCTGTTTGACTTGGCACCGAATAACTTACAGATGTTTGATTTGAAACTACCGAAGTTGGTCCAGTAACATTTAAATCAAAACCAGGATTTGCATTTACTGTAACCTTAATTGAATTTGAATTCGCCTGAGGGGTATTTAGGCAGGCTGCATTTGAAGTCATTGTTGCTGTTATAGCATCGTTATTTGTTAATGCCATTGTTGCATAACTTGAATTCGTCGCTCCTGAAATAACGGTTCCATTTTTTTTCCATTGGAAAGTAGGAGCGTTTCCACCATTTGTATAGTTAACTGTAAATGTAGCAGATTGACCTGCATAGATGGTATTACTTGGTGTAACACTAATGGAAATAGTGGGTGTAACCTTTGCATTCACGGTAATTACTTTTGCTGTGCTGGTAACAGATACGTTCGATGGACAGCTGATATTGCTTGTCATTGTTACGGTATAGCTATCATTGTTTGCAGCACTATTTGTGGTATAACTTACGTTGGTTGCGCCACCGATTGTAGTTCCTCCTTTTTTCCATTGGTAGGCAGTGTTCGTTCCTCCATTTGTAGGCGTTGCTGTTAGTGTAATACTTGTTCCTGCACAAATGGATGTTGTTGCAGTGTTTATTGTTACAACTGGCGTAACAGTTGCATTCACAGTAATATTTATAGTGCTTGGTGAACCACTACCGCAGGTATTTGTAGGCGTAACTTTTATTGTTCCACTCGTTGTTCCCATTTTGACAGTAATCGTATTTGTACCAGAGCCAGCTGTGATTGTTGCACCTGATGGAAGAGTCCATGTGTAGCCTGTTGCATTTGATACAGATGAAATACTGTAAGTTACATTCGTGGAATTTGCACATACAGATGTTGAACCTGAAATGCTACCTGCAGCTGAGGGAGCAGTACATGCAGAACCTACTAGAATAGCTGTTCCTGCGTATGAAGGATTTGTCCATGCTTGATCTGCACTTGCAAACCAAGACATTTTTCCATCTCGCGCATTGCCATCATCGTCATCATCTACTTCCACATCAAATCCAATCAATTGATTGTTTGCTGGTGTATTGTTAATGGTAGACCAAGGAATTCGTATTTCCGTAATATAGCCACCAGTTTTTGCAACGTGTGCAAAGGTAATTCCTGTTGTTGATTTATTGTTCGCTTCAGTTACTGTCGCATCATTCCAACGGAACATGTATTGAAAGTAATTACTACCAACAGATGTTGCTTTTGTATTTCCAACATCAAAAAATACTTCAATATTGTCATCGTCGTATTTATTTGTTCCACTGTCATTTATTAATATATTATCGTTTAAATCAACAAGTAGATATACATAGGTATTGTCCCATAATGCTTTAAATGTTCCTGACAAATCAGTGGCATTACTTATTGTTCCGGATATAACAGTATTCAAATTTCCTGCGTTATTTGTATTCCATATGGCTTCTATAGTTCCATCAATGGTAGGAGCTGTAGATGTTTGATTAATCGCTTTATATACATTTAAAGATACAGGAGTACTTGTGCCCGTTGCAGAACTTGAATTATATGCTACGGCAGTGATAGATACTTTTCCTGAAGTATTAATTGTCCATGATACATTATAAGGAGATGATGTTTTTGTACCAATAAGAGTAGTACCATTATAAAATTCTACTTTAGAAATTGTTCCGCTAGTAGTTGTTGCTGTAGCAGTAAGTGTTATTGTTGCCCCTTCTGTATAATTTCCCGCTGTTGGAGAACTTAAATTTGCAGTAACAGCAGTCGTAGTTAGAGAACTGGGATTCCAGAAATTGCCAGTTTGCATAAATAAGGAAATAACTCTTAGTGTGTTTCCAAAATAACCCGATCCATCAACCGTATTTACTGTCTTTGTATACATGCTATTCATAATATTTTGGTAGGTGGAGGTAGCTCCACAAATGCCAGCAGCATACATTGATACAAACGTCGCATTAACCGTTCCGTTTCCGCCTGATTGTGCTACTGGTCCACCTGCATTATTTGCACCCTTACCGTTTACATAGGCCGCAATGGGAACACAAAAGTTCGTTTGTGCAGTTGTATTTCCAGTCCATAATACTTCCGTCGCCATTCTCCATGGACTGCGGCAAGCATCGTATCCATATTCATTTGACCCATTACAATTATTTGGTGAACCATTTTGGTCTGACCAATTACTTACTAAACCTGTTGTCGTATTTCTATTTGCGTTTATAAGATTGTAAGCTGCTGTTATTGCACTGTTCCATGTACTTGCTTGTGAGGATACCAGGGTAGCAAATTGTCTGTAATAAGCAGGTGATTGATAACTTGGATTTCTACAGTTTGAGCCCATTCCCCAACCATCACCGTTGATTGATTGAAAAGATGTATTATGTATTTCGTATGTTTTAATTGCCGTAATTAATGTAGTCGCTTCAGTGCTATATTTGTATGGACTAGTTGCAGAAGGCCATTGTTTTGATGCAACGATTAATGCCATTGCTGCATCAAGGTCTGCGTCTGTGGCACCATTCGAACCTGATGCTCCGGAACAACCACCAATCTTCCAATTCATCAATCCATTGTTATTGGAATTTGTTTTATAGTAAGCCCACAAGCCATCAAATAATGCTTTGTCAGCTGCATAGGCAGCTATCAGCATCCCGTATCCAATTCCTTCTGAAACAGTGGAAGAATTATCATCAAATAGAACTCTGTATTGCGAGCCACATGCTTGTACGTATTTTGTTTTCCATGAAGTATATGCGCTATAGGCGTCCTGTGATTTTCCATATTGATTACTTGCTGGTGTATAAGCACCAGTAGGTAGTGTAGCAGGTATAATTCCATATCCATACGGATTAGCTGATGCCGCTATTTTAGAACCAAAAGGTACAGCTGGTGCACTCGGTGTATTAACTTGTGCGTATGAGCGCGAAATAAGGGTTATTAGGATTACAGTAAATAACCAATTTATACACTTGTAAATAATCTTCATAGGATTTCTTTAAGGCGATGTTTCTACTTATAATTTAGCATAAAAACCTATAACTTATTGAAATGATGACAGAAAATATCAATAAAATCACATTTTAAATTAATTGAATGGATTATATCCTCATAATCAATGGAGTTGAAAAGTACTATTTAAAAAATAAAAGGGATAGTGTACTATTTATCAGATGATTTATCGAAATGCAAAATTAGATAGGGTACTCTTGAAAATGCGGAGATTGTTGATCGTATTGAAATTTTGGTTAACAGATATGATAACTATGTCAGGGTCTATTTTATTATTAGTGGTTATTTCTTTTACTCAAACAAATAACCACTATAGGCCAAACCCTTAGCTACGCTTACAAAATTATCATCTGATTTAATTGGTGTATTCGGGAATACACTTTTAAATAAGTCCTGTACAGCCAATACCAATGAACTTCCACCCGTAATGAAAAGTGTATCTATGTCTGTTAATTTAATGTCGTTTTGCTCTAAAAAAAGTAGTAAGTATTTTTTTATTTTAACAATGTCTTTACCGATGATGCTATTGTAATCTGTTACGCTTAGGTGTTCTTCAATATCGATATCCAATGCATGATATTCAAATGTAGATTCTGATTTTTTTGATAATTCTACTTTTGTTTTTTCTATGGATTGAAAAATGGAATACCCCAAATTATTTTCTGTAAGTGTTATGAGATTTTTAATTTTTTTATTTTGATTCGTATAACTATAATATTGCCTCAAATCATTTTGCACTTTTAATCCATTAAAGAAATTCATTTTTTCCCATGAGCAAATGTTGCTAAAAAAACTTGGTGGAACGTCTACTTGCTTACCTGGCATGGATTCGTAGGTAAGTCCACGACCAAAATTAGGTGTGCCTTTGTCCCACATCAAGGCCGAATCAAAACTATCGCCACCAATATAGATACCACCTGTAGCAAGTATGTCTTTTCTTCTATCTTTTTCAAACGTTCTGTTGGGGTCTAATTTTATGAAGGTAAAATCCGTTGTACCTCCACCTAAATCGGCTACTAGAACGTGTTCTTTCTTTGAAATCGTTTTTTCATATGCAAATGCTGCACCAATCGGTTCAAATTGAAATCGAACGTCTGTTAATCCCGCAATATCGGCGGCTTTTAGTAAACGTTTTTGGGCCAATGAATCAAATTGGCTGTTGTCTTCATCAAAAAATACAGGTCTTCCTATGATTGCTTTTTTACAATCGTAACCAACGATGCTGTCTGCTTTTTGTTTTAAATCTTTTAGGATCAAACTAATTAAATCCGAAGCATTATATGATTTAGTATGTATTCGGGTTTCAGTAAAATTACTTCTCGGTAATACACGTTTTATGGATTTCATAAAACGTCCTTTCATTCCATCTTTTACATAGTTTGTTATTGCTTCTTCGCCAATAAAATAAGATATAGGTTTAGTTACATCAAAATCATTGGGGAAATATAATATAGAAGGTACTGTAATGGTGTTAATTAATTCATTTGTCTCTTCATCAAAAATACACAGAACGGAATTAGAAGTTCCGAAATCTATACCATAAAGGTGCTTACTCATTATTTGTTCTAGATTTAAGCGTGATGGTTATTCTAATAATCATCAATTTGAATGTCTTTTTTGTAAAGGTACACATTCAAATGAACCATTTAAAATTGCGGACAAAATTATTGAAGATTTAATTTGTTGGTAATTGGTATATTGAATCTTAGTAATGTGGAAACCATGTATAATAGGATTTAATTTATTACATTTAATTAAATAAATCTAGGAATAAAATACAATATGAATATTCGTACTTCAGTTTATATATTTTTTTTGACCCTATTTATTCCTAAAATATGTTGTAGTCAAATATTTAGTAACGGAGACGAACGTAAAATCGAAGTTTCAGGTCAAGTTGGTTGGTTGTTGGCTGGAAGAAATCCTGGTGCCAAAATAATTAATGCACCAATCTATTCGCTGTCTGCTGCATATGTTCGTAATCCTCAAGTTTCATATGAAATAAATGTAAATACATTCTACTCTAAGATTGTATTTAATGGCTATCAAGGCAAGTTTGATACTACGGCACGATATTCTCAAACGTATGTAATGTTTGGTATCGTTCGAGCTTTTAATATTGATATTAAAAATTTTACACCATACCTTTCTACATTGATTGGCTTTTCAAGTTCTACAATAAAATCAAATGCAACTGCTCCTCAAACGCAACTTGCAGCTGGTATAATGGGCGGTGTTAAATATGATCTAACTTCTAGAATGGGGGTTAAATTTCAAGCACGTATTCAAGCACCATTAAGTGGTATTGGTTTGGGCTTAAGTATTGGTAGCGGCGGACCTTCTGTAGGTATAGGAAGTTATTCTAGAACCATACAATTTGATGTATCAGCAGGCGTATTTTTTAAATTATAATTGTTTAATCTATAAAATATGTTTGCGAACGTTCATAACCCAGAAACATTAACTGGTGAAGAGTTGGATAGATATTTATCTGATGGGTGGTTTCGAAACGCACAACGTATTTTTACAACCAATTTTTTAAGTTTTAATAAAACTTTTTACAGTGCTATTTGGCTTCGCATTCAATTGGATCAGTTGGTTGAAAATGATACTTTCAAAAAGTTATCTCATATCAATAAGAATTTTAAGATTACCATTCAAGAAGCAAGTATTACAGATGAGAAGGAAGCTTTATATGAATCCTACAAACAAGGGATTTCGTTTTCAGCATCACAATCACTTCACGCACTTTTACTTGGTGATTCCAGTCGTCGGATCTACAATACCTACGAAGTGCTTCTGCATGATGGAGATGTGCTCATAGGTGTTGGGTATTTTGATGTGGGTGATCGCACAGCCGCAGGTATTGTTTCTTTTTACAATCAAGCATACAAAAAAAATAGCCTAGGCAAATACTTAATTTTATTAAAGGTTAATTATTGTAAAAAAAAGCAATTAGATTATTTTTATCCGGGTTATTTTGCACCCAATTATCCAGCATTTGAGTACAAACGTTCCATCGGTAAAGAAGGCTTACAATATTTGCAATTAGCCACTTCAAAATGGATTCCTATGAATCAATATGTTCATTCTGATGATATATATTCGGTGATGCATGCGAAACTTTTGGAAGCATTGACAACATTGCAGGACAACAACATTCAAGCGAGTTTATTGCATTATACCTTTTTTGAAGCGAACATTATTCCCAATTTAGCAGGGCATCACTTATTTGATTTTCCTGTTTATATAAGTTGTTTTAGTATAATAGAAGGGGTTATAAATCCCATGATTGTATTTAATATCCAGACAAATTGCTATCACATTATTGAATGTATGAGTGTTTGGAAGGCAGATGAGAGCGAGCAGGAAGTTGGATTTTATGCCGAACATTTATTGAAGTTAAAACGCGTCGTTTACTCATGTGCGCATGCGGATACATTGGTTGAAAAAGTAGCTCGAATATATTTAAAAAATCCTCAAATTGATTAAGATGAAACATGCAAACACTAGAAGAAGTAAAATCGGGTAAAATAATCGGCATTACAAATATTAAACTCTCGGAGGAGATTACTTCGTTTCCAACTGAATTATACCAATATGCAGATACCTTAGAAGTACTAGATCTAAGTGGAAATAAGCTTAGCGAACTGCCTTCAGAATTTACTTTATTTAAAAAACTTCGAATTTTATTTTTATCAAATAATTTGTTTGAACTATTTCCAAGCGTATTAGCAGAATTGCCTATTCTTGATATTGTAGGTTTCAAGGCAAATAAAATTAAGACAATATCTGAAAAGGCAATTCCAAAATCGTTGCGTTGGCTTATTTTAACAGACAATAACATTGAGGCTTTGCCAAGATCAATTGGAGAATGTAGTTCATTGCAAAAAGTAATGTTGGCTGGTAATGCGCTAACAACTTTACCAGATGAGATGGCTGCTTGTGTACATATAGAATTGTTACGGATTTCTGCAAATAAGATTGAACAATTACCTACATGGTTATTTACACTCCCCAAGTTGGCTTGGTTGGCTTTTTCGGGTAATCCATGTAAAGAACTTCAGCTAGATCAATATTCAACCGAACCAAATATTAAGTCTATTCCTTGGAGTTCCATTTCATTAGAAGAACAAATAGGAGAAGGTGCATCAGGTACGATTTACAAAGCTCGAGTAACAGAAACGAATGAAGCAATCGCTGTAAAAATATTTAAAGGTTCTATTACGAGTGATGGGTTTCCAAAAGATGAAATGGATGCGTGTATTCACGCGGGAGTCCATAAAAACCTAATCTCTGTACAGGCTGTTATCTCTGAACATCCGGAAGGTAAATCAGGATTAATTTTTAAATTAATCCCTAGAAACTTTACAAACTTAGGTTTACCACCAAATTTCGTAACATGCACGCGGGATACGTTTGATCCATTTGTTAAAATAAACCTAGATGGTATTCGTAAAATAGTATACCAAACGGCCTTAGTTATGGAGTTTATGCATGCACGTGGAATTATGCATGGGGATTTTTATGCGCACAATATTTTAATCAATGAAGAATATACTCCATTATTAAGTGATTTCGGAGCGGCAACAAGGTATTCCCAAGAAAATAAGGAGCATTCAATCTTATTGCAAAAATTAGACGTTCGGGCATTTGGCTGCTTGATAGATGATTTATTGAGACTTCAAGATGTGAGCGAAGGTGATGCATTTGAAGCATTGATACAACTTCGAAATGAGTGTTTGGATGCTAATACTTGTACGCGTCCAATATTTAAATATATTTTAGAAAGATTGTTGTCTAATTCGATATAATAAAGACGAATAATATTTGTAAAATCATATTCAAACAACTAATTTAGCTTGTATAGCTATGTTTATAGTGAAAAAGTATAAAATTTGAGTAAAATGAAAATTAAAATCTTTTTAGGATTATTTTTGGTTAGTAATGTTTTACTAGCGCAAGAATCAAATGAAGTATATCTTCATCAGAATTTAGGTGAAAATATCAATTCAAAAGCTACGGAATTGACACCTCGTATTTCTGCAGATGGACAAATGATGTTTTATGTGCGAGATGGTCACCCAGATAATAAAAATCAACAAGATATATGGTATTCTGTAAAGGATAGTGTAGACAATTGGTCACCTGCAGTACGTGCAAATGACAATATCAATCAATTGCCAGCCAATTGTGTTTGGTCTGTAAATGCAGATGGTAAAACACTTATGATTCGTGGGGCATACGATAACGGTAAGTATATTGGTAAAGGTTTTTCATTGACGCGTTTATCAAAAGAAGGCTGGTCTAACCCACAAATGTTAGAGATAAAAGATTTAGATAAAGTGAATTTAGGTGAAAGTGATGGAGCTTATTTATCTATTGATGAGAATGCAATCATTTTTACGATGTGCGATAAAAAGAAATGTACGCTTTATGATTTGTTTGTGAGTACAAAGCTGAATGATGGTACATTTACTAGACCAGTAAAATTGAGCAAAACTGTTAACTCTACGGATTATAACGAATTTGCACCATTTTTAGCTGCAGATAATACTACGCTTTATTTCTCTAGCGATCGCCCAGGTGGTTTAGGTTTAACGGATGTATACAAGATTGAAAGATTGATTGATTCGTCTTGGTTGGAGTGGAGTACACCGATAAACTTAGGTCCGCAAGTAAATACTGAATCTAAAGATGCATACTATGTTACAGATGCAAAAGGAGAGTATGCATACATGGTTTCAGACCTTAATTCATATGGAAGTGCTGATATCGTTCGATTTAAATTGAAAGCAGAGAATAAGCCTAAACCGGTAGCATTATATGATGGTAAAATCTATAATGCAAAAACAAAAGAGGTAATAAAAAATGCTACAATTGAATACAAAATTTATCCGGATGAATCTGAAGAAGGTGTCGCATACACCGATCATGAAACAGGTCAATACAAAATTATATTACCTTTTGGTCATAGTTATTCAATAGATGTATTTGCACCAGGTTTTGTACCTGATTACGATACTATTTCTGTTTCGAACAAGAATGAATACAGTGAAATAACACGGAACTTTTTTCTAACGCCTATTGAAGTAGGACAAAGTATTCATTTAGATCACATCTATTTTGAAACTAGTAAATACGATTTATTGACGCAATCTTATTATGAATTAGATAAAGTTGTTAAATTATTGAAAGAAAATCCCTCTATGAAAATTGAAATAGAAGGACACACGGATAATGTAGGAAGTCCTGAAAAGAATCAAGTATTGTCTCAAGATCGTGCAAATGCTGTTATGAACTATATTATTTCTAAAGGTATTATGTCTAACCGAATAACTGCTAAAGGTTTTGGAAGTACAAAACCTAGAGTTGAAAATGATACGCCAGAAAATCGTCAATTGAATAGGAGAGTGGAGTTTACGATTAAACAAAAATAATGTCCATCCTTTTTATTCAACACATTTTAAAAAAAGGATTCAACGTAAGTTGAATCCTTTTTTTTATGCATCTCTATTAATTCAATCAGAATAATCGTATATTTGTTATGCAAGCTTGTATACATTGTCAATGGCCGATATATACGCATGGATATAACAAAAAATCGTCTATCTGTACTGTCAAAAGTCACATAACATTTTTTCCAAAACATAAATATGCGTGTGCCGACAGTGAATTCACAAGCTTGCTTTTTTAATTTAGTAAAACTGAAAATCATCCCTATTTATAACTCATAAAATTATGTCAACTACAAAAATTACTATTAATAACAACGGATCCGTAAAAATTGATGGCGATTTCGAAATTGTAGATATGGCAGGAAATAGCTATGACTTACAAGGAAGAACAGTTATTTCACTTTGTAGATGTGGATTGTCTGCAAATAAGCCCTTTTGTGATGGTGCACACAGACAAGGGTTTACGCACGAAGCAATTGCATTTGGCTTACCTCCTAAGAAGGTGTAAGTAAGTGGTCAGTGAACAGTAGTTTCATCTGGCTGTTGTTCGGTGTTCCAGCCCGTACAAATATTTAATCGTGCAGAATCCAAATCGTCGGTCATCAACAACTTGCTGAAAGTATCAGGAGTTATTTTTTCTTATATGGTGTGTAAATATAAAACGTAGCGCCCGAACCTTCAATGTGCGCGGCTTCAATCCATCCTCCTGTTCTCTTAAGCATGTCGTTGCAGATTGCCATTCCTAAGCCTGCACCACCAGTTAAGCTGGATTCTTTCATGCCTTTAAATGCTTCACCTTGTATCATTTTATTGACCTCGTCCACATCAAATCCTTCTCCAAAATCTGTTATTCTCAATCGAGTATAAGTATCATCAACTATATCAGAACAGATTTCAATTATTCCTGCTTCCTTTGAAAAACGTATACTATTTGAAAGTATATTTCTAATTGCCGCCAATGTAATTGGCGGTACACCAATAATAATTTCATCATCTGAAACTGCTATTTGAACTGTTATTTTCTTTGCTAAATATTCTGTTTCAAGTTCCCTATGTGATTTGTCAACCACTGATTTCCATGAGAAGGTAGTCGTTGATAATTTATTTTCATCTTCTTTTAGTGTAGCCCAATCTAATAGATTTGTTGCTAATAAGGAGATGGAAGTAGACATCTCTTTCATTTTTTCCAATGCCCATTCAGCAGAATCAGAATCCATGTATTTAAATAACATGGAAAACTGATGTAATGGTCCACGAATGTCATGGCCTATAATAGATATTAAGCGTTTTTGAAATTCATTCGATGCTGCTAATTGTTTGACATTTTCTTCTAAAACGTTTTTCTTTACAAGTAACTCTTTTTGTTGATTTAAAATCTGAATCGATTGAAATTCTACTTTAGTTTTTTGTTCTGTTAAAATACTATTCGTGTTTTCAAGTTCTTTTGTACGGTCTATAACTAATTTATTTAACCATTCATTTCGATTTTTTATAGATTTTATTCGAATTGAAATAAACGCATATATTAAAATAATTACACTTAATAGGATGATTACATTGAACCACCACGTTTTCCAGAATGGAGGACGGATTGTGATTTTAAATTCAGTTGTTACTGCATCATCCCAAATATTTTTATTATTAGATGCTTTCACCTTGAAAATATACACGCCAGGATCTAAATTAGTATACTTAGCAATTCGTTGATTATCAGTAAATGTCCATATCTTGTCAAAACCTTCCAGCATATAGGCGTAATGGTTTTGTTTTGGAATGATGAAGTTTAATGCTGCAAAACTGAAACTTAAGGTGTTTTGATTATAATCTAATTCTATTTCTTTGGCTTCTTCAATTGCAATGGGTAATGGTGTGTTTTTTAACGTAGGTGTAATTTGTAAATTGAAGATTCTAAAATCTGTAAGTATTACTTTAGGAAAAGAAGAAGATGCATTTGATAGATTCGGATCAATAATTAAATATCCATCATTTGTGCCAAAATATATTTTACCCTGAGCATCTTTAAATGTAGAATTTGGGTAGAATGATTTTATAGGTAAGCCGTCATCAATACCGTAATGTGTGGCTAGGCGCTTTTCAACATTAAATTTTGTAATGCTATTTTTATTCGTAAGCCATATATTGCCAATGTTATCTTCAATAATTGCCTTTACAGAGTTATCCGACAGACCATTTTCAATAGAATATGAAATGTGTTTTTGTGTATTAATGTCAAATAAAATCAAACCGCCGCCTTGCGTTGCCACCCATAGATTTCCTTTTTTATCTTCTAGTATATCAAATACAAAATTTATATCAGAGTTTATTGATTTTTCAAATATGTATTTTTTAAATTGATTTGTTTCTGGAATATATTCACAAATACCCTTATTGGTTCCCAGCCAAAATCTGTTTTTTGAATCCCTTTTGAATACATTTATCCAATTAGTATGAATTGAGTTGGTATCGGTCGGATTATTTTTGTAATGTCTAAATTTTTGTGATGTTAGATTAAATATACTTAATCCCATGCCATAGGTACTGAGCCAAATTTCATTATTATATTCACCAACACCTTTTATTTTATTTCCAATAATACTATTGGGATCAGAATCTATGTGTTGGTATATGGTAAAGTCCGTTCTACTTTTATAAGCAGTAGCGCCCCCCCCATATGTAGCGATCCAAATAGTGCCTCTGCTGTCTTCAAAAATGCGTATTACCGCATTGGAATTTATTATTGGATTGATATCATCGCTTGTAAACTTTTGATAAACAGATGATCCTTTTTCTTTTAAATACAAGCCTCCGCCATCTGTAGATACCCAAACATTCCCTTTTTTATCTTTCAAAATAGAACTAACAATACCATTACTAATTTGAGATTTTGATCCAGGATTATTTTCTACAGAAACAAAGAAATTAGTAATGCTATTGGAAAAATTGATACCATTTAAGAAGGTGCCAATCCAAAGTGTATTTTTCGAATCTTGATACACCTCGGTAACATTATTGCTGGATAAATTGCTTCCATTCTCAAAGGTATGATGCGTAAACGTTTCGTTCTTAATTATAAATTCATCAAGTCCATTACCATCTATACCGATAAGTAAATGATCTCCCATAGGAATAATCGCACAAATATTATTTCCATTTATGCTTTGGGGATTGTCGATATCATGAAAATATTTAGTACTTTCTTTTGTATCAATAGAAATTTTTCGAAGTCCGTGAGTTGTTGCAAGCCAAAGTATATGATTCGCATCTAAATACATACGATTTATTTCATATCCACTTCCAAATTCTTTTCTACAGTCCTTAAATGTTTGATCTTTTATGTTAAAATATAATAGACCATCTTCAGTACCTACCCACAAATTATTCTCTTTGTCTTCGGTAATAAATTTAAATCTGTTTTTTATTATTTTATCAGAGAATTGGTAGCGTATGGGTTTTTTATCAAAAGAATCAATTCTAAACAAACCTTCGCCATTGATAGCAACCCAAATAACTCCTTTAGAATCTTCCATGATAGATTCTATATATCCTGATAGGTATTTTAATGCTAAGATACTATCCGTATTAGAATTTTAAAATCGATTCTTTAAAGGATCATATACATTTAAGCCTTGGCGTGTGCCAATCCATAAATTCCCCTTTGAATCATTGAAGATGTATTTTATTCTGTTGCTATTAATGGAATAGGGATTGTCTTTTTGATTTAAATAAACCGTAAAATTATATCCATCGTACTTGTTTAAGCCGTTTTCAGTTCCAAACCACATGTACCCTTTTTTATCAGAAGAGATGGACCTTACCGTGCCTTCGGATAAACCATCTTTAATACCGAGTTTATGAAAAACGAAAGCGTTTGATTGTGCTAGACTAGTATATACGGTTAGTATAAAAAATATAAAAGAACATACAAACCTTAAAAGTGAAAACATCTGCTATAAATTAAAAGCGCTAACTATTTAAAAGAACCATATCTTACATATTTACTAATTAAAAATAAGATATTTAAAGGAAATAACGTTTATATCGGCGCTTATTTCATCAGATCAGCTCTTCCTTATGATATTCTTTTATTTTAACGAGCTATTGACTCAAAGGTTTTGGTTTAACATGTTATAAAAAGATTTAATATTATGCAATTTGCTTTGCATCTAATATTACCGTTTTTCTGTTTCTTAGACCAACCACTTGCTCGTGTACATAAGTGACAAAGTAGGATTAATTATAGGATATCTTACAAGTAAGTGGATGTATTAGTATACAATTATTTTTTTTGATTCTATCGTATTTGTTTTTTGTAAACGTACAATGTAAAGTGCAGCCGATAGATCGCTTACTTGTATTTCTGATTCATAATCCGAGGAGTTAAATTCTCTAACTACATTACCCGTAACATCAGTTACGGTAATAGATAGTATATCACTCGGATTTAAGTTTGATTTAATAGTAAAGTTGCCATCGGTACTTGGATTTGGATAAACAAACCAATCGGATAAATTATTTTCCATAGTTACTGCAACGGTATTGGAATAGGAATAACTTCCATTGAAATCAGTTTGTTTTAAACGGTAGTAGCTGGTTCCTGCAAGTGGAGAATAGTCGTATTCTGAATACGTTGCGATCGAACTGCCTTTCTGTATTGCCGGCACAGTTGCGATTGTGGTAAAATGAATACCATCAGTAGAACGTTCAATTGTAAAGTAGTTATTATCTATTTCTTCTATTGTTTTCCAAACAATTTTAACAGAACCGTTCGATGGTATTGCGGTAAATGAAATAAGTTTTATAGGTAATGGTTTGCATGGGTTGGTACAACTTGAGTATCCTAGATAGGTTGCTGTACCTAATTTTAATTTGCTTTGGTCAAATACAACTACTGCTGCACTTATATCGGAGCCACTTATGAAGGCACTACCAATTAAATCAATTGTGGTTGCATCAACTTTAGTTACTTGCCATAAGCCATTTAAATTATTACCACCACCCGTAACGCCTGTTATTAAAATATATTGATTGGTACTTAAGCCAGATCCGCAAGTGAAAATTCCTGTAATTCTGTACGCTCCACTACCATTATCAGAAACAGAAGTTGGTGTTGTTGTACAACCACCGCTTTGCGTGGGAGGCGACCCACAAAAGTTTAGGTTTGGATTTCCTAAAAAGTTTGAATTGATATTTGTTGTACTTGGAGTGGTACTACCTATGATACTTGCACAACCTGATACTAAGTTTATAGGTGTACCATTCCATGTTGTAACGTTTTGAATGATATTCAATAAACTATGATCATCCATATTGATTGTACCATTGTTTTTATATAAAGTATTAACCGTAGTTGTTGATTTTGTATTTAAATTTAATGTTCCACCATCCAAACGTAACTCACTTGAAAATGCCATTGTACCATTGTTTGTAGTGGTTCCTCCAGCAAGATAGAATGTTCCTAATACATTAAGCGTACCGTTGTTTAGGATGTTGGGTTTGTTTGCAGAACCTGAACTGGTAAAGTTAAGGGTGCCACCCAAGTCATTATTAAAGCTTGCTCCAGTAGTATTTAGGACAGGAGTATAGGTAAGATTTCCTGCATTATTAAAGACGGTACTTGCTGGCATTGCTCCGCCGGGTACACTTGTAATTTCCATACTTGACCCAGCAGTATTATTAAATGTTATACCTTGGTTCCAAGTACCCGTTATACTAAATTTTAAATTTGAAGCATAATTGTTTAGTATACCTCCTGCTGCATCTACTGTACCGAAGCTAATGGTTGCATTTGCAGCATAATTATTTACGATACCTCCTCCGTATTTAAGCGCTAATGTAGTGGCAGAGTAATTGTTTAACGTTGTATTTGTGTTGAAATTTCTGCTGCCGGATATCGTTCCACAATTATTTATTATACTGGATGATGTTGATGTCATATCCTTAGTCAACGTGCCGCCAGAAGCTATGTGAAGGGTTCCTGTAGATACAGTAATATTGGCGCCACTATTTAAATTTCCACCAGATTGAACAATTACCGTTCCTCCGTTTAGGGTTATGGTGCCTGAATTATAATTTGTGTTTATACATAATACATCGCCAGAAGCGACAGTATAACTCGTTCCAGAGGTAGCTGTTAGTGTGCAGGTAGGGCTACTTGGGCATTGTCCTAAACTTTCTTTCGATACTAAAGTGATAAGCAAGAACAACACAAATAATGAGATGATCTTTTTCATAACCGTACTTTTAAAAGCAGATAGTGTTCTACTACATACGATGCCTATGAAAAAAGGTAACATTTATCAGTTTTATTTAATAAATAGATACTATTTATACCAATAAACGAATGTTAAATTCAAATGATTGTAAGTCAATTATATATAATTATAAAATGATACGCTACTTCTATTGTTAGCATTCTTTTAAAATGGATTTCAATTCATTTTTTTCTCTTCAATTTTTAGTTGTATTTTAGATGAATTCATACTTTAAAATCTCATGAAGCATAAATCTAAAATCTTATTTGTTCATAAAATTTCACCCATCGAATATCGATTACTACTCGGCAGAAGAGTATCTAATAATGAATCTTTCTGGTGGATACCTGGTGGTTCAGTAGAGCAAGGTGAATCTGATTTTGAAGCAGGTTTACGTGAATTAGGTGAAGAGCTATTTTTGACGAATGATTACATAGCCGCATTGGATGCATATACACTTAAAAATGAGATTCCGAATAAGATAGAATATCTAAGTCCACAGGCTAAAAATATTATTTTCATTGTGCCAATGTTTCAGGCAACAGCCATTCAATTGCCTCTTATCAAAGATGAGTTTGAAGAATTGGCTTGGCATAACCTAAATACCTTGCCTAGTAATATGTCTAGAGAGTTCTCTTACGTTCAAAATCAATTGGAATCTATTTTGAAATTAATATAATTTATTCAATCTAATATTCGTTTGATAGGAATATATTTCTGTTATAATGTATTATAAAATCTTGTATCACCATGCGTAAATTAGCTAGCATAATCGTCTTATTTTACGCAATTAATTTCTCTTGTTTTGCTCAACTAGATACAGTACATATTTATGTAATTGGTTTGACATGTTCTAGTTGTTCAAAATCTGTAGAAGAAAAACTGATACAAGTTCCTTTTGTCAAAAAGGTTAACATGAATTTAAATAACAATGAAGCAATCGTACTCGTAGACTTTTCGCAGACGGTAGATTGGAGGTTATTGGCTAATGCAGTAGTGGATGCAGGATTTTCAGTTGGTAAAATGACAGTGCCTAACTGCAGTAAGTGCTCCTATCTATTCAACAGCAAAACGTGTAAAGATGTATATGTATATATAGGACCAAATGCGGAATTGGATTTACTTCATTACAATTTAGTAGGGAAGAAATTTTTAGATAAGAAATCCTATAAAGTATGGTTACAAAAAATAATTTCTCAAGGCTATCCAGATCCTTCTAGCGTTTCTTATTACTATTATTATTAATGAATACGAAGCTCGGACTATTAGTTTTAACGATTTTCTTTTCTTTTTATTCAAAAGGGCAAGAGTTGTATCCCAACACAGAATCGGCATCCAATGTACCCAAAGGTATTGTAGGAGTACGATTAACGTATGATCGCTACAAGGAGCAATCTTCCAACAGAATCAAAGAAGCATATCATGCACGAATTATGTATGGCATCACTCCTAAATGGACGATCATGTCTACCATAGGTGTTTCAAATCATCATTATAATAAATTCCCTACAGATATTCTTCAATATTTTTTTAACCACCATTTGAGATCGTATCCTGCTGCTGGCTTTGGGATTGAAGGTGTTAATTTATATTCTAAATATCGATTTCTAACTCGGGATGGTTATCATACACATTTTCGTATGGCTGTATTTGCAGAAGGATGTAAATCATTTATTGCTCATGATAATGCAGAACCAACATTATTAACAGATAACTCTGGGTATGGAGGGGGTATTATTGCAACCTACTTATATGAAAAATTTGCGATTACCTTTACTGGAGGATTCATTAAGCCTTTGATGTTTATTCAGCGCGATATTGATATTAGATTCAAATCGGGTAATGCCGTGTATGCAGAATTGTCGCTCGGGTACAGATTGTTCCCGATTCATTATGCATCTTACTCTGATATTAATATTAATATTTATTCTGAATTTAAGATTAAACAATATGGCGCGGCTTATGTAGAGCAATATGGCAAAGAAATAGATGTTTCCTTATATGCAGCAAATAATCCCTATGCGTATAAAGAATTAGCCGGTAGTTATTTCGTTGATGGGCATTTTTCTGTTCAATTTATTTCAAACTCCAACAGCAGATTAGATGTTGGAGTAACACTTGCATTAAAAAACAGATCCTATATCTATTGGTCGCCTATGTTTACGCTGCAATATCAAACCTATTTATATAAACCAAAAAAGAAAAAGAATCTAAAATTTCAAAATGGTCTTAATTGATTCGAGTCATATTATTACACCATTTTTTTCTCTTCTTTAATCAGTTGTACATCTAATACGAATGTTCCGAAGGGAAGTAAAGATGCTACAAAAGCCCAAGTTGCACGCAGAAAACTCCATTTAAGAATAACTATTCCTGCACCAATAGCAATTACAAATAAGACAAACAAAATACCATGCAACATTCCGAGGTATTGAATGCCAGCATGCACATCTATAGAAGTAGTTCTTTTTAAGATCGAAAGTGTCAATAATAGTAAGTAAGAAATACCTTCCGCAACTGCTACATATCGAATTTTTTTCGAGATACTTTTAAGCGATTGAACAGATCTTGTTGTCATGATTTTTTGAGTTAAATACAAGGAAGCATAAAATTAGAGTAAATACCCTTAAAAGCGCTCTTTTACGGGTATTTTTTTATTCAAGGAATCAAATGTGTATATTGCTTGTTGTTATGTAGTCATTCAAAATTTCTACAAAAGGAAGGTAATATGCGTTGGAAATCAATAGGTAAGAAAATAGCAAAGGTTGTAGGAGTTATTTTGCTGGTATTTATTATTATTATTTCTGTTTTTTTATGGATGGTTTCGCTTTCTGCTCCTGAAATTAACAACCAAGCTCAGTATCAAAAACTAAGACGGGATTCTATACAAGATGGTTGGAAATCTGGTAAAAGCTGGATTCATAAAAATAACTATGGCTTGTATGAAATGTACTTGGAAGGGAAACCTTATGAAAGAGGATATCTACATGGCTTGTTGGCGGAAGAGTTAGTTGTTCGTCAAGAAGATTATTTTGTAGATCGATTAAATGCGCTTATTCCATCTCGAATGTATCAGCTGTTTTTAAAGCAAATTGTATTGTGGTTGAACAAAGATTTGGATGAAAATATTTCCGATGAATACAAACAAGAAATCTATGGCGTTTCTCAATTTGCATCACCCAAATACGATTACATTGCACCAAAGTATCAACGTATTCTAAACTATCATGGAGCGCATGATATTGGACATGCTATGCAGAATATGAATTTGGTTGCCTGTTCATCTTTTGGAGCCTGGAATGGGTATACTGCAGATAGTAGCTTATTGATTGCACGAAATTTTGACTTTTATGCGGGAGATGATTTTGCACAAGAAAAAATTATTTTATTTGTAAAACCTGATAGTGGCTATAAACTGATGATGGTTACTTGGGGCGGTTTCACAGGGATTACTTCAGGTATGAATGAACATGGCTTAACGGTAACCTTAAATGCTGCACCATCCACATTGCCCTCACATACTGCTACACCGATTACGTTAATTTCTCGCCGAATTTTACAATATGCCAAAAACATTGACGAAGCATTTGCCATAGCTAAAGCTTCAAAAAGTTTTGTGTCAGAATCTTTTTTGATTGGTTCTGCATTGGATCATAAAGCGGTATTGATAGAAAAGACACCCGACACAACAATCTTATATACCAGTCCGAAAGATGAAATTTTAAGTACAAATCATTTTCAAAGTCAATACTTTATGAATGATCCTGTGAATATGAAGCACAAGGAGGAGAGTGCTACTGTATTTAGATATAATCGATTACAACAATTATTAAGCGAAGAGAAATTCCATACACCTACCTCTAGTGTTGCAATTTTAAGAAATCGATTGGGTTGGAATAATACCGACATTGGTTTGTCTAATGAAAATGCACTGAACCAATTAGTCGCGCATCATTCCATTCTTTTTTTACCTGAAAAGAAATTGGTATGGGTATCTTCAAATCCTTACCAAATGGGCGCATATGTGTGTTATGATTTTGATAAAATATTTTCTTCCGATTTTAGTGTTTCAAACCACGAGCAGGTTTACGAAGCGGATAAAACCATAGCTGCAGATCCGTATTTGCAAACCTCAGAATATGCAGATTATGTGTATTACAAGGTAATCTTGCAAAAGTTACAAGGTACTTCTTTTAAGACGACATTAACTGAATCAGAAATTGCAAAATTTGCAGCTTCAAACCCCGAATATTTTGATACGCACGTGCACATTGCCCAATATTATATCGAGCATAAAGCCTATGAAAAGGCATTGCCCTTTTTGAAAACTGCGCAAACTAAAGTTATTCCTAGAAAAGAAGATCGAGATAAAATCGTGAAACTTATTTCAATGTGTAACAAAGAAATATGATTCAAGGAATTGGAGTTGACATCGTTGATGTGGAACGGATAAAACAACGCATCACTTCCAATTCAGGTTTTTGTGAGTTGGTTTTTTCACTTGAAGAAATAGCTTATTGTACTAAAAAAGCCAATCCGTATGAATCTTTTGCAGCACGATTTGCAGCAAAAGAAGCTTTCTTAAAAGCAGTTGGCACGGGCATTGACTTTACGATTGAATTAAAAGAAATACAAGTTTTAAATACTGAATTTGGCAAGCCATATTTCAAGCAAACCTCAATAAGCGAGCAATATTTAATGACGCAATTGGGATATATTCCAGATATTCAACTGAGTTTGTCTCATACCTATCAACAAGCGATTGCTTTTGTTTTATTTAATAAAATATAGATGAATACTTCATTCAAAATGGAAGTCCAGACGTTAGACCAGCAAGCCTTGGCCTTAAAGAAACAGTTAACCTATTTGGCTGAAAATTCTCCGTATTATCAACGAATATTTAAAGAACAGTCCATTGATATTTCTACGATTCTAACGATGGAGGATTTGTCTAAACTGCCGTTTACAACGAAGGAAGAACTAAATCAATACTATCCAGAAATGCTGTGTATTTCTGAAAAAAATATCGCAGATACGGTCATCACATCAGGGACTTTAGGAGAACCTATTCCATTTCATTTATCTGAAAATGATTTAAATAGATTAGCGAATAATGAATTTTTATCGCTCACAATTGCAGGTATAACATCGGATGATAAAGTATTATTGTCTGCCACGATGGATAAACTTTTTATGGCAGGCATTGCGTATTATATGGGTTTGCGAAAAATTGGAGCAGGCGTGATGCGTGTCGGTCCGGGTGCACCCGAGTTGCAATGGTCGATCATTAAACGATTTTCGCCAACTGTTATCATTGGCGTACCTTCGTTCATGTTAAAATTGTTGGATTATGCGCAGGCAAATGGAATCGATCCTTCTAAAACTTCAGTTAAAAAAATTGTTTGTATAGGAGAAGCGATTCGTAATGAAGACTTTACCTACAACAATCTTGGGAAACGCATCATACAACGTTGGCCTGTTTCGCTGCATTCAACTTATGCATCTACGGAAATGAGTACCGCATTTACAGAATGTGAAATGGGGAATGGTGGGCACCAATTAATGGATCTAATTATTACAGAATGTGTTGATGAGCAGGGGAATCCTGTTCAAGATGGTGAAGTAGGAGAGTTGGTGATTACCAATATTGGAGTAGAAGGGATGCCCTTATTGCGTTTTAGAACAGGTGATTTATGTCAGTTTTATTCTCAACCATGTGCATGTGGCAATTCTTCCAAGCGAGTTGGTCCTATTGTAGGTAGAAAAAAACAAATGATAAAATTTAAGGGAACAACCTTGTACCCACCTGCCTTGAATGAGATTTTAAATGAAATTACTTGCATTAAGTCTTATTATACAGAAGTTTACCGAAATGAATTGGGCTTGGATATGATACGTGTGCATGCTGCATGTATCAATGAAAACGAAGAAAATGATAAAATAATTAAAGATCATTTTAAAGCAAAAATACGCGTAACTCCAGAAGTTGTATATGAAAAGCTGGAAACGATTGATAAAGTTCGAAATGGCTTAAATTTTCGCAAACCCGTTGATTTTCTTGATAATCGTAAATGATAGAACGTAAAAAAAGTGTATTTATTTTACAATTATTTCTTGAAAAGCTGTAAAACAATTATCATTTGATAATTGTTTATTCACAATTTTAAGAAATATCCGTACAAAACAGTACTTTTGTGGATTATTTATATTGAAATATTGGAATGGCAATTATTGGAGATCAACTATTAACATTAAGTCAATTAAAGGGATTTTTATATTCTGGTGACCGTCTTGAAATTAGTGAAAAGGCGCTTCAACGAGTAAAAAGCAATCATCAATTTTTAGTTGATTTTTCTACAGATAAAATTATCTATGGTATTAACACCGGTTTTGGTCCTATGGCTCAATACAGAGTCAGTGATGAAGATCGTAAAGTATTACAATATAATTTAATTCGAAGCCACTGCTCAGGTACTGGTGCCCAATTAGATCCTATATACGTTAAAGCTGCCATGATTGTACGCTTAAACAGTTTCTTAATCGGCAAATCTGGTGTGCATGAAAGTCTTGTACTTTTGTTACGTGATTTAGTGAATAATAATATTACGCCTGTTGCATACGAGCATGGCGGAGTAGGTGCTAGTGGTGATTTGGTGCAACTCGCACACCTTGCACAATGTTTGATTGGCGAAGGTTCCGTAAACCACAATGGAGTTGAATGTTTGGCTTCTGAAGCATTTGCGAAGGCAGGCATTAAACCTATTACCATACAATTGAGAGAAGGTTTGGCTGTTATGAATGGTACTTCATTCATGACAGGAATCAGTGTGGTGAATTTAATTCAAGCGCATAACCTAGTAGATTGGTCTATCAATTCTGCAGCGTTAATTAATGAATTGATTGCATCGTATGATGATTATTTTTCAGCTGAATTGAATGGGGTAAAATTACATCCAGGTCAGCAAACAGTTGCTACTGAAATTAGAAAACGTTTAGAAGGAAGTACATTAATCAAGTCTCGTGCTGCCCACTTATATAAGAAGGTAGATGAAATGTATTTTGAAGACAAAGTTCAAGAATACTATTCCATCCGTTGTGTACCGCAAATCGTTGGTCCTATTATGGACACCGTACAATATGCTACACAAATTATAGAAAATGAAGTAAACTCCGTAAACGACAACCCAGTCGTAGATCAAGAAACAAATAATATTTACCACGGTGGAAATTTCCATG
Source organism: uncultured Cytophaga sp. (assembly GCF_937863595.1). Taxonomy (GTDB): domain Bacteria; phylum Bacteroidota; class Bacteroidia; order Cytophagales; family Cytophagaceae; genus Cytophaga. The sequence continues at coordinate 27,458 of NZ_CALMGQ010000091.1, forward strand.
GAGATTATATTTCCTTAGAAATGGATAAAGTGAAAATTGCCATTACAAAATTAGCGATGCTAGCCGAACGTCAGGTAAATTACTTGATGAATAGTAAGCTAAACAATATGTTGCCACCATTTTTAAATAAAGGTGTGTTGGGTTTAAACTTTGGTTTGCAAGGCGTACAATTTACAGCAACTTCAACAGTTGCAGAATGTCAAATGTTGTCGAATCCGATGTATGTACATAGTATTCCAAATAATAACGACAATCAAGATATTGTAAGTATGGGCGCAAACTCCGCATTAATTTGTGCGAAGGTGATTGAAAATGCTTACCAAGTAGTATCTATAGAGTTGATGTCTTTGGCGCAAGCAATTGATATTTTAAAATTAACGGATCGACTATCAAAATACAATACAACTGTGTTGACTCAGATACATTCTGCTTTCACACCTTTTATAGAAGATCAACCGAAGTATAAAGAAATCCAAGCGGTATTATCTACCATCCGAATTTCCAAATCAGTTAATTAATACTTTTATGTCTGTTAAAATCAAATATGCTTTAGTAACTGGTGCAGCAAGAGGTATTGGTAAAGCAATTGCCATTAAACTTGCAGCAGATGGCTATCATGTATTGATTAATTATAAATCAAATGATGTTGAAGCTGAAAAAACGAAATCCGCGATTGTAGATCAAGGAGGCAATGCTACATTATTAAAATTTGATGTTTCTAATCGTACAGAAATAACGGCTGTATTGGTTGCTTGGTTAGAGCAACATCAAGACGATGCTGTTATTGAAGTATTGATTAATAATGCAGGCATCCGCAACGATAATTTATTGATGTGGATGGAACCACAAGATTGGGATGGCGTGATAGATATTAACTTAACCGGTTTTTATAATGTTACCAAAGCACTCATCAATCAAATGATGTTGAATCGCTATGGTCGTATCGTTAATATTGTTTCTTTATCTGGACTGAAAGGTGTACCTGGCCAAATGAATTACTCTGCAGCAAAGGCTGGGGTAATTGGAGCAACAAAAGCTTTGGCGCAAGAAGTGGGCAAACGTAATATTACCGTTAATGCTGTAGCACCTGGGTATATCAAAACAGATATGACGAGCGATATAAATGAAAACGAAGCTAAAGCACAAATTCCTGCGAATCGTTTTGGTGAGCCAGAAGAAGTTGCTGAATTGGTTTCTTTTTTAGCATCCAAAAAAGCATCGTACATAAGCGCTGAAGTCATTTCCATAAATGGAGGTTTGTATTCATAATAAAATTCTTTTTAATAAATAGGGTTCTCATAACCGGGCCGTATAACAAATAAATTAGTAAACATGGCAGCATGGGATGGTAAATCGAAAGGTTCAAAATCTGGCTACTCATTCTTTGTATTTATACTCAGAACGTTTGGTGTCTGGCCAACCTATATCGTATTGTATCCTGCGGCATTGTATTTTTTCGTTCAACCCAATCAAGCCTGGTCTTCTATCTATTCTTTTTTGAGAACAAAAGTAGGTTTTTCTCCCATTAAATCTTTTATGGGCGTATACAAAAACTTTTACGTGTTTGGACAAACACTTGTAGATCGGGTGATTGTAATGGCAGGGCTTGGTAAATTTACATTTACTTTTGATGGGGAAGAAAATTTAATTGAAATGGTAGAACAAGGTACGGGTGGCTTATTGGTAAGCGCACACCTTGGTAATTGGGAAATCGCAGGACATTTATTGTATCGTGTAAAAGCGAAAATCAATGTTGTCATGTTTGAAGGCGAACACGAAAAAGTAAAAGAATACATGGATAGCGTTAAGGGTGAAAAAAACCTTAATATTATTGCCATCAAAGAAGACTTATCTCATCTGTATGCCATTAACGATGCATTTGAGCGTAAAGAGCTTGTGTGCATGCATGGCGATCGTTTCTTGCCAGGTACGCGGGTTATCGAAATGCCTTTTATGGGAGAATCTGCTTGCTTTCCGAGCGGTCCTTTATTGATGGCATCAAAATACAATGTACCTGTTTCTTTTGTTTTTGCAATGAAAGAAACTTCATCTCATTATTATTTTAGTGCTACAAAAGGTGTGGTACATACATACAGTAGGGATAAAGTAAAACAATCAGAAGAACTAATATCTTCGCTCCGTCCATTTGTTCAATTAATAGAAAAAAATATATACAAGTATCCATACCAATGGTTTAATTATTATAATTTTTGGAAAACAGGAAAATAGATATGCAAACAAAAGAAACAAGATCCTCAATGAGATTCTATCAAGAAGACAAATTAGCTGCAGTAGATGCTAAATTTGAAGCACAAAAAATTGCTTTTGCACCTTTTGTCTTTCAAGCTTCACTTGCATTACGTGATTTGGGAATTCTAAAAGTCATTGAAGATGCAGGTGTTACTGGTATTACTCAAGAAGATATTGTTTCTAAAGGTACACTAACAAATTATGGTGTGCGAGTACTTGTAGAAGCAGGTTTGGGCATGGGCTTACTTATCATAAATGATGGTAAATATACTATAACTCGTGTTGGATATTATATTTTAAATGATCCGATGACCATTGCCAATATGGACTTTGTTCAAGATATTAATTATCAAGGATTTTTTCATTTAAAAGAAGCGATTGAAACCGGCAAGCCTACAGGCTTAAAAGTAATTGGAGAACAATACGAGACATTTTACCAGGCATTATCTGAACTTCCTGAAAAAGAAAAGAAAAGTTGGTTGGCATTCGATCACTTTTACTCAGATGATTCGTTTAGCAAAGTGTTACCGATTGTATTTAGATTCAATCCTAAAAAGATGTTGGATGTGGGTGGTAATACAGGTAAATGGTCTGTTACCTGTGTGAACTACAACAAAGAAGTAAACATGACGATTGCAGATTTGCCTCAGCAAATTGCAATGGCAAAAGAAAATGTGAGTCAGTATGCAGAAGGCAATCGAATTTCTTATCATCCATTGGATATATTAAAGCCTGAAACAAGCTTACCAACAGGGTTTGATGTTGTTTGGATGAGTCAATTCTTAGACTGTTTTTCTGAAGCTGAAATTGTTGGAATCCTAAATAAAGCAATGGCTGCATTAAAAGATGATGGTAAATTGATTATCATGGAAACATTCTGGGACAGACAAAAATTTGAAGCAGCAGCATTCTGTTTGCAACAAACTTCGCTCTATTTTACCTGCATTGCGAATGGCAACAGTCAAATGTACCATTCAGAAGTATTTATTCGCTGCATTGAAAAAGCAGGCTTTGTAGTAGAGGAAGATATCAATAATGTAGGTATCAGTCATACGGTATTAATTTGCAAAAAGAAATAAGGATGCAATCAACACTTCCAGATTCTAATGTACTTCCATACATTCCGCAACGTGCACCAATCATTATGATTGATACACTCGTGTCTGTGAATGAAAAAATAACGGAAACGTCATTCACTGTTCAAGAAGGTGCATTGTTTGTGAGCAATCACAAAATGCAAGAACCTGGTTTGATTGAAAATATTGCTCAAACGGCAGCTGCTGGTGTTGGCTATACGTGTGCGCTTAATAATGAGCCTGTACCCGTTGGTTTTATTGGTGCAATTAAAAATTTAACAATTGATTATTTACCTTCTGTAGGTGAAAAAATTGAAACACGAGTTGAAGTACTGGAAGAAATTTTTGACATGTCTCTTATAAAAGGAGAAAGTTTTGTAAATGGCAAACCTGTACTTTCTTGTGAAATGAAAATTGTTTTGAAAAAATAACGAATGAAAACCATAAGCCATATTTCTGAAGTTGTTGTTCGATTTAGCGAAGTAGATTCCTTGCTCATTGTTTGGCATGGACATTATGTTCGATATTTTGAAGATGCACGCGAAGCATTTGGTTTAGCATATGGTATTCATTATTTAGATGTACATAGGGCTGGTTATTCAACACCAATAGTTAAAGTGCATTGTGATTATAAGCGTTCTTTAAAATATGGAGATACCGCAGTCATTGAAGCTACCTATTTTGATTCAGATGCTGCGAAGTTGATCTTCAATTTTGTAATTCGAAATAAAAGCAATAACGAAATCATTGCTACTGGTGAAACGGTTCAAGTATTTCTAGATTCCAATAAAGAACTGTGTTTGCTAATTCCTCCATTCTTTACTGATTGGAAAAAAAAGAACGGGATACAATAATATGAAAAAGCCCGTATACATACTTGCAGATTCGATTGTAACGCCTTTAGGCAATACAACTGAAGAGAATATGGAAAAACTCTATAATTTGGAGTGTTCTATAAAATCCGAGACACATCCGCAAATGGGTACGGTTTTCGCCTCAACGTTTAACCCCGACAAACATTTTTCAATTGAAAATCCTTCTGAAACGTTCACAAAAATTGAGCGTCTATTTATATATTCTATTGAACAAGCAATTGATTCCTTGAATGTACCATTAGAACAATCAAAAGTTTTGTTTGTGTTTGCTTCAACCAAAGGAAATATCGAATTTTTGAGTGATCCAACGTTTGATTCAAATAGATTACGCATTGGTATCATGGCGAAATATATTGCAGCATACTTTGGCAATAAAAATAATTCTGTTGTTGTTTCAAATGCCTGTATTTCTGGCTTACAAGCAATACAATATGGTTGCCATGCTCTGCAGTCAGAAAAGTATTCGCATGTTATTGTTACTGGTGCAGATTGTGTGTCGGAATTTGTTCTTTCGGGTTTTCATTCTTTCCATGCCTTAAGTTCGTTTCCAAGTACGCCCTTTGATAAAAATAGAGCAGGTGTTTCATTAGGAGAAGGATGCGGAACACTCATTTTATCTTGTACACCAACTACCGAAAATAATATTGAAATTCGTTCTGTTGTTTCATCAAACGATGCAAACCATTTATCTGGTCCTTCAAGAACTGGAGAGGGTTTAGCTTCTGCCATACAAGGTGCAATGAATGATGCTCAAGTAGATTATAAAGAAATTGACGTCATCTCAGCACATGGTACTGCAACTATATACAACGATGAAATGGAATCCTTGGCATTTAAAACTACAGGCGTTTCAAATGCACCCGTATACAGTATAAAAGGAAATCTCGGACATTGTTTAGGTGCTTCAGGTATTATAGAAACAATTGTTTTGGCTAATAGCATGTTAGCGGATACCTTAGTTCCATCGATTGGTTTTAAAGAAACAGGTACATCCGTGACGTTGAATGTTGTTACGAAATCAATGCATAAACATATGCGTGTTGGATTGAAAACAGCATCGGGTTTTGGTGGTGGAAATACAGCCTTAATTTTAAAAAAGCAAAAATGACATATATCATATCTCGTTTTTGTCGAATTGCGGCACATGAAACGCAAACAGAAACGCTTAGAATTACCACAAATTCAGAAACGTTCATCCTCAAAAATGAATTTTCCGATTTATATAGAAGTGCCTCAATGGAATACCCCAAATTTTTTAAGATGGATTCCATCTCAAAATGTGGAATTCTTGCTTCAGAATACCTACTAAAAGGTATAGATATAAAGGGTAAATATAGCGATACTGAGATCGGAATTGTGTTATCGAATGCAACAGGATCATTAGATACAGACCTCGAATTTCAGAAAACTATCAACAATAAGACGAGTTTCTTCCCGAGTCCTGCTATATTTGTATATACGCTCTCTAATATTGTTATGGGAGAGATTTGTATAAAGCATAAAATTAAAGGAGAAAACATGTTTTTTCTCAGCGAAACATTTCCCTCTGACCTATTACAAGAGTATGTAGCGGATTTGTTTCAAACGAATAAGGTTCAATCTGCCATTGTAGGTTGGGTTGAATATAGTACTGGGAAACCAGATGTGTTATTACTTTTTGTTGAAAAAACGGAAACATTAACAACGGAATTAGAATTTACTTCAAGTCAAATAGCATCTTTATACGCATTATGAACCAGTTAATAACTGAATTAAAACAAGAAATTATTTCCCAGCTAAATCTTCAAGATGTAAGTCCAGACGAAATAAAGGATAACGCTCCTTTATTTGGTGATGGCCTTGGGCTTGATTCCATTGATGTATTGGAATTGATTGTATTGCTACAAAAAAAATACGGAATCAAAATAAATGGTGCTGATGAGGGGAAAACAGTATTTTACTCTGTGAAATCTATGGCTGAATTTATTCATGCGCATCAACAAAAAAATCTACAAAAATAATCTAACCAGAGATACATGTCTGTGCGTATTTTGATTACAGGAATTGGTTCTGTTTCTTCGATAGGCTTAACGATTGAAGAATTGACAGAGTCCATTTTATTATCCAAAACAGGTGTATCTTCTCAGACGCGTTTGGATTCCATTTTAGCTCGTTCCTTACCAACTGCTCAAATACAATTGAGTAACGAAGAGTTACAAGCTAGGATTCCAAACATTGATCAATCACATATCCATTCACGTACCGCATTACTCGGCATGTTGGCTGCTTCTGAAGCAGTAAAAATGGCTGGTTTAAGTGATCATGAATGTAAATCCGCAGGACTCGTAAATTCTACCAGTGCTGGAGGGATGGATTTAGGCGAACTTTTTTATGCCGATTATTTACAAGATCCCAATGGCGGTAATTTAGCATTCGCACAAACACATGATTGTGGAGATGCTGCCGAACAAATGGCTGCTTTATTACACATTGAAAAATACATTACAACCATTAGTACAGCATGTTCATCTGCTGCCAATGCCATGATCCACGCTGCACGTTTAATTAAAGCAGGCATATGCGATATTGTGGTTGCAGGAGGTTCGGATGCGATTGGCAAGTTTACAATCAACGGTTTCAATTCCTTAATGATTCTTTCGGATGAACCGTGCCAACCCTTTGATAAAAATCGCAAAGGATTAAACTTGGGGGAAGCTGCAGGTTATTTTGTATTGGAATCAGAAGCGTCTGCAAAACGCCGCGGTGCAAAAGCCTTAGCTGTATTATCTGGTTATGGAAATGCATGTGATGCCTATCATCAAACAGCATCGTCTCCAAACGGAGAAGGCGCATACTTGGCGATGATGCAAGCAATCAACGTTAGTGGATACAAGCCTTCAGAAATTGATTACATCAATGCACATGGTACAGGTACTCAAAATAATGATATGTCTGAGAGTGTTGCCTTATTACGAATCTTTCCAGATCATTTACCTCCTGTTAGTTCAACCAAAGCAATGACAGGCCATACGCTTGCAGCTGCTGGTGGGATAGAGGCTGTTATGTCTGTATTGGCACTTCAACATGATTGGGTTTTTCCGAACAAAAATTTTAAGGATGCAATCGAAGAAACGGGAATTATTCCTGTTACGGAATTGCAAATAAATAAACATAGTAAACACATTCTCTCTAATTCATTTGGTTTTGGAGGTAATAATTCATCTTTACTTATTTCAGCATGTTGATCCAAAATGTATTTATTAATGGATTATCAAGTGTTTCAGCACAAGCAACGTTTGATGAAGAATTTTTAACAGGAACTGTTAACGAACCATCATTCGAATATGTAGGTTGTGTTGAACCAGAATATAAAAACTTTTTGAATCCTACAGCAAGTAGACGTTTTAGTCGTATCATTAAAATGTCTTTGGTTGCTGCTCAAAGAAGTATTGCAATGGCTGATAACATCATGCCTGAAGCTATTATTACGGGTACAGGTTTGGGGTGTTTAGAAGATACGGAAAAGTTTTTAAGTGGATTGATTGTAAATAATGAATCCATGCTTTCTCCGACAGCGTTTATTCAGTCTACACACAATACCCTAAGCGGACAAATAGCGATGATGATCAAATGTTATCATCCAAATTATACCTATTCCAACAGATATTTTTCCTTTGAATCCTCTTTGTTGGATGGCTTATTGATGTTGCAAGATAAGAGTTGCAAACACGTAATGGTGAATGCAGCCGATGAAGTTATTCCTGCGGTACACAACATAACAAAACGCATGGGCATGTGGGATCGTCATGAATCTATTGCTTCTAATGCAAAGATGCCTGTAACAATTGGCGAAGGCGTAGTAAGTATGATTCTTTCCTCGGAAAAGCATAAACATACCCTTGCTCAAGTTAAAGCCTTTTCTGTGTTGTATAAACTTCCAGAAGGCAGCAGCATTGAAGAACAAATCAATCTGTTTTTAGCAGAAGTATCGCTAACAATTTCGGATATTGAAGTTGTTGTTTTAGGCTTAAATGGCAATGCTGAAAATGATGCATTTTATGCGCCAGTTCAAAAAGTATTCAATCAATCGACACAATTGGTTTACAAACATTTATTTGGTGAATCCTTTACCGCATCTGCCTTTTCGTATTGGTTGGCTGCACACATGATTCACAATCAAAATGTAATTGAACAGTGTATCTTAAGCGATAAAGGTCACCGGAAGCCGAAACATATCTTGATTTACAATCAACATAAAAATACCTATCACTCATTCTGTTTACTTACAGATGTGGAAGTATAGCACATTAAAATACATCTTTTGGCCTATTTTTATAGGTGTATTTCTTTATTCATTCATTGTTGAATCTTTAGGAATTTGGGTCTTCGTTGGCTTGATCCTTTGCTGGCTGAGTTATATTGTATTCGGCGTATTTCGCATGGAAGCAGGTATTTTTTTAACTGCCGTTTGTCGATTACCACATGTAACTAAAAAAAATCTGATACTAACATTTGACGATGGTCCAGATCCAGACCATACTCCTGAAATATTAGATATATTGAAACTACACCAAGCCCAAGCAGTATTTTTTTGTATTGGGAAAAACATACAAACCTTTCCGGAAATTGTAAAACGTATTGTAGCCGAAGGACACATTGTTGCCAATCACAGTTTTCATCACTCCAATTTTATCGGATCGTATTCAACACAAAAAGTTGTTACAGAAATTCAGCTTACAGAAAATGCCATTATAGACTGTATCGGAGAGTCGTTACAGCTTTATAGACCACCTGTTGGGGTAACCAATCCTAATATTGCAAAGGCTATAAAGAAATTGAATATGACGGTATTGGGCTGGAGTGTACGTTCGTTTGATACGGTAAGCTCCGACAAAAATGAATTGTTGCGTCGCATAACCTCTACGCTTAAAAACGGCGATATTATTTTGCTACACGATACCAAACCAGTCACAAAAGATATTTTGGCCGATTTTTTGTTGTATTCAACCAATAAGGGTTTTACTTTTGATATAAATCCCGTTCGAGCAATTAAATAAAGGGTTATGAAAAATACTATTGCCATTATCGGTGTCCTTTTTTTTATCGTTTTTTGTACTTCGTGGGTGCAACAAAACGATCCATATGTAGCATTAAAAGATGTGTCTGGATTTAAAACTAAATTGAATCAAAAAAATCAGGCAACAAGTACCTTGGCCTGCGATTTTGTTCAAGAAAAGAGTTTGAGTTTTATGGCTCAAAAAGTGCTTTCAAAAGGTACCATGAAATTCAAGAATCCAGATATGATGAAATTGGAATATACCACTCCATTTCAATATATCATGTCCTTGTATAAAGGGAAAGTACTTATCAAAGACAATGGGAAAGTTAGTAAATACGACACCAATTCAAATAAAGTATTTAAGTACGTAAATGATTTAATGATCAATGCGGTGAAAGGGAATGTTGCGGATAGCAAAGAATTTTCAATCGTCTACAAAGAAAATGCTAAAACGGTATTGATGGAAATGACGCCAATTGACGTGACAATGAAAGATTACGTGAATAAAGTTTTAGTAACGGTTTCAAAAGCAGATTATGGGGTTTTAAAAGTAGAAATGACTGAAAAATCGGGTGATTATACCTTAATAACATTTAGTAATCGTGTATACAATACTATAATCCAGGATGAAGTATTTATTGTTCGTTAATTTTTTTCTTGCTTGTTTCGTCTTTACCACGATTACATCCTGTTCCCACAAAACATATAAAAAGGTTTCTGTTGGACCGTCCTATACGTATACCATTCAATCAGATTTTTTCAAAACCGATTCTGTACATTATTTTAAAACAAGTATCGATACCTATGGCAAAGCTTTAAGCGGTATCTTGGCGATTAAGAAATTAAATGCAGATACCTTAAAAGTATCTTTTTTTACTGAACTTGGAGTTTCTTTTTTTGATGTACTCATCATGCACGATTCCTATAATTTGGTACGCTGTATTCCGCAATTGGACACTAAGGGAGTTATGAATACCATTGTGGAAGATATTCGTTGGGTAGTATTATTTAATCTCAATCAATTGTCACAGCCTGTTTGGGTTAAAAAGGAAGGAATGGAACCTACTGTACGCTTAAATTATCAGGATGTGTATATTTTTTCTCAATTATCGCCAGATAATCTACCTTTACAGATTACCTATGTGTATGGTTCAAAATTTAAGAGTAAATTTGAAGTGAAATATGCACAATTTGAAAATTCAATTCCAACTAAAATTTTCGTGTCACATTTCAATATTGATCTAAAAATTGATTTAACCGCAATTACATTTTCGAACTAATGCTTGTATCAAATTTATATCGTATTCTCAATCAACAGCAAGAAGGAACAGTTATTCGTGCTGAATTAGAAGTAGATCCCTTGCATGATATTTTTAAGGGTCATTTTCCTTCGGTACCTGTATTGCCTGGTGTGTGTATGGTGCAATGTGTAAAGGAAGTTCTTGAATCTGCTTTGAACAAAAAAACGCAACTTAAAAAAGCGGATATGATTAAATTCTTGACGATGCTGAATCCGCAAGAATCTACATTGATTGTGACGGAAATCGTTATTCGGGAGCAAACTGATAGCGAAATTTCATTTCAAGCAAGCTTAAAAAGCAACAATCAGTTTTTATTAAAATATACCGGTAGTTTATATATTTTGAATTAAGATGGATCATCAAACGCTACATCATAAATTTATTCATCACAAATCTTGTGTACTTATCCCAACTTTTAATAACGCTACCGCGATAAAAGAAGTATTGGATGGTGTATTGGAATTTACTTCCAATATCGTAGTTGTGAATGATGGTTCAACAGATAATACAGCTTCTATACTTTCTGCGTATCCAGATCTTCTTGTGATCAATCACCCTAAAAATATGGGGAAAGGAATGGCACTGCGAACAGGATTTAGAGAAGCATATAAAAATGGCTATCATTATGCCATCTCCATTGACAGCGACGGACAGCACTATCCAGATGATTTACATTTATTTGTAGATGAGATTGAATTACATCCCAAAGCAATCATCATTGGTGCTCGAAATATGGATCAGCCCAATGTACCAGGTAAGAGCTCCTTTGGAAATCGTGCTTCTACCTTTTGGTTTTGGGTTGTTACGGGTATAAAATTAACGGATACGCAATCGGGTTATCGTTTGTATCCATTGGAGCCTTTAAACTCCATACGATTCATCACACGTAAATATGAATTTGAGATTGAAGTAATGGTCCGCTCTTTCTGGAAAGGGGTAGACGTTTTATCGATTCCTATTAAAGTGTTTTATCCTCCTGCTGACGAACGCATCACACACTTCAGACCATTCAAGGATGTTACACGGATAACATTGTTAAATATTGTATTTGTACTCTTAGCTGCGTTTTGGTTTACACCCATTCGATTGATAAAAAACTTTTCATTTAAAGAGTCAAAAAAAAAACTCTATAATCATACGGTAGGTAGTCCCGATTCGGTGATTAAAAAGTCACTGTCTATGGGCTTTGGTGTATTTATGGGGATTGCACCATTTTGGGGATATCAAATATGGTTGGGCATTGGCTTAGCACATCTGTTGAAATTGAACAAGGTAATTGTTGCCATATTTTCTAACATAAGCATTCCTCCCTTTATTCCTTTTATACTTTATGCTAGTTATTACGTTGGGGCTAAATTTTTAGGACAGCCTATGGAATTGGTATTCTCTAAAGACATAAGCATTAGCGACGTATTGAAATCATTGGAACCTTATTTATACGGTAGTTTCTTGTTTGCTTTTATGGCAGGAGTTACGGTAACAATACTCGCTTATGTAACCTTGCATCTGCTTGCAAGATCTTCTTACAAAAAATAATAGAATATATAATGAATCGGATTGTTGTTGGTATATATGAGTTTTTAAAAAATAGAAAAGGTCTTTTTTATTCAATACTTATTAGTCTAGTTGTGGTTCTGGGTTTTTTCGCGAGTCGAATTACCTTGGAAAAGGACATTACAAAAATGATTCCGGATGACAAAGAAACGATTGGTTATAAGGAAACCATTCAAAACGTTCGCATCCTTGATAAAATTATAGTTAGCTTTCAAGCAGATAGCAGTGGGATGGAAGATAGTCTCATTGCTTGTGCAGAGAAGTTTGTAGCAGAATTGAAATCTGATTCTGCTTTGAATGGCTTGCTTTCAGATATTCGATATCGCATTGATGATGAACGGATCGCTGGTGTTACGGATTTAATTTATTCAAATTTACCTATTTATTTATCGGATAAAGATTATCAACGTATGGATAGTCTTACTTCTGAAGAAGGTATTAAAGAAGGTATCGAACGCAGCTATCGCAAACTGATTTCGCCTGCAAGTTTTGTTTTAAAACAATTTGTTTTGAAAGATCCACTTTCGTTATCTAATCCAGCATTCAAGGAATTTTCTAGTATGCAAGCGGATGAAAATTATGAGTTGCAAAACGGATATATTTTCAAAAAAAATAAAAACACCTTAGTTGTATTTTTAACACCAACGAATGCTTCAAATAAAACGGATATAAATGGAAAGTTAATTGATGGATTGGATAATACCATCAAGGCAACACATGCGCAATTTAAAAACGTTCATATAGATTATTTTGGTGCAGCAGCAGTAGCGGTTGCCAATGCGAGACAAATTGAAAAGGATATTAAAGTAATCTCGACGATTGCAATTATAATTATACTTGGATTTTTATACTTCTTCTACAGAAGTTGGTCCTTACCCTTATTGATGATTACGCCAATTGCCTTTGGCGGAATTTTTTCGTTGGCCATTATTTATTTTATACAAGGTAGCATTTCAGCAATTGCCATTGGTGCAGGTTCTGTAATTATAGGTATTGCTTTAGATTATTCATTCCACGTCTTTGCGCATTACCAGCACACACGAAATATTAAAACGGTGGTAGGTGATATTGCAGTACCCATGATGATTGGTAGTGTTTCTACCGTTGGTGCCTTTTTTAGTTTGTTGTATGTACACTCAGATATATTAAGTGATTTTGGTTTGTTTGCAGGTTTGTGTTTGATTGGCGCATCCGTGTTTGCCTTGTTTTTCTTACCGCATTTAATCGAACAATTTTCTAAGGTTTCAGAAGTAGATTCGGTAGCGCATAAACAAAATAAAGCAGAATCTTTCTTGCTGAAATTGATTGAACGAACGTCGGTAACAAGTAAATGGTTTGTTACAACCATTATTGTATTGACATTGGTTTTAGGCTATTTCTCCAATCGTGTAACGTTTGATAGCGATTTGTCTTCGATGAATTACATGCCCGAATCCTTAAAGGCGGCTGAAAAGAAATTATATGAATCCGATTCCAATTCTGGCAAAGCAGTTTTTTTTATTTTCAAAGGGAAAACGATTTCTGAAGCTTTATATCGCAACGAGGAAGCCTTAACCATTATTGATTCCTTAAAAGAAAAAGCACATATACAGTCTTATGCGGGTATATCTGGACTGTTGCCGTCGGATGCGGTTCAGCTAGAACGTATCGCAAAGTGGAAGGCATATTGGACGCCAGAAAAGGTTGCTCAAGTGAAGAATGATGTTTCAAAATATTCTATGGAACTAGGATTTAATGCAAGTGCATTTCAACCTTTCTTTCAATCGCTTTCAAATGAATATGGAGTAATGAATACGGAACATCGTTCTTTTCTACAAGAAGTATTTTTGCAAGATTATGTACAAATTGATTCCAATAATGTATCTGTTCTTGCGAGCATGCGCATTCCGACAACTTTTTCAACGGATAATTATAAATTATTTGATCGTATTGAAGGTTTGACTATTTTGGATAGACAATTATTTTATAATAAGTTCTTGATGATTGTGAAAGACGACTTCAATCAGATTTTGTTTTCGTCTTCCTTATTCGTTTTTCTAATTCTATTGATCTCTTACGGAAGAATGGAATTGTCATTGATTTCATTCTTGCCAATGCTGATAAGCTGGTTCTGGATACTCGGATTCATGGGCTTATTCAACATCCATTTTAATATTGTAAATATTATTATTTCAACCTTTGTATTTGGCTTGGGGGATGACTATTCTATATTTATTACCGATGGCTTGCAGAAAAAATATGCTGAAGGAAAAGATAATTTACCCTCCTTTAAAATATCGATCTTCTTATCTGCATTCACCACCATTATTGCAATGGGTGCATTGATTTTCGCTGAACATCCTGCATTGAAATCCATCGCACTAATTTCTATTATTGGAATTGCCTGTGTATTGTTTATTTCATACACCATCATACCATTGTTGTTTGCCTTGTTTATTACCAACAGAACAAATAAAGGCAAAGCGCCATTCACATTGGCAATCTTATTCCGGACACTTGTTTACGCACTTGTAGGATGTGCTCTTTGGATACCTTTATTAATATTGAGGCTGATATGTAAAGGATTTTATAGCATTGGACTGAAAAGCATTAGTAGAGACCTGTATAAAACACTATTCAGTGCGGGATTAAAGATTTTTGTTTTCTTGAGTTTCTACATGAAAATAAAAGCAGAATCGATTCGACCAAATCAAAAGAATGTAGTTATTCTGTGCAATGATGCTTCACCTCTTTCACTTTTAATCATATTGTCAATAGATAGCAGTATTGTGATTGTAAAAGATAACAAGCAGATACATTCAATACTTTCTCGCATACTTCTTTTCATGCAAGACATTGTTTCTGTCGATGGAAATGATTCTCGTACAACAATTGCCACACTTATCTCAGACGGATTTACACCAATGGTATTTTCTACACTAGAAACTGAAGAAGATGAGATTTTTGTAACAGTGAATGAAACGTTGTTGCAATCTGAAAATGAAGTGGAGTATATTCCGATGTATATTACGGGAACAGAGCATTGTTTGCAGCCTACTGATTTTGTTTTAAATAGAGGCGTAATTTGGTTGAAACAGTATGCATCCATACAAAGTAATGCAATCGACTTGTCCCACCGAATCGCAGCAACCTACAATGTTGCCTTCATGGAGGCCTTGAAAGGGATGCCGATGTCAAATTACTTCAATAAGATTTTGTCTTCTTATATCTATAAAGGACCTGTTTTAGAATGGTATTATAGAATCAAAGTTGCCTTAGAAAAATCGTATCAGGAGTTTGATGACTTGTTGCCACGTACTGGTCGTATATATGATTTGGGTTGTGGTTATGGTTTCCTTGATTATTTCTTGTATGCGAAATCAACGGATCGTACCATTATTGGTGTGGATTACGATGGCGATAAAATTACGGTTGCCAATCAATCGTATTTGAAACAGGAGAAACTGACGTTTATTGAAAGCGATGTAATGAAGGTGAATGTACAAGAAGCCGATGCGGTTGTAATCTTAGATGTCTTACATTATTTATCTGCTGAAAATCAACAGAAATTAATCCGATCTAGTTTTGAAGGCTTAAAGAATGGCGGGATATTAATCATACGCGATGGGGATAGCTCACAAACCGAAAAACATAAGGGTACGAAATTAACAGAATTCTTTTCGACAAAAGTGTTGATGTTTAATAAAAAAACCGAAGAGGAATTGTGTTTTTTATCTTCAGAAACAATAATGGAAACATTAAAAGACTTTACTGTAGATGTTAAAATTGTAGATCGAACAAAGTATACGTCTAATATTGTATATTATGTTAGAAAATAATCAAGCTAGGGCTTAGCATGCTATAACATGAAGAACAACGTACAAACTGCAATACGCACCACATACTTTAGTATTATAGGAAATGTTCTCTTAGCATTGATCAAAGGACTTGCAGGTGTTTTTGGTAATTCCTATGCCTTAATTGCAGATGCAATTGAATCAACAACAGATATTTTTTCTTCTTTTTTAGTATTAATTGGTTTCAAATATGCAGAACGGCCGGCAGATGAAAATCATCCCTACGGACATGGTAAAATTGAACCTATTATAACGTTTGGAGTCGTTGCATTTCTCTTTTTTTCTGCAATCGTCATTGCGTATAAAAGCATTTTAAACATTCAAACGCCGCATAAACTTCCTGAACCTTGGACCTTGATTGTATTAGGTGTAATCATTATTTGGAAAGAAATTTCGTTTCAAATAGTGATTAAAAAAAGTAAGCAAACACATAGTACTTCTCTTAAAGCAGATGCCTGGCATCATAGAAGCGATGCAATCACTTCTGTGATGGCATTTATAGGAATTTCGATTGCTATAATGCTAGGGGATGGTTATGAAGCTGCAGATGATTGGGCTGCCTTATTTGCTGCTGCATTTATTTTATATAATTGCTATCTCATTTTAAGACCTGCTTTGGGGGAGGTTATGGACGAGCAACTATATGATGACCTCATTATTGAAATCCGAGCAAAATCCATTCAAGTGGATGGTGTTATTGACACTGAGAAATGTTTCATACGAAAAGCAGGTATGAAGTATCACATCGATCTACATGCAATTGTTGATGGAAATATTTCTGTAAAAGTTGGTCATGATATAGCTCATAACTTAAAAGATTATTTGCTTACTGAAATACCTAATATTGGTAATGTATTCATTCACGTGGAACCGAGTAAGTAAAGTACTTTTAATGTCGAATCGATAAGTCGATTCGACATTTTATCATTCAATTCTGTTAGTTACTAAATAACTATAGCATCTTGTTCTTTATCTGGTTTACTAAGTAAACGTCCAACAAGAAGAACAACAAATAAATTAGACCACACTGCTTCAATAATTCCTAAGTTTTGTATGATAGGTGCGGCTTCAAGAAGAGAGTCATGACCACCAATGATTGTCATACTGTAATAAATACAAACCGTATAACTTTCTAAGCCTTGAGATAGATTTGTTCCAATACTTCCAGGCTGAACAATATTTACTAAGTCGTATAAACTTCCAAAAGATATTCCAATCATTAGATAGATACAGGCAGCTCCCCAAATCTTTTCCGCAGACAATTTTTTACCCGTGAATATATCGTTTACACAATGATATATTACAATTGTTTCAACCGTAAACAGACAAAAGTGAACAAAAAACAAATAAGGTCTTTTTGAATTTTCCGAATCAAAAAAGTCATACACAGGATTAGCAGCAAAAAAAGCTACTCCAAGTCCGAACACAATTAAGATAAATAAACTAACTAAAAGGGTATTGTTTTTTGTGAGATTACGTAGTAAGTCCCATAAAATAAACACATAGGTACCTCCCAAGGTCAAAAATAATAAATCTCTGGTTAAGTTAGAGTGTGCTACACTTACACCAGCTATAAAGAGTATTTCTTTTAAAAGCATAGCAGATGCGATTATAAGTACCTGAAGCATAACAATATGTCTATAATCTTTTCTCTTTTCTTCATTTAATTCTTTTGAATTCAAATTTTGACGTTGAATATAAGAAAGATAACGTTTCATCATTTCTGGGTTAAAAAGTATTTTTTTGAATTTATTTATCGATATCATACTAAATGAGTAGGGGTATTTCTTATTTGGATTGTCTTATATACGAACAAAACATCTATTTGTATGTACAAACCTACCATTAAACATATATTAATAACAATCTTAGCTACAGATTTGTTGATTAAAAATAGAGATATTCATACATTCGATCGATTTGATTCCGACCTAAAGCTCTCAGATACAGATTTTAATAATTTGCTTTATTTTGCTGAGATGAATTTTAAAATGGATTTATCTGCTCAAAATATTTCTGTGCACAGCAGAATTTCTGATTTAGTTGCATGCATTTACAATCAAAGTAATTATAGCAATCAATTTGCATTGAAATCTGCTTAGTTTTTTAATAGATTATTTCAATGGGTATTATTAAAACTGTTGGTTAAATTCGGTTTTAATTTTGCTTTTGGTTTTCTATGAACCACTTAATATGTTTAATGAAATGCAAATTGCTAGTATATAAGCTATTAAAAATATTTTAGTTAACATAAGGTGGTTTTCTTATCATTCATACCCTTAA
>NZ_CALMGQ010000092.1 GCF_937863595.1 uncultured Cytophaga sp.
AGATGAATATTTTCGACTTGCAAAATGAGTCTCTAGGGGGCAAAGAAGATGCTTTTTTACCAACAAGGGCGATGATGTTTCCATACCCTGCAGAGCCAGCTTTTGGGTCAACAGTTGCTGAAAATTTTGTTCAATCTGTTAAAGAAAATGATGACGTTGAATTGGATTATTCTATTGAGTCTATTCATTTCATTGATATATTTCTGGAAGATTTTAAAAATGAAGGATTGTCGGTGGATGATTTTGCAGAAACTATTTTTAAAGCAGGGTACTATGTGGGTGAAATTATGGTAAGACATAGTTTTGGCATGTGGGTAAAACAAGAAGAAGCAGAACTTCCTGCTGGAATTAAAATGATGCCTATCGTTATTAAACTTCCCAATAAACATATTTGTGACCCAATTGTAAAGCGTTTAAAAGATTCAGCAATGGAGATATAGATAACGTGTCTTATTTTTATAGTGCTGTAACCAAACAAAGAACCGATTAAATTAATATATTTACATCCAGTTAAATTTATTTTTGTTGGAGTTACTTAAGAATTAAGGAATATAAAATTGAATTTTTAAACACTTTTACATATCATCAACCAATAATTGAACAACCACAATGGACAAAGAAAAATTACAACAAAAATTAGAAAAATTTAAAGCAGCAGCAATGGGTTTTATTGGTGCAGGTATTCTTACACAAGGCGCTTTGTATTTTCAACCCAAAGCATCCTATCATGTTCCGAGAATATTGTATCCAGTTTTTGAAATTGCAGGAAACGTAGGCTTAGCAATAGGCATGCTTATGCTTGGTCTTTTTCTGTTATACCTTGGTTTAAATAAATGGAAAAATCATGGCGGTGCTTCAAACCACTATTTAATTATTGGTGCAGTTGGAATCGTACTTTTTTCAGGAATCTTATGGTTTTCGAATAAGCCAAAAGATAAAAGGTCTGCAGCAGAAATACAAGAATCATTTGAAACAGATAGACAACAACAAATAGATAAAATAAAAGGTATGGAAAAACCAGACTTTAATAATGTTGAAGTTGAAAATTATATTTTAGATTTTAATGCATTACAAAAAAAGCATTTAGAATATGTGAAATCGAATGATACCATTGCCTTAGAAAAAAATAGAGCCGAATATGATGCATGGAGAGTACGTAGTACAGACATTTTTTCGAAATTGGAAACAGGTGAAGAAAAGTATCATCTGTCTCTGTATATGGCTAAATTAGCATTCGAATGGCAAGATGTTGAATTGGACAATACTATTGAATAAATTTAAAATTCAACTTCATAATAGAAATTTAAATAATTAAAAATACATACAAAATGAAAACAGCTTCTTTAAGAAATGAAATGCTTTACAATGAAGAGAAGGTTGCGATCAAAGTATTGATGGAAACTGAAACATCGAAGGAAATCAGAATTATGTTTCGTAAAGGACAATCCATGAAAGAACACAAAGCTGGCTTTCCGATTACCGTTGAAGTACACCAAGGAACGATTGCCTTTGGTGTAAATGGCGAGGTGTTGAAGTTGGTAGCGGGCGATTTGATTTACTTAGATGCTAACGTTCCGCATGATTTATTTGCAGAAGAAGATAGTATGGTAAGGCTAACTTTATCAAAGTTTGATTCAATAGCACGCGTAGAAAAAGTAGTTGATTAGGTAATGACTCCAGAGGAATTAAATAATTATTGTAAAACATCGCTAGATACAAAATGATATTAGCGGTTCGTATCTAGCTAACTCAAAAACTTATTTGAAAGCTCATGTTATCTAATAGACTAAGGTGGAAAGATGAACCAAATAGACCGTGTTCTGTTTGTTACCGACTACGGTCTACGTTAAAAGAGTTAAGCTTAAAAGCAGTAGCATATTATTTAATGAAAATAATTTAATTGCGCTTTACAATGGTAGAGCGCATTTTTTGTGTATTTTTATACAATTCCAATTTATTTCTTAAAGAGGCAAGGCAATTAATAATCACATATATGACAATTAACTTTTATTCCTTTATACATATTGTTTTTGTAAGTTTTATAGCTCTTTTTCCTGTTATAAATCCATTTGGTAGTGCATTCATTGTAAGTCGTTATTTTTCTGACTTAACACCTAAGGAGAAGGTGCATGCAGTAAAACGCATTGTTTTATATGCTTTCACATTATGTTTATTTACATTGCTTGTTGGTCATTGGATATTAGAATTATTCGGAATATCTATTCCCATTGTTCAATTGGCTGGTGGTATCATGATTTGTAAAACAGGATGGGATTTTCTGTCATCATCCAAACAAGCTGATGATGAAAATGTAAAACTTGCAAACCAAGTGGGTCATTTAAACCAACAAACTAAAGTTGAAAATCAACTTTTCTACCCAATTACATTTCCTATTACTACAGGTGCAGGTACCATATCTGTTCTTTTTACATTGAGTGCACATGGTACAAATAAAAATCTCTATCAATATTTTGTCAACACAGGAGCAATATTGATAGCTGTTCTTGCAATGTGTGTGTTGATTTTTTTATGTTATGTAAATGCAAATAGATTGATTCGATATTTAGGTTCACAACGAGAACAGATCATTAACAACATTATGGCTTTTCTAATTTTTTGCGTTGGCTTACAAATAGCTGTTGAAGGGATCACTCAATTAATTCTTCCATTCACACAAGCTGGACGTTAATTAGATAGGTATTCTACAATAGGTAAAATGGATTACAATACTATTGTAAATCCATAATAATTTATTTTTATAAATAATTGTGCAAAAAAAATAAGCCATCGAATCCTTAATTTATTTGATCCTTTTTTAGCACTTTCTAAAATAATCCGTTTCGGAGTAAAAAATTATTAAATTTTTTACTGTTGCTTATACCTGCTATCAACCAACACAACCCTTTCCAAGGGAATTTAAACTGTGTACATGGAAACTACAACTCGCAAACCCATTGAGCTGCGGTGTAGTAGTTTTTTCATGAATACATTGAACTTCTTTTACTAACAAATTATTTATTCTAGTTTTTTGTATTCATGCGATCATGTAGAGTAGTTGCTAATTCATTTTTATAGCGCCTGAAATATGTATAGATTAAAAAAAAATCCTTTGCTGCAGCAACAGATCAAACCTAATACAATAATTTAGATTTAATACAGAGTTTAATCGTATTATTATATAAAGTGCGTTTTGAAATAAAAAAATAAATACAATTTATTCAAATGAAATACTATAACCCTTGTGTGTTGAAATTGAATGAATCGTAGAACGATGATATATAAGTACCACTATGTTTACACATTTTAACGAACTTGAAAAAAGGGTTCACTATCCCAAAGATCGAAAATTTCATGTTGAATTAAAGCCTATAGGTTTTCTTCTTTTGGGTGCTTTATTTATTGGTACTATTGGAATAGCATGCCTGCAGTATGTGTTGTTTGGATTGCCTACTGATCCTTCGCTAGCGCTATTGAATACAGCTAGTGTAAGCGTTAAAGGCTTTCCTTTATGGATAATTAGTTGTCATTGGATTAATTTTTTCTTTTTAACGATTTTAATTTGCAGCGGGCTATCCATATTATTTGATCATCCCAGATTGTATTTTAATAAAGGCTGTAAGCCAGGTTCAGAATGGTTGAAGTTTACGCCGATAGTTGTGCCAAAAGATTCTTTATGGACAGCAAAAGACGATGCTCGATATATTAGTCCACTGATTGGTTTACCTGGCTTTAGGCATACCGTTGGCATAGCTAGAGGTTGGCATTTTATTCACGTTCCTTTTTTTATTTTGAACGGAATTGTGTTTGTAGTATTGTTATTCATGGGAGACCAATGGCAACGAATTGTGCCGACATCATGGCAAATAATCCCCGATGCTTGGAGTGTGTTTGTGCATTATGCCACCTTGCATATGCCTATAGAGCCGAATGGGTTTTATCAATACAATGCCTTACAGCAGATTTCGTATTTTGTAGTTATTTTTATTTTAGCACCACTAGCAATACTAACTGGTTTATGCATGTCGCCAGCTATTGACAGTAGATTTCACAGACTTACTATGTTATTTGGGAACAGGCAAGGAGCAAGGTCTGTACACTTTTTAGTAATGTTGGCTTATGTTGGGTTTGAAATAATACATGTTTCTATGGTTGCTGCTTCTGGCTTGGTTCGCAACATGAATCATATTACAGTGGGTACAGATCATCCAACGGATAAAACAGGGGTTTTTATTGGCTTCGGAATTGTTCTTTTTACCATTGGTTTCTTAATCTATGCGCACTGGGTGTCATGGAACAAACCTCGTTGGGTACAAAAAACGAGTGCTCGAATTAATGACAACTTATGGAGAATGACAATCAATAAATTAAAACCGAGACCGTATTTTAAAAAAGAAGACATCTCGCCATTTTTCTGGCCCAACGGAAAGCTTCCAACAAGCTCTAAAGTTTGGAAAGAATTGGCAGAGAATGATTTTAAGGATTACAAACTTAAAGTGGGTGGCTTAGTCCAAAATCCGGTAGAACTATCGCTTGATGATCTTAAAAGACTGAATAAAGAACAACATATAACTATGCATCACTGTATACAAGGTTGGAGTGGGGTTGCAGAATGGGGCGGTTTGCCGATTAAAGATTTGATAAACCTTGTGAAGCCCGATCCATCGGTAACAACGGTTGCATTTTATTCTTTTGGCGAAGGGCTTTTGGGCGGTGTTTATTACGATACGCATACATTAGATAACTGCTTAAAACCTGGTTCAATACTGGCTTGGGAAATGAATTATGAACCTCTCACTGTTGTATACGGCGCACCGTTGAGGTTACGTGTAGAAAATCAATTGGGTTATAAAATGGTTAAATGGATAGAGCGAATTGAATTTTTGCAATCCCACGAATCTGTAGGGAAAGGTTTTGGAGGTAAAAATGAGGACGATGAATATTTTGATTTGATCGCGAATACCTAATGCAAATAAGTTATAATGGAATACGCTGAATAAACGCTGTTGTATGTTTTTTTTCGTGTTTGTCTCTTTTCGACCAATCACTTGCTAAAAAAAATGTACCAAAGTTCAAATGCGCCAAAGTAGAATTGAGTCTTTTTTTTATAAGAGACTCAATCCTTTCATATTAAGAATGTGTATCTTTACTTTATGGAAATATTAATAGTCGAAGACGATCAACGTGTTGCAGAACTTATTCAAAGAGGTTTAAGTGAGCAAGGGTTTAATGCGACCATTGCCTATGATGGGCTTTCCGGTAAAAAAATGGCTTTGCAAAATAATTTCGATTTAATCATTACGGATATTATTTTGCCTAAAATGGACGGTTTGGATTTATGTAAAGAAATTCGACAGTACAAACCCGACACGCCCATCATTATGTTGACAGCCTTAGGCACTACCGATGATAAGGTAGAAGGCTTTGATGCAGGTGCAGACGATTATTTGGTTAAGCCCTTCGAGATGCGCGAATTGATTGTTCGTATTCGCGTATTGATTAATCGCAATAACCGAGTTCGAACGACAAGTAATAGTATTTTGAAGTATGCAGATCTAGAAATGAATTTGCTTACAAAAATTGTAAAACGGAATGATATTGAAATAAATTTAACGCCTAAGGAATTTAATTTATTGGAATTTATGCTTCAAAATCCGGAGCGTGTTTTATCTCGTGTTGAAATTGCTGAAAAAGTGTGGAATACCCATTTTGATACAGGTACTAATTTTATTGATGTGTACATCAATTATGTTCGTAAGAAAGTTGATAAGAATTTTGACAAGAAACTCATTCATACAAAATCGGGTATGGGTTTTATTTTTAAAGCGGAATGAAAATACGCACAAAACTAACCCTACTGTTTACATTTATTACGGCAACTATTTTGTTGGTTTTTGCTTTTGTTATTTATTATTCAGCAAAAGAAAATAGAAAAAATGAATTTTATGCGGTATTGAAAAATGAAGCCATTACAAAGGCAAATTTATTTTTTGATATAAAAATAAAAACGAATACCCTTCAACACATTTATAATAAAAACCGTCAGCTGCTAAATGAAGTAGAGGTTGCTATTTATGATAGTACTTTTACCTTAATTTACCACGATGCCATTGATATTGATGTGGTGAAAGAGACTCCTGAAATGTTGGAAGCCATTTATCAAAAAGGGGAGTTGCAATTCTATCAAGAGAAATGGCAGATTGTGGGATTAAGATATCCGTATGAAGGACAAACGTATGTAATAACTGCTACAGCTTACGATCAATATGGATACAATAAACTAACAAACTTGTTTAATACCATTGTATTTGTTTTTATTATTTCAATTGTTTTTATATATGTAGCGGGTCGATATTTCTCTAAAAGGGCTTTCGCTCCCGTTATGGAAATGACGGAGAAAGCAAAAATGATTTCGGCTACAAATCTTGATTTGCGACTTTCTGGTAGTGGAAGTAAAGATGAATTATCTGAATTGGCAAACGCATTTAATGAAATGCTTGTGCGATTGGAAAATTCCTTTGAAGCCCAAAAACACTTTGTTTCAAATATTTCACATGAATTGCGTACGCCACTTTCAGCAATCATTGCAGAGCTGGAATTAGCATCAGACATTGAAGGCGATATAGAGAAGTATAAATCTGCGATACGTTATACACTGAATGATTCAAAAAAATTGGTTCGTTTGTCCAATAGCTTACTTGATTTTGCAAAAGCCAGTTACGACCCATCTGAAATTTCATTTAAAGAAATACGATTGGATGAAATTTTATTGGATGCACGTCACCAAGTAATGCAATCAAATACAAGCTATAACATTGATATACATTTTGATGACGAATTCGAGCATGAAGAGCAAGTTATTATTAAAGGGAATGAATATCTATTAAAAGTCGCTTTTAAAAACTTATTTGAAAATGGTTGTAAATTTTCAGATAATAAGCGGTGCAAGGTTTCGATCTCTATTCGTGATGGAAAAATGATTTTAGATTTTTCAAATACGGGTGTTGAAATTTCAGCATTTGATCAAGAGCATTTATTTGTTCCATTTTTTAGAGGCGAAAGTCAAAAAAATGTAGAAGGGCATGGCATCGGACTTCCTCTTACTAAAAAAATTATCCTCTTGCATAAGGGTACCATACATGTTACTTCAACCCATAATAAAACTGATTTTATCGTAGAATTACAAACCATTTAAGAGTTCTAATGACTTTCTAATGATTTTTTAGTGCTTTTCTAACCATCTATTGGTGAATATAAACGGAATTTTGTATTCAATTTATAGACTAGTGTAGGATGCGCGTTAAAATAACATATTTATTCTTCGTTACTTTTTCAATTGTATCTTGTTTTAATCAAACACATGCACAAGTTACGTTTACGCTTCAACAAGCATTAGTAACAGCACGTGAAAATAATCCCATCTTAAGAACGGAATTATTTAATGTAAGTATTGCGCAAGCAGATATTGTTAGTGCTAAGCTACGACCAAATCTAATTTTAAATAATCAAACCTTACAAAATGGACAGCCTTCTCACTTACCAGGAGGTAATGTTGATTTTTCGAGTGGACAAAGTCGCCAAGTTTGGTGGCAATTAACAAAACCTTTTCAAATAGCTGGTCAACGCAGCTACCAAATTGATTTTGCAAATGAAAATGTTTCCCTTGCTCAGAAAAATTATTTAGAAACGGAGCGTACTATTTTTTCAGGTGTAGCAGCTAAATGGTTGGAAGTATGGGCTGCGCAAAAGCAATTGGAAATAATTGATAAGGCAAAAAATAATATCCAGAGTTTGGTTGAAACAAATCAATTGCGGTATAAAAACCAAATGATTACGCAAACCGATGTGTTTCGTTCGGAACTTTTATTGAAGCAATACGAATTACAAAGTAATACGGTTAAACAAGAAATTGCAAATCGATTAACTGAATTAAAGTTTTTATTGGGTGTTCAGGAGGATATGACTGTTGACATGAAGGATGATTTCTTATTTGCGATTCCTGATAACGTGGATAGCTTATACAATCAATCTCTGAATTCACGAAGTGATATCGGCGTAATGAAATCCATTATTGAGGTTTCTAAAAGCAATATCAAATTGCAACGTTCGCTTGCTTATCCACAACCTGAATTGGGTGTTATATGGAACCCACAAAATAATGTTCCGTATTATGGTATTTATGCAACCGTACGTTTACCTGTTTTTGATCGCAATCAAGGTGAAATTAAAAAGTCATTTCTGTTAAAAGAGAAAGCAGAAAAAGAATTATACACCATTCAAACCAAACTACAATCTGAAATTACGGTGGCAATAGATAATTATAGATTGCGTTTGCAAAACATAGATAATTTTAAAATCTTATTGGATCAATCTCAAACGATCTTGGATAATGTCAAATATTCGTATTTAAAAGGGGGGACAACCATCATTGATTTTTTAGAAGCACAAAGAAGTTGGTTGGATACACAACAACAATATTATGACGCACTACAACAATATCGATTGGGGTATGTACAATTACTTTATACTACAGGATTAATAAGCCAATTAGCAAAATGAAGATGAAGATTACGTTTATAGGTATATGGTTGGTTTTGTTTTGTTCTTGTACGCATAAAGAAAAAACTAAAATCGAAGCCTTTCAAGAACCGCTAGTTAGTAATAATGGTCAAACAATTGTTTTTCCTGATTCTACAAATATGTTGTCCTTTAAAACAGAAAGACTTGATGGGAAGAAGCAAAATGCTGAATTAACCGCTCCTGCAAAGATAGTGGCAACAGTTGTTCCTTCTTCAGAAGATAGAAGTCAAAGCATTATTTTGTTTCAAAGTGAAGATATGTCGATTGCTTATACGCAGCTTTTGCAACATCAAATAAATATCAATCAAATTAAAAATGTCAACATCAAGCAACGTAAAATTGAATTAGAACGCATTAAAGATTTGCAACAACATGGATCGGCTACGGGGCAAGATTTATTAAATGCCCAAAGTGCTTTATCGATTGAACTTTCAAATTTAAATAATGAAACCACATCTTTGATTGAGCATGAAGCAAAGTTAATCTCTGGAGGTTTTGCATCCGATGTTTTGTTGCATTCAAAGCCGGGCACAATATATCTTATTTGTGATATTCCAGAAAATCAAATCAGCAATATTAAAACAGGGCAAATGTGTACGATTGTTTTTTCTGCTTTCCCCAACGAAAAATATCAAGACAAGATAGATGCAATTGCTGAGATGGTTGATAATTCAACTCGAATGGTGAAGGTTCGGATTTCTATGCAAAACCAATCGAATAAATTAAAGTCGGGTATGTTTGCGAATGTATTCTTTAATTTAAGTGAGAGTAATTTCATGAGTGTACATCAGACATCTTTGGTAACCGTTCAAGGTAAAACCTATGTATTTATAAAAAAACCAAATCATACATTTGAACGCAGAGAAATTCAAATTGGCCCTCAAATTGGCGACCGTGTGATTGTTTATAAAGGTTTAATACTTTCAGATGAAATTGTTGTGGATGGCGTGATGCAATTAAAAGGGCTTTCGTTTGGGTATTGATAATTGTACCTACATGCCTGTTCCAGATTAGTACCGCACGAATCCAACTTAGTCCTTCCTTGTCAATTTTATACGTTGACGAAATTTATTAGCGAGTGCTTGGTCGAAAAGGCAAAACCACGGTAGGCTTCTGCAGCAATTCAAATTGCACTGGTTAATCTTACTTTATAAAATGACAAGATAGGATTTACTGATACTATTAAAAAACATAAAATTGAATGATAAAGAATTTGCTTACATTTTCACTCAACAATAGATGGTTGGTCATTGCAATAAGTGTTGCATGTATGATCGCAGGCTATTTTTGTTTTACGCAATTAAAGATTGAAGCGTATCCTGATATTGCAGATACCAATGTGATTGTTGTTGCTCAATATCCTGGGCGTGCAGCCGAAGAAGTAGAGCAGCAAATTACTGTTCCTATTGAACGTGCCCTTCAAAATACACCAAACGTATTAGATCGTAGAAGCAGAACCATTTTTGGATTGTCTTGTGTACAGCTTACCTTTAAAGACGGTACAGACGATTACTTTGCTAGACAACAAGTAATGGAACGTTTGGCCACACTTAATTTGCCTAATGGTGTAACCCCTGAATTAGCGCCCTTGTCAACAGCTGTTGGCGAAATATTACGCTTTGTTGTAGATGCGCCTTCCAACTACACTCCAATGGAAATTAGGGATTTGCAAGATTGGGTAATCAAACCTTATTTATTGCAAACAGATGGTATTGCGGATATCATGACTTTTGGTGGGCCCATTAAACAATTTCACATTCTTACATATCCAGATAAATTACGGAAATATAACTTAACCATTTCTGATATAGAGCAAGCAGTTGTCGATAACAATCAAAATACGGGTGGTAATATTATTAATAGGGGTGGGCAAGGCTTTGCAGTTCGTGGTCTGGGTGCAATAAAAAAAGCATCTGATATTGAGCACATCGTTCTTAAATCCGTAAATGGTGTTCCTGTATTTGTGCGCGACATAGCAAGTGTTGAAATTTCTCCACCTACACCAAATGGTTTTTTAGGGTATACAATTGCAGATGAGAATATTGATAAAAGTAGTGGTGTGGAAGGCATTGTCTTGCTGCGCAGATACGAAAACCCAAGCGAGACCTTATTGTTGTTAAAACAAAAAATACAAGAATTAGAAAATAACGAATTGCCAGAAGGCGTTAAAATACGAATTTTATACGATCGTAGTTTTTTGATCAATCATTCTTTAGAAACCGTTGCACATACTTTGTTTGAAGGTGTCAGTATCGTTATTATTATTTTGATTTTGTTTTTAGGGAGCTTTAGAAGTGCAATCATTGTTGCATTAACGATTCCTTTCTCCTTGTTATTTGCATTTATAATCATGCGTTTTGTAGGGATTCCTGCCAACTTACTATCCTTAGGTGCTATTGATTTTGGTATCATTGTAGATGGTTCAGTGATTATGGCTGAGCACTTAATACGAACATATCGAAGAGCCTCACCTGAAGAAAAGAGTAAAGGAATTATTCATGTTTCCATTCAATCCGCACAAGAAGTCGGACGAGAGATTTTCTTTTCGGTAACCATAATTATTTTGGCGTATATGCCCATTCTTCTTATGACCCGTGTAGAAGGAAAATTGTTTTCTCCTATGGCATTAACCTTAGTGTTTGCAGTTGTTGGTTCTATGTTTGGTGCATTAACATTTATTCCTGTACTAATTTCTTTTGCTTATAATAAAGCCTTTTCCAATCCACTCAAACCATTGAAGGAACATAAAAATGTTGTGTTGGCGTTTGTTGGAAAAATATATGGTAAATGTTTGCATTTCGTATTGGTCAATTATAAAAAATCTGTTTTAATTGGCTTTAGTATTGTTGTAATTTTAATTTTATTTGGAGCGAAGTTGGGGACAGAATTTTTACCTGACTTAGATGAAGGTTCTATTTTTCTTAGGGCAAATTTTCCTGCAGGGATAACCATTCAAGAAAATGCGAAGTATGCGCCTAAAATACGAAGCATCATTTCTAAATACCCTCAAATTTCATTTATAATTATTCAAACTGGTCGCAACGATGATGGTACCGATCCATATCCAGCAAACCGAAACGAAATTTTAGTAGGTCTAAAAGATTATAGTTTATGGAACGATACCATTTCTAAAAAAGACTTGGTGAGTCAGATGCGTACAGAACTGGAAAAAGAATTACCCAGTGTGAAATTTACGTTAGGGCAGCCCATCATTGATCAAGTAATGGAAATCGTTACGGGTAGTGCAGCAGACTTGGCTGTTTCAATTGTTGGGAATGATTTAGACATGATGCGCGAAAAGGCTGATAGCATCGTGCAGATTGTAAAATCCATACGTGGTAGTGAAGGAGTAAATATTGAACAAGAAGGGACACAAGAACAAATAGCTATAAAAATTAATAGAGATAATGCGGCACGTTATGGCATAAATGTTTCAGATATTCAAAATATGATTGAAGCAGCTATTGGTGGTAAAAATATTTCCGTGTTGTATGATGGTACAAAACGGTATGATATTGTAATACGTTATCTTTTTCAATACCGTAATAATATTGATGAAATTAAAAAACTATTAGTTCCTTCAGCCAATGGGTACTTAATACCTATGGAACAATTGGCAGAGATTAATTTTGTTGAAGGTCAATCGAACATTTATCGATACAACAACAAACGTATGGTAACGGTACGTACCAATATTTCGGATAGAGATCAAGGCGGTTTTGTAAAAGAATTGCAAAAAAGAATTGATACAGAAATAAAAATCCCGAAAGGGTATGAATTGGTTTATGGTGGCCAGTATGAAAATTTAGAACGCGCAGGTAAACAATTATTGATTACCATACCTCTAACCTTAGTAACGGTATTTATATTTTTATTTATGTTGTATAAAGATATAAAATATACGTTGATTACGTCGAGTTGTATTCTCTTTGCTTTAGCTGGTGGGATTATTGCTTTGTTACTTCGTGGCTATTATTTTAATGTGTCTGCTGGGGTTGGTTTTGTATCCATTTTTGGTATCTCCGTTATGGCAGGTGTGATACTTGTTTCGGCATTGAATAGAGCTGTTTCTGCAAATCCGATAAGTCAAGACCTAATATTAAATACTTCTATCCAACAATTAAATGCTATTCTATCCATACTTGTTTTGGCAATATTAGGATTGATACCTGCTGCAATTTCAACAGGGATTGGTTCTGATGTGCAACGACCTTTGGCTACTGTTATTATTGGTGGCTTAACCAGTACGCTTATTTTTGCTCCTATGATTATTCCTCCATTGTATTGGTGGTTGAATAAAAAGGAAAAGTAATGAACTATTATTTTTACGAATACTGAAAATTTTATACATTGTTTACGGAATAAATACGCACATTCCATAAACAATGTATTTTTATATGAAAGATATTCAGATCGTAACCGACGAACCTTATATACAGAATGCAGAACAGCCCAATTGGATCATCCCAATTAGTGGTTGGGGAAATCCCGATATGGATGATGCGAATAAACGTATGCGTGTATATTTAACGGTTGCCAAAGAAATGGGTATCAATATTATTTTTTCAAGTAGATTGGGAACATTTACTTCATACAAACGCGCACCATCAGTATCAGCTGACATTCAAGAAATAAATACGAACACTTTTTTAGAATATGAGAAAAATATTCATCCTAACTGGTATCGAAATTTTGTTGATAAGGTTCAAGAGATGCTGGGCAATTAATTTTTTCCCACTTATCAGATTTATATTTAATTTATACGTTACTCTTGCCTTGAAGGAGAGACTTTTTCAACCTACTATCTACTAATTATGATAGTTGATTATTAATCTATTTAAAATTACCTTCAGTTCTCACAGCTCCCAATATAATAAGACGTATGGGCCAATTATTTTTTTGATGAATAGGTATTATTAAAAAATGTATATTAAACTATTGATTTATTTGTGTTGAAAAACAAAACGGTCTATACCACTATTGTTAGATTCATAGATCGTTATGAGTTTAAATCCAAGTCTATCCATATATTCAAGAGCTCCCATAACATAAGCATTATTAGATTTAGTTAAAGAGGTATCTGTGTGCAATATTTGATATAAATTAACACGGCTACCATTTTCGAATTCGACAAGCATACCACTCAGTGTGCTTATACTATTGTGAACATCCAATACAGCCCATTTATTTCCGTTAAGGCCTTTTGTAGTATCTGTTGGTACATTACTTAGCGAGTAAACTTTTATTTGTGCTGACACCGTGTTAATCATTATTAAAGTAAAAAAAATAAGTATGAATTTCATATAGTTAATCGGTTATGTAGACTCTAATATACAACTTTTAGAAATTGCAGCAAATTAATTATTGTATCCGCATTTTTTTGTTGCAAAATATATTGGAATGTGTTGAATTTTTGAAATATATATATGTTTTTATAAAACCTCTTTCTAATTTTATTTTCGAATGTTATTACAATTGATTTGCTATGTATTATCGAAATCAATTTTTAAGTACATTATTCTTACAGATAAAATACTATCTTCGTTCATGGCCCTTAACCGAATACAATACCCATCACCAGGCTTTTCAAAACATTGGAAAGAATCCGTTGGTAAGCGTATGCTCAAACGTGTTTCTTCTATTCCCACAAAAGAGCATATTGATTCTTTTAATGAATTATATATGTGTTGTGATACGCTTGCAGATGCTGTTGTTGTAGATTTATTTGAAGGTTTGGGTCATAAAAGAGGACATCAACTCTTACATATACTTTTAGAACAGGGATTAAATGCTGTTCCAGATATTCCAGATTCCTTGCGTGCATTATATACGAGTGCATTACACGTACCTGAATGGGTAGACGATGTATTATTGAAACAAGGTGCACAATTTTGTCAACGCGCAGGAGTGTTTAGTTTAATTACGCTGCGCAATTATTCGTTAATGGGCGGCTATGAATCTGCTGCTATTAACAAACCACTTATTTTTACAGGAGCATTGAAAGGTGGGCCTGCAAAGCGTCTTTCAGACACCTTAAAATTTTGGGTGGATGTAACAGGATGTGGCGCGATGAAACCTGCTGGTGCAGGCTTTAATGCTGCCATACAAGTACGAATCATTCATGCCTTGGCTCGATATTATATAAAGAAGTCACCTGAATGGAACGATGAAGACTGGGGAATTCCTATTAACACAGGAGATATGGTTGCTACCTATCTAGGTTTTTCATTGGTATATTTGGAAGGATTGCGGATGTTACAATTTAAACCAACATTGAATGAAGAATTGGGTGTATACCATTTATGGAAATACATTGGATATTTATTGGGTATTCCACAGGAACTCTTGCCCGCCAATGATAAGGAGGCAATTCAAACATTGTATAAATGGACGATGACGCAACCACTGGCAGATGTTGATACGATTGCATTAGCGCATGCATTGGTAAATGCTCCTTTATCTGCCACATTTCCTAATAAAGTTTGGCAGAAGAAAATACTTGTAAAGATATACTTGGGATTTAATCGTTTTTATTTAGGTAGAGCTGCTTGCAATCGTATGCATTTACCCAATACTATTTTTAAAGTGATTCCTTATATAGCTGCTAGCATTAATTATGTGCATGAATGCTTGGTGTTGATTTTCCCCAGTTTTAAAGTACGTGCTATTAAAAAAGGAAGAAATGCACAAGTGGAAGTGACGGATTCTTTTTTAAAATCAATTGGGTATAAAAAGTAAGAATGTATGATCTAGATGTTAGAAAATACATTCTTAGTTTAGATGTATAACTTAATCTAGGTTTGTATGTGTTTTAGGTTTGTTTTTGAAAATTGTCCTTGTAAAACTTTTTAATCGTGTGTTTGGATCATTTTCTTCTGAGGCAAATAAAATAGCATATTTTTCCCACGCAGGATTGCTTTCTACTAATGCCTTAGCGATTCCCAAAAAAGGAACGAATAAGACCATGCCTGAAACACCCCAAATAAGGGCTCCAATCATTACAGAGGATAATACTAAAAAGGCATTGATTTCCATTTTATCACCCACTAATTTAGGTCTAAGTATATTCTCTTGTATCATGTTTGAGAAATAAATAGATACCCCTACATAAATAACGAGTGCATTTGATTCTTTGGTTATCCATACAAATGAAAGTATTGCTATGTATGCAATTAGATTACCTACATAAGGAATAATGTTTAAGACAGCTAAAAAGATGCTAAAGAAGATAGCAGACTTTATGCCAAAAGTTATTAAAATAATATAGGTCATAACAGCTGTTACTGCTGTTAAAATTAGCGTCCCCCATAAATAATTTTTAACAGCAGTAAGTGATTTAGTAACAAATTTTTGTGCTGTTTCGAAATCAGTACCTTTATAGTTTTTGAATAAGAACTCTTTTATTTGTCCTCTTAAATTTAATAAGAAGAATAAAAATATAGGAGTTAATGCCATTGTTATTAGATTGGCCCCAACCATACTCAACTGACCTGATATAACACCGATTCCATTCTTAAAGGTATTTGTTAAGGTTTCTTTTAACGTATGTGGTTCATAAAAGGACATGCCTGTTTTATTTTGCACGTTAATGATTGTTGATTCTATGCCATCTTTAATCTTATGTACTACATTGTCATTTGTTTTAATTATTGCTAGTGCTTGTGTAATTAGAAAATATAGAATAAAGAACATTGCTACACAAAAACCAAATGTTACAACGATAGAGGTAATTGTTCTGTTCAGACCCTTAGACTCTAAATAGCAACAAATGGGATATAATAAACATGCAAATAAAAAAGCCCATGATACAGGTATTAAATATGGACTTGCAAATATCATTGTTGCAACAATGATTACACCAATGAGTAGGTGTTGTAATACTTTAGAATTTTGAACTTGTTCCTCCATTGAAAGGTTTGTTTATTATTTTTTAATTAATGATGTTGAAAATATTTGTACAATAACATGGTATATAATAACATTGTGTAAAACTGTAGGGTAGATATTTCTAGCCTAAAGTTTTATATGTAAATAATATACGATAGTGTTTATCTATTTTGTATTTAACGAACCTTGAATGGAATCATCTAGTGTTTTACCACTTATAGCTCCTATAATCATTTTAATTCCTGCAATAAAGTTTCCATGTTTGTTATCCCAATAATAACCGCTATCACTGGAGAATTTTATTAAGGAAATTCGTGGATCGTTTTCTCCTTCAGTAAACCATGTTTTAAAAATTGGATTCCAAAGTTCTTTAACTTTTTCTTTATCGAAATGAATGCTTGCTTTTCCATATAAATGCATAAACTCAGAATATTGACTTCCTTGGAAATATAAATTTACTTGTGGATTGCTCTTAATCTCTTCATTTTGATTGCTATCACTAGCACTCAAAAACCATATAGCACCATTTTTATCTACGTTTTGAACCGTCATTGGTCTAGCAAAACCTTTATTTCCTGTAGATGTACATAAAAAACATGTTTTGCCCTCACCCAATTCTCTTATTTTTTCTATAGAATCTGCATTCGGTAAATCTTGTTTATTTTTTTCTGATTGGTTTTTATCGATACTGTTCATAGTAGTAGATTTTAAGCTGATTTGTATAATGTAAATTTTGCTTAATTATACATGAGATATCTTACAGAATAGAAGCCATTTCTTACATTATTTACATGATCCCATTAAATAATAATCTTTGTTTATAGTGTAATTATGTAACTAATTAATTAAAACGTATAACCTATTATTTTTTTCGTTTCACCATTTTTGTAATCATAAATACCTACAAAAAAATAGTAGAACATTTATTTAAAAAAATAATTAATCAATCCAATTAATAAATAATTATGAATCGTTCAACGTTGACTAAAAGGAATGAAATTTTAATTGAAGATATGTATGATGTTGAATTTCTATTTATTTAAAGCGCTTTAAATTTAAGGCATTCAATAAACGGTAAACATTGTTAGATGTTTTTTTTAATTCTTTCAGTATTATTTAGATTGTATAGTAAGAAATCAAATAATTTAAAATGTATCAATTACAAATGCTATTTTGTTATTAATACTATGTATGGATTTGCAAGTAATTTTTTTAACGAAATACCATTAAAATTACTTTTAGTTTATTCGTGAAGAGATCCGAAATTGTACTAGAAATATCAGTCTTCTATATGCATATAACTAGGAGATATCAATACTGAAAAGCTATCAATTTTTATCACCTATCTATCCATTAGCAACAGATTCTATTAAATAAAGCCAATTGATTTTTAATATCCATTGCTAATTCCTCATTTAAAGGTGCTTCCGAATGCAATCTCCACATCCAATTATCATGTAAGCTGCCTGGTCTATTCATCTTTGCCTCGGATCCTAAATGTAATAAATCTTGCATGGGTATTATCGCTAATGCAGCAACAGATGCAAATGCAGCACGAATAAATTCTGTATTAACATTTGATTCATTAATGACTTTATTGTAATAGGCAGAAATTACTTGTTTTTTTTTATCTGAAATTTCTTCTTTATACCAACCCAATAATGTATTATTATCATGCGTTCCAGTATAAACTACATTGCTTTGTTTGTAATTATGTGGACTATGAATACTTGTTGGTGTGTTTTCCGTGAATGAGAATTGTAGTAATTTCATTCCAGGTAATTTGAATTTATCTATCAGCTCAATAACCGGTTCATCAATTTCTCCTAAATCCTCTGCAATGAAAGGTAAATCACCAAATGCTTTTAAAACGGTAGTAAAAAAACTATTTCCAGGGGCTTTTAGCCATTTACCATTTATAGCAGTGTGTTCTTCAGATCCGATTTCATAATATGCAGCAAACGCTCTGAAGTGATCTAAACGAATAATATCACACATCAATAACGTATGTTTAATTCGTTTGACCCACCAATCATAATTTGATTTTTTTAATACATTCCAATTAAAGATTGGCATTCCCCATAATTGTCCAGTTTCAGAGTACATATCTGGTGGCACACCTGCTACTTTTGCTGGAGAACCATCTTTATGTAATTTGTAAAATTCTGGATTGCACCATACATCACTACTATCATGGCTTACATAAAATGGCATGTCACCAATTAATTGTATGTTTTTGTAATTGCAATAATTCTTAAGTGTATTTAATTGTTTGAAGAATAGATATTGAATAAACTGTTGTTTTTTTATATCATGATCTAGCACAATTTTTATTTCAGCAATACCTTTTGAATCTCTGTTTTTTAATTCTGCAGGCCAATCCAACCACCATGCACCCCCTTGATAATTTTTTATAGATAGAAATAAAGCGAAATCATCTAACCAATAAGCATGTTTCTTGCAGAATTCAGAAAACTCAAATGAATCCTTTTTCTCAAATTCAATAAATGCTTTTGTTAACAAACTTGTTTTATAGGCATTCACTTTATCAAATTCAACTATATTCTCTTCAAAACAATGATCACACAAATCATCTTGGGAGAGTAATCCTTCTTCTACTAACATTTCTGGGCTAATAAAGAGGGGATTGCCAGCAAAGGCAGATAAGCAGCTATAGGGTGAAAACCCTCTACCGCCATCTGTATAGTTTAAAGGTAAGGTTTGCCAATAACTCATACCACATTGGGCTAGATAATCAACAAATGCATAAGCAGATGGTCCAAAATCGCCAATTCCTGTTTTGTTGTATAAAGAAGATATATGTAAAAGTACACCTGCACTTCGTTTAAGTTTCATTGGTACGTGATTTAGAAAGCAAATTAATTATTAAATAAAGGTAGGTAATTACACTCTAGATGAATTGTAAAAATGATTGGGTTTGTTACATAAACCCCATAAATATTCCATTTAACCTAAATTTATTCAAATTGAAATAGAGGTATTTCTTTTTGAATTTTTAAGGAATTAGGGAAAATATTGGTAAAAAAATAAGGAAGCTATCGATTAGATATGCTTCCTTAAAATGTGATATATGCGTTAACAGTCTAATTGAGGACAATCGTGTTTTTTTCTATGTTTTTCCTGTTTTTTGATCCTTTTTTGTGTGGAGGATTTGCTACTGCCACCAATGCAGCTTACTGCAATAAAACCACTTAGAACGAATAGAATAATGAATTTTTTCATGACTCGATAAATATAATGAATAATTGAAATCAATATACAAAAAAAAGAGTAAATTTAGTGTAAGATATTAATTTATAATAAATTGAAGACACAAACGAATACGTATCTTTTTAAAATTATTCTTTTTATTTTTTTTGGAACACTCTTTTTTAGCTGTTACAAAAAAGATTTTGATAAAATTAAATTGGCAAACGCTCATCCAGAATATTTACTTCCCTTGGTGAATGCGGATTTATCTTTAAAAGATATTGTAGACCCAAATAAAAAACAATTAAATATAACTGAAGCAGCAGACGGCTTTTACACATTCATTTATTATCAAGATTTATTTGAACAATTCATTGTTGATTTACTAAAGGTTGATGATGTGAATATAACGGAGTCAATTTCTCTTTCTACTGGTGAAGTAGCAAGCTTGCCAGGTGCAGGAACTATTTCTCATGATTTTTCTAATACGAGTACCTTGAATACAACAAATGGTGAAAAACTTAAAACGATTAAAATTAAATCTGGAAATATTCCACTCATTTTAAATTCAACGTTTAAGCATGATATACAGATAGAAATTACATTTCCATATATTAAAAAAAATGGAAATGTATTGGTGCAAACTGTAACTATGTTATATCAAGGTTCTGTTCCATTACAAAGTACTACTGCCATTGATTTGTCTGGATATACGGTTGATTGTTCAGAAAATAACACTCAAGTTAACTCCTTAAGTTATACTGGGAAATTACGTGTTACCTATAAATCAGGAAATGCTGTTTCGACAGCACAAAAAATTGACCTTACAACTGGTTTGAATTCAATTATGTATTCATATGTGGATGGATATATTGGTAAATACGATTTGGTAGTTCCTGAAGATTCTGTGGGAATTGATATTTTTGACAATGCATATTTAGGCAGCATTTTCTTTACAGACCCAAAAGTGCGAACGATCATTACAAATTCAATAGGTGCACCTGCTATTGTGAACATAAATAAACTTACAACGCAATCGAAAATTAGTGGTACAACTGATATTACGGGTTCAATTATAAATACCGATATTCCAATCATGTACCCTTCGCTTGCAGAAGTCGGTCAATCAAAATCTACAACGATTCAGTTGGATAAGACGAATTCAAATGTGCAAACCGTTTTTAATCCGGCTCCCAATAAGGTTATTTATCAATTATCAGGATCTATAAATCCGGATGGCGAAACAGATAATTTTGTTACAGATAAGAGTAGCATCAAGCTTAGGGGAGAGGTCGAGATTCCGATGGAAGGGAAAATTACAAAATTTGTTTTATTAGATACTGTAAAGGGTATTAGTTTTCCAGACATGGCTTTGGGTAGTAAAACCGTAACAATAGTAAGCGGAGGTTTTAATATTTCCTTAAGTAATGGATTTCCAATGAATACAAATATTCAGATGTATTTCTTAAATGATCAAAATATAGTCGTTGATTCACTATTTAAGACGCCTCATTTTATTCCTTCAGGTAGTATTGATGCGGCTGGCAAGGTTACAAGTCCATCCACTATTTTTATCAAAGAACTTTTTGATGCGGATCGATATAAGAAAATAACCACTTCAACAAATGCATTATTGGTTGCACAATTCAGTACCGCTAATGGTGGAACGACTCCTGTAAGAATATATTCTTCTTATAAAATTAAAGCCAATATAGGTTTAGACATAAAAGCAGATGTTAGTTTTTAAAAATATAATTTTAGGGATTCTTTTTACTGTTTGTGGAATGTTTTCTTTATACGCACAGCATGAGATGACATTGCCATCCCTATCTTGGGTTCCGCAAGCAAGCTATACGGATCTTACAGCTCAAAACGATCAATATAAAACAAGTGTAAGTGTGCCTGTAATCGGATCTCTCCAACTCAATTATTTTAATTCGGGTTTTAAATACAATACCCTTGTTCAAAATAATACGATTGACCCCAATAATGTAATTCCAAAATTAAAAAAATACAATCAACTTTATACAGGGGGAAGTGTAGATTTATTTGCATTGCGAATTCAAAAGAAGAATGCAACGATTCAAGTTAGTTTGAGAGATGTTTGGACTCAACGTTTTGTATATACTAAAGATTTAGCAGATATAATATGGAATGGAAACGCATCGTTTGCTGGAAATAGTGTTCATTTAAATAATGTACGATTTGCTGCAAATTATTATAGAGAACTTGGAGTGGCTGTCACAAAAAAAATAAATGATAAATTTAGCGTGGGTGTACGTGGTAAATTTTTGATGGGTCTTACAAATGTTACTACGCAACAATCAAAAAATTCACTGTATACAGATCCAAATGGATTGTATCTGAATGGACATTCAGAATTTACCATGTTAACATCTGGATTGATCAATGCAGATCAAGTTAATGCTTCAGATTTATTGGGCTTGAAAAATTTAGGTGCAGGATTAGATATTGGTGCTCGTTATAAATTAAATGATAAAATTTCGATTGCGTGTAATGTTAATAATATCGGGTTTATTCACTGGAAACAGCATGTTCAGAATTATCGTGTAAATGGTGATTATAATTATACGGGCATTGTGATGAAAGATAGTGCCAATATTGTAAATGCTGATTGGCAAAATATTGGTGATTCGCTTCAGAATATTTTCAAACCTAAAAAAGATACTAAAGCATATAACTCTTGGTTAACTCCTTCTGTTTACCTCAATGGCAATTATATTGTGAAAGAAGATTTAAGTGTATATGCATCTGTAGCAATGGATTTTTATCATAGTGTTAGAGGCGCATTAACAGTAGGGGCAACGCAGACAATAGGTAAAACAATACAAGCAACTCTTAATTATACCATAACTCCTAATAATTATTTCAATATTGGTACTGGTATTGCATTGCGTGGCGGACCAATACAAATGTATCTTGCAACGGATAATATTGTTGCGCTATTCGATCCCTACGCAGTGAAATATTTTAATATGCGTTTAGGTATGAATCTTATTTTTGGTAAAGTGGACAAAGAAATAAATTGATCGTATTTTAAAATAAAAGAGTCTATTTTTTATAATACGAAAGCTTTTGTATTTTTGAATATATTAACGGATTAAGCTATGTTACATATTTTATTGAAAATTGCATTTAGTGTTGCTGTGGTTTTAGGCTGCACGTACCTATTTTGGTTTGTGGAAGTATTAGATGTGCGTTCTGCAATCTTATTTGTTGCAGTTATAGGTTTGTTAAACATTTTTGTCAAACCTTTATTAACGCTGCTAACAATACCTATTACACTATTTACCTTAGGTTTCTTTTTATTAGTTATTAATACTATTATTGTACGTATCGCTGATTATTTTATCGATGGTTTTTTCATTGATACGTTTTGGCATACGTTTTTATTTAGTTTGGTTTATTCATTATCAAATGCTTTTTTCGAGTCTTTTTTCATGAAGAAAAAGAATACGAATAGATGATTTTAGATGGATATAATAGAAAAGGCCTTGATTAATCAAGGCCTTTTCTATTATATCACGATATGAGTTTATTTACAATTATATGCAATACGGAAATCTGCATCCACATTTCCACCATTCAATGTTTGTGCACGAATTACATATCCTTCTGAGTTGAAGTTATATACATAAGTACTCGTATTACTTCCTTCTGTTTTAGAAATCGGAAGTTTTTCACTTGTTTTGCCATACAAATTTGTAATAACTGAACCTTGTTCAGGAGCAAGAAACTCACTTTTTGCATCAACCGTACCATAGCTATAAACGGTTGTTTCAATATTTCCATTGTCTATTTTCTTATCTACTTTTGAAATGTTATTTCCACTATAAGTATACCAAATGGTATCATAGGTAATGATAGGGATCGTTATAATGGATGATGTATTTTTAACAACTCTACGAGTATTTTGTTGATTTGCATTGTACGTATACCACGTAGTGTCTGCTTCATTAACATTGCTACCATCATAACTCATGGAATAACCAACATTTTGATTCGCGTTTAAATAATAATTTATTTCATTCGTAAATTCACTATTGTCATCATATTGTTTTTCGATAATTTTATTCGTTGTATACGTAAATAGGGAATAGGATTTAGAGTCATTATTTGACTTATCAAAAAGTTGGTATTTTGTTACTCTGTTTTGATTATCATAAGTTACTTTAATTGAATCATTGCCATTTGTAGCATAGTTGACCATACATGTTTGAATAGATGGATTTACAGCATTGTCATTATCCTTTTTTTTACAAGATGTAAATGCAACAATACCTGATAAAATTAGAGCTGGAAGTAAGAATTGTTTTTTCATTTTAGTATATTTTATATATGAATGATTTATTTATATAAAAATACTGGCTTAATGGGTTTGTTGTTTTACATTATTTTTTTAAAAAATTATAAGATATCATTATAATAAAAGCTTGTATATAAAAAAAGGTAGTGTATTTAAACACTACCTTTTAAATGATACTTATTTGTTATCAACTTAGAAGTTAGCTGATTTTTTTACAATTTTGTTTATTTTGCCTTGTAATTCAGCAAACAATACATCTGTAGCATCTTCGCATAATGGTTGAATTTTTTCAACACTCATAACGGGTATACCACCTACTGCCGCTACTTTCTTTTTAGATGCTCCAGATTCTCTGATAGTAAATACTTTTTTGCCATTTTTATCCCAAAGTGTCATGTTGAAATAAGCTGTAATATTTGCTGAGAAGCCGCCCATTCCAGGAGTGATTTCATAGTCAATATAAACAAGCATAACGCCGTCGCAATTATCTTTTAAAATTTGATACAGATTAACTTCATCTCTGTTTTCTACTTTTACAAGTGGTCCGCCTGAGTATGCCCAAATAAAGCCGTCAACCACCGCATATTGAATACCCATAGCTTTGTTGATGCCCTTTGACGTATCCACTAAAAATCTAGATTGATACGATTTATATTGAGGATTTTCTGAAACGATTTTTTGATCAACCAACTTAAATGGGAAGTCTTTAGCAAATTCTGTAGTAAAACGTGTATATGCTTTGTTGAGAATTGGTTGAAGGTTGAAATTTGGATCTTTCATCAATGATTCTCCAGCAGGACCCATTCCTGTACCACCAATTTTTTTGTCACAATAGAATGTTACTAAAGCAACTTTTTTTTCTTGAGCAATTACTTTTGTTGACAAAAATAAAACTGCAAAAATGCATGCGAGTATTAAATTAATTTTTTTCATTTTTTATTATAGTTGGTTTTAAAATTTAGATTATACTAAATTACTAATAAAAATAGGTTTTGATTCATTTTGTAAATAATAAAGTTGTTTTTTTAAACTAATATTGATTTGTATCATTTAAATGATTTCTTCTCCAGGTTTTGTTTTAAAACGATCGTGCATCCAAACCCACTGAGAAGGGTCTTTACGAATAAACGCATCCACTGCTTGGTTCATTCTAAGTGTATTATCCAATAAATCTTTTTCTGCATCACCACTTTTAGTGACTTCCAATGCAGGCATGCACGTAATAGTTTGGTTGTCGTTTTCATCCATCTGAACAATTACTGGTACAATGTCTGCACCTGTTTTTAATGCAATCATCGTAGCGCCAACAGGAGTTGCAGCAGATACGCCCATAAATTCTACAAAACGGCTTTTAACTTTTGTGTCTTGATCGATTAATATAATCATTACACGACCTTCTTTTAAACTACGCATCAATTGTAAGGTGTTTTCACCTCTATGAACGTATTTACTTCCTCCCTTAGATCGAGAAGCAACTATCAACGCATCTAAACGTGGGTCTTTTAATTTTGTCCCCACCATAATAGATTTATAATTCAAGCCTATAAAGGTTCCTAAAATTTCAAATGCACCAATATGTGC
Source organism: uncultured Cytophaga sp. (assembly GCF_937863595.1). GTDB lineage: Bacteria > Bacteroidota > Bacteroidia > Cytophagales > Cytophagaceae > Cytophaga. The sequence goes on from NZ_CALMGQ010000092.1 coordinate 25,583, forward strand.
TGTGAGCAAAACTACACCCTTGCCTTTAGCATAGGAAGTATCTAAGTTCTCTTTACCAATAATGCGAACTTGTTTATAGAATTGATCTAGGTTTTGCATTGGGAAAACACGCATAACAGTTGCAAGGTTTTTCCCTAAGTTGAGAAACATCTTTTTTGTTATAGCCTTTATTTCATCTTGTGTTTTTTCTTTACCAAAAACCGTTGTTAAGTTTTTGATTGCTCTGCGTCTGGGTGCAGCTGCAAAATAGTAAGCGAGTTTACCCAAACCTCCATACACAAAATACACAACCGAACGTGGAAGCTTTTCAGTGATAAAAATCAATCCTTTGACAAGCCAGTAAAGTAGAGTATATTTTAATTTTTTTAAGAAGGGGCGGTTATCAACTTCCATATTATTTTGAACAAGTACACGTATTTTGATTGAATTTTTAAGAATATCTTATGATGGCAGCATGCTGTCTTTTCGGTTTGAGATATTACTTACCATAGCTAATTGGCTGCTATATATAATGCGATACATAATTACTAAAAAATGACAGGCTTATCAAGTCTTTTTAGGTGTCAAGGGATTATAAACGAAAAAAGCATGCTTTATCTCTAAAGCATGCTTTTAAATAGAAGCTAATAATTACAACAATTCGTTCGCTAAGTTTGCTAACTCAGAACGTTCTCCTTTTTCAAGAGTAATGTGTGTGTATAAATCTTGATCTTTTAAACGATCAATCAAATAGGAGAGACCGTTCGATTCTGAATCCAAATACGGTGTGTCAATTTGGAAGATATCACCCGTGAAAATGATTTTGCAATTTTCTCCAGCACGTGAAATAATCGTTTTTACTTCATGTGGAGTTAAGTTTTGCGCTTCATCTACAATAAATACGATGTTTGATAAACTTCTTCCTCGTATATAGGCAAGTGGAGTAATCACCAATTTCTCTTTATTCACCATATCGGTGATGCGTTGATAATCTTGATCGGTCTCATTAAATTGATTTTGAATAAACTTCAAGTTATCAAATAATGGTTCCATATAGGGATTCAATTTCGACTTAATATCGCCTGGTAAATACCCAATATCTTTATTGCTTAATGGAACAATTGGTCTGGCCAAGAAAATCTGTTTAAAGTCTTTTCTTTGTTCTAATGTCGCTGCTAATGCAATCAAAGTTTTACCTGTTCCTGCTACACCCTGAATGGATACCAACTTGATGTTGGGGTCTAAGACAGCATGTATTGCAAAGGCTTGTTCCGCATTTCTAGGTTTGATTCCGTATGCAGGTAATTTTCCTACTTGCTCCAATCTTTTGCTGATAGGGTTGTAGTAGGCTAAAGCAGAGCTTTTTATGCTTTTTAAAATATAGTAATGATTTTTTGAAACCTGATCTGCTGGAATAGCATCCACATCACAAAAACCTTTTTCATATAATTCATTTATTTTTTCAGGTACTACATTTTCAATCGTTGTATGTCCCGTATATAATAAATCTATGTCTTTTACTTTACCTGTATTGTAGTCTTCTGCAGGGATATTTAACGATTTCGCTTTAAGTCTAAGATTAATGTCCTTACTAACTAAAACTACTTTTTTGTCTGGATTTTCTGCTTGAACTACTATGGCAGCATTTAATATTTTGTGATCGTTTTTGCGATCGTCGAATATTTTTTCCGCATCCATCTCCTTGGTACCATGCGTATTCATGATAACTTTAAGTTTTCCTTTATTTTTACCTTGTAAAGGAATCCAATCTTGCAAGCTTGCACTATTTTCTGCTAATTCATCCAGAAAACGTGTAAACTCGCGTGCTTCAAAGTTTTTGATATCATTACCCTTTTTAAAATTGTCTAATTCTTCTAGAACGGTAATAGGGATAGCTAAATCATGTTCTTCAAAACTCTTTACCGCATTGTGATCAAAAATTATCACCGATGTGTCCAACACGAAGATCTTCTTCTGTGTATCCTTGGTTGTTTTCTCCTTAGCCATAATGTCAAAATCTTTAGAACGATCCGAAATCGTTGATGAATTTGTAAACTGTGTAAAATTTAGAACATGAATCGATTCAATTTTGAATATAACATGTTCTGAGGATAATATAGATGGAGAATTACATGATTTTAGCGTCTTGTTAATAAGTTTTCTAACGAGGAAACGGTATCAAAGTTTTAAGTTTGTTAACAAATTTCAAATGCCTAACTTCGTTCTCAATAATTTTGTCTGGTTTTACATTAAATTAAAATCCTATGCCTTCTTTTGATATTGTAAGTAAAGTAGATCCTCAAACCTTAGATAATGCTCTAAATGTAGCTCGTAAGGAAATTACAACACGTTATGATTTTCGCGATTCAAAAACGGAAATTGATTTAGATAAAAAAGCATCCATTATTAAAATTACTACTGAGAACAGCATGCGCATGAATGCGATTGTAGATATTATTATCACGCGTATGGCTAAGCAAGGTATTGACCCTAAGTCTTTAGACATGTCTAAAGAAGAATATGCATCAGGTCCTATGATGAAAAGAGAACTTTCTGTAAAGAACGGAATCGATAAAGAAGGGTGTAAAAAGATTATAAAAATCATCAAAGACTCGGGCTCTAAAGTTACTCCAGCTCAAATGGATGATTTGATTCGTGTAACAGGCAAGAAAATTGATGAGTTACAAGAAATTATTGCGGTATTGCGCACCAAAGATGTGGGCGTTGCCTTGCAGTTTATAAATATGAAATAATTACCTGCTTTCAACAATATTGTGAAGCATATTGCGACTTATAGTTATATTCGTACTTTATTTACCCCATGTCAGAAATTCGGTTAGAAGATATTAAAGAAGTAGTTATAGAAGACATGAAAGACTTCGAAAAGAAGTTTCGTGAATCTATGAAAACTAAAGTCATGCTTTTAGATAAAATCATGTCTTATATCGTTAAGCGGAATGGAAAGCAAATGCGACCGATGTTTGTTTTTTTGTCGGCACATTTGGCGGGTGAAATAAATGAATCTACGCAACGAGGTGCTGCTTTAATTGAATTGCTTCACACAGCAACCTTAGTTCATGACGACGTGGTAGACGATTCCGATTATCGTCGTGGAATGTTTTCCATTAATGCACTTTGGAAAAATAAAATTGCGGTGTTAGTAGGCGATTATTTATTATCCAAAGGCTTGTTGTTGTCTATAAATAACGGCGATTTTCATCTATTGAAAATTGTGTCAAATGCCGTACGCGAAATGAGTGAAGGGGAGTTGCTGCAAATTGAAAAAGCACGCAACCTGAATATTACCGAAGATATTTATTTTGAAATTATTCGTCAGAAGACTGCATCCTTAATTGCATCGTGCTGTGCGGTTGGCGTTGCATCTGTGAGTACCGATGAAGCGCTGATTGAACGTGCAAAACAATTTGGTGAAAAAATCGGAATGGCCTTTCAAGTAAAAGATGATTTATTCGATTACGAAACATCTGAAATGATTGGCAAGCCTGTTGGTATTGATATTAAAGAACGTAAGATGACCTTGCCCTTAATCTATGCCTTAAATAAAGCGAGCTGGCTGGATAAAAAACGCATCATGTTCATCATTAAAAATCAGACGCATAAGTCAGCTAAAGTGCGTGAAGTGTTGCAATTTGTGCGAGAGTCGGGCGGAATAGAATATACCCGTTCTGTAATGGAAGGATTCAGAACAGAAGCTTATGGGTTTTTAAATCAATTTGAAGATTCAATATATAAAAATGCCTTACGCGATTTAGTTGAGTATACCATTGCTCGGAAGCACTAAACCGCCTAGCCGCCAAGCGGAAATCCCAAATTTCAAAAAACAAATTTCAAATTACTACGGAAGTAGAAATTCCCCTAAAAAAATAAATTTCAAAACGGATAGAAGTATAAATTTCCAAATACAAATTCCAAATTTTAAACTACTACGAAGTAGAAATGGTATTATTTTTTAATAATACATTTCAAACTAATACGTAGTAGTAATTTCCATAGAAATAAAATCCCGAACGGATAAGTACTTGAAATTTTAATTTTTAAAAACGTAGCTAGGAATCAAACGGATGGAATAAGCCAAGATTGGTTTTTAGCAAGGCAATAAATGTACATTAAAAGAACTTATCGAGCACAGAAATCAATTGTGCGCCAACGTTGTTGATATTGTTCGTTTTTTTTTTGATTCAAGTCCTTTTTACTCGTTTGTCCTCATTTTTATTCAATCAAATTTAGATTTCCACAAAATCCACTTCATTTTTGGTAAAACGTAGATAACTAGGTGTTTTTCCTAGCATTTCTTCTTGGGCGTATCGCTTAAAAGTTGTATTATTGAAAGATATTCCGTTCATATACTTATATGAGAATAAAGAATTGCATACGTATTTAATTTTAACACATAAACGATGAAAAAAACAGTTTATCTTTTTGGTGTTCTTGCAACATTATGGGCATTTACTGCTTGTAATAAAGGCGAGAAAACAGAAACAAAGAGTACCGCTACGTCTGATAAAGACAAAGATCTTGATGCTAAAGTAGATGCACTATTAGCAAAAATGTCAATTGAAGAAAAAGTCGGTCAAATGACTCAGGTAAATTTAAATACCATTCTTTATACAGGCAATGGAAGTGGTTATGATAACAACTATGGTGTTATCGATCCTGCCCTATTAGATACTGCAATTTCTACCTATAAAGTAGGTTCATTATTAAATGCAATTAACAGAGCGTATTCTCAAGATCAATGGATTTCGATTATCACTCAAATACAAGATAAAGCAACAAAAACAGGGAATGGTATCCCTATAGTGTATGGTATTGATGCCATTCACGGTGTTACGTTTACATTAAATTCTACTTTATTCCCACATAATATTGGTGCAGCAGCTTCATTCAACCCTGCAGTACCAGCAGCATGTGCAGAAGTTACCGCTTTAGAAGCTAGAGCTTGTGGACTTCGTTGGAATTTTGATCCAGTTTTGGATTTAGGACGTAATCCATTATGGCCACGTTTCCCTGAAACATTCGGGGAAGATCCATTGCTTATTGAGCGCATGGGTGTAGCTGCAATTAAATCGTATGAAGGCGCAGGCTTGGATAAAGTAAATGCTGTTGCTTCTTGTATGAAACACTTTATTGCATATTCTGCTTCAAGATCTGGTCGTGATAGAACTCCTTCTTATGTTCCTGAAATTGAATTGAGAGAATACTACTTACCTCAATTCCAAGCAGCGGTAGATGCTGGTTCTTCAACAATCATGATTAACTCAGGTGAATTAAATGGTTTTCCAGTACACGCAAGTCACTATTTATTGACAGATGTACTTCGCGGAGAATTAGGCTTTAAAGGTCTTATTGTTACTGATTGGGAAGATATAAACCGTTTATACGAACGTCACAATACTTCGCCAACATTGAAAGATGCTGTTAAAGATGGTATTCTTGCTGGTATTGATATGAGCATGACTCCAAACGATTTCAAATTCCCTAAATTATTAATTGAATTAGTGAAAGAAGGTTCTGTACCTGAAGCACGTATCAATGAATCTGTAAGAAGAATTTTACGTTTGAAATATGCACTTGGTTTATTTGAAAACCCAGTTGTTGAAGAAGCTGCAAAAGCAAATTTTGGCAAGCCTGAATATGCTGCAAAAGCGTTGGATGCTGCTAGACAAACAATGACATTGTTGAAAAATGATAACAATGCGCTTCCATTGAAAAAATCAATTAAAATTGTAGTTGCTGGTCCGAATGCAAACAACATTCCTTCATTACACGGATGTTGGTCGTATACATGGCAAGGTGCCGATGCGACTGCTACATTATCTAAAGCAGGGGATAAGTCATTTATCCCAGGTATAGAATTTACAAAAGACAGTGTATTGTCTTTATATCCTAAATCTACCTTATCTGTTAAACAAGCTCTAGAAGCTAAAATCGGTGCAGGTAAAGTTGTATGTCAGTCGGTATCTAACTACGAAGATCCTAAAAACTATACATTACCATCACTTGCTGGTGCGGATGCAATCGTTCTTTGTTTAGGTGAAAATGCGTATGCTGAATCTCCAGGTTCAATCAGAGATTTAACGTTGGATGCGCGTCAATTGAAATTAGCGGAAGCTGCTATTAAATCTGGCAAACCAGTAATTTTGGTATTGGTAGAAGGTAGACCACGTGTTATCTCTTCTATTGTTGATGGTATACCTGCAGTATTAAATGCGTACTGGCCAGGTAGCCAAGGTGCAAATGCAATTGCAGATGTATTGTTTGGCGACTACAACCCAGGTGGTAAATTGCCATTCTCTTACCCACGTTATACAGGTGATATCGTAATGTACGATCACAAATGGACGGAAGTAAACGTTGAACCAACTCCTGGTTCTTTCGTAGATAATGGTTATATGCCACAATGGCCATTCGGTCATGGATTAAGCTATACTACATTTGCTTATTCTGATTTCAAAATCAGTGCAGATACATTAGTAGGTGATGCTAAGTTGACTGTTTCAGTATCTGTAAAAAATACAGGTGCAGTTGATGGCGACGAAGTTGTTCAATTGTATTCTCGTGATATGTTTGCATCTGTTGTTCCAAACTTAAAAAGATTAAGAGGTTTTGAAAGAGTAGCTATCAAAGCAGGCGAATCTAAAACAGTAACGTTTGAAATTACAAAAGCTGATTTATCATTCATTAAAGAAGATCAAGCTGCACACACATTCAAACGTGTTACAGAAGATGGTGACTTTAAATTGATGGTTGGTGGTTCTTCTAACTTTGATCTTGTAGCTCCTGAACATCCTTGGACTGCAGCTCCATTTAGAACATACCAAGGTGCATTAAATTTTTATTACAAAAATAAATAAGCATAGCTTATATTAGATTTTAAAAGAGTCATGCGAAGGCATGACTCTTTTTTTTTTACATAAATTGATAAGTACTATACTGAAATGTGATTATTATCAATTTTTGATAGTAAAGCAATAGATACATTTATGTAATAATTCTACGTTTTTAATCGATAATATAAGTATGAATAGAATCAAGCAATCTACAAGAACATTAGGTACACTACTATTAATGGGAAGTTCTTTATTTTTTATGAGCTCATGTAGTAATAGCGCCAACCAAGACACAACAACCGTTGCGAATAAAACCATTGAAACGATTGGACAGGAAAATGCCGAAATGACTTCGCCTCCCTTGGTACCCAAAGCTATTGGTGATAGAGCAGCACGAAAACTAAATGTCGATTTAGAAATTATCGAAAAAGAAGGCGAGATGCTTAATGGTGTAAAGTATGTGTATTGGACTTTCGGGGGAACCGTACCCGGTAGTTTTATTCGTGCTCGTATTGGTGACGAAATTGAAGTAACCTTAAAAAATCACCCAGATAATAAATTACCGCACAATATTGATATGCATGCTGTAACTGGTCCAGGAGGTGGTGCAGCGTCTTCATTTGTTGCGCCAGGTCATACAATCAGATTTTCTTTCAAAGCTCTTAATGTAGGTCTGTTTGTGTATCACTGTGCAACCGCTCCAGTGGGTATGCACATTGCCAATGGTATGTACGGCTTAATATTGATTGAACCAGAAGGTGGCTTGCCACCAGTAGATAAAGAATACTACATCATGCAAGGCGATTTTTATACCAAAGGCAAACATGGTCAACCAGGTTTACAACCATTTGATATGCAAAAAGCAATGGACGAACATGCGGAATATGTTGTATTTAATGGTAAAGTAGGCGCACTATCTGGTGACAACGCAATTACAGCAGCAGTAGGCGAAACTGTTCGGTTGTATGTGGGGAATGGTGGTCCAAATTTGGTTTCTTCCTTTCACGTGATTGGAGAAATTTTTGATCGCGTACATGTGGAAGGTGGAAGTTTAGTAAATGAAAATGTACAAACTACTTTAATACCTGCAGGTGGCGCTACGATGATTGAATTTAAAGTAGAGGTTCCTGGTGATTATGCGATTGTAGATCACTCTATTTTTAGAGCATTCAATAAAGGTGCTTTAGGAACATTAAAGGTGACTGGTATGGAAAATCACACCATCTATTCAGGGAAAAAACAAGAAGGTATTTACAACCCTGAAGGTGCTAATATTGAACCATCACACGAGCCTGCACCTAAAGCCCCAGTAGCAAGCTCTCCAGCAGAACGTATTGTATTGGGTAAGCAAATTTATTCTCAAACATGTTATGCGTGCCATCAACCAGAAGGTACAGGTATTCCAAATGCATTTCCTCCATTGGCTAAATCGGATTACTTGAATAAAGATGTGAACAATGCTATTGGTATTGTGTTGCATGGTAAAACAGGAGAACTTACTGTAAACGGTGTGAAGTATAATAGTGTGATGTCACCGCAAACCTTGTCGGATGAAGAAGTTGCAAATGTATTAACTTTCGTTTATAATAGTTGGGGAAATAATAAAACGGTTGTGACACCACAAATGGTAGAGAAAGTTAGAAAAGCTAAATAATGATTTCATATAAAGGAATGCATGTTTTAATATGTCTTATATTTTCATTTTCTGTATGGGGACAAACCCATACAGAAATGAAAAAAATAGGATCTGGTACATATACACCTTTGTATGGCTCAGATACATCTCCTGCATATGTAAAATCCTTTTATTTGGATGTGTATCCGGTTACAAATGCACAATATCTTTCCTTTGTTAAGTCCAATGCGAATTGGAGGAAATCAAATGTTAAAACGATCTTTGCCGATAAGATGTATCTTTTAAATTGGATAAACGATACAACCTTGACGTCAAGCATGTCTATGCAGTCTGCTGTTACATACGTTTCTTGGTATAGCGCCAAAGCCTATTGCGCCTGCCAAGGCAAGCGTTTGCCTTCGATGGATGAATGGGAATATGCTGCAATGGCAAGTGAGACGAAGCCAAATGCACAAAGAGATAGTGCATTCAATCACCGTATTGTTGCAAATTATGAAATCCCTAAAACCTATTTAAAAAAGGTTGGAAGTACCTATAAAAATTATTGGGGAATATATGATATGCACGGGCTGGTTTGGGAGTGGACGAGCGATTTTAATTCGGTACTTCTTTCTGGAGAATCCAGACGTGATGGAGAAACGAGTAGAGATTTGTTTTGTGCTGCAAGCTCTGTGAATGCATCAAACCTTATGGATTATGCAGCTTTTATGCGGTATGCATTTAGAGGAAGTATAAAAGCAAATTACAATATTCAAAGCTTGGGTTTTAGATGTGCCAAAAGTATTTAATAGGTAGAATTATGAAAAATATAGTTTCGTTTTGTATGCTTTCTGTTTTTGTAAGTATCTTTTTTTCTTGCGATAAATCTAACAAAGTAGATTCTTATTATTGTCCGATGTATTGCCAAGGAGATAGTGTATATCCACATGCAGGAACATGTCCTATATGTAAAATGGATTTAATTTTATTAGATACAACATCTGTGAACGCTGCAGAAACATCTACTGTTAATTATGATTCTATTAGTGAACTTTCTATCTATAATGTAACATCCAAGTGGATAGATCAAAATAAAGAGGCGCATATTTTGGAAGACTTTAAAGGCAAGGTATTGATTGTGACGATGATTTATACCCGTTGCGAAGCATCTTGTCCTAGAATGGTTTCAGATGTTCGGGCTATTCACGATTCATTAAATAATAAGAGTATTCGATATATTTTTGTGAGTATGGATCCAGAGAAAGATACACCTGAAAAATTAAAAGAGTATGCGATAGAAAATAAAATGAACTATCCAGAATACACCTTCCTTCAAGGTAACTTAGATGGTGTGCGCGAATTTTCAAATATTTTAAATGTAAAATACAAACGCACGTCTGAGAAAGACTTTAGTCATTCAAATCTTATTTCTGTGTTTGATAAGAATGGTGTGCTTCAATTTCAGCAAGAAGGTTTGGGAATAGATAATACTACATTACGAATGAAGGTGAAACAATTGTTGTAATTCATTTTTAGAAGTATCTTTATCATAAATAGTTTTTTTTATGATATTAGAAACAGCAGTACTTCATGTAAAGCCTGAACTGGTGCAAACGTTTGAAGCATCTTTTAAACAAGCGTCAACCTATATTGCTTCCATGAAAGGGTATATCAGCCATGAGTTGCATGCCTGCATTGAAAATGAAAATCAATATTTACTCATTGTTCATTGGGCAAGCTTGGAAGATCATACGATTGGTTTTAGGCAATCTGAAGCGTATTTGGAATGGAAGAGATTATTGCATCATTATTATGAGCCATTCCCAGTGGTACAGCATTATAAAAGGGTGTTTTAATGAAGCGCAACAAATGCGTATTTTTATTCAACTTTTGGCTTCATTTCACGTAGTACATTTCGAATAAATAGATAACATATATGGAAGATTTTTCTAAAAAAATAACATTATTATATATTCCATTTTTATTAACCTCTATTGGTTTATGTCTTGGCTATACTTTTTTAAACTGGCTCATTATTATCAATTTAGAACTTATATCTATTAAGGATGTAATTATAGATTTTGGATTGCCATTGATATTACCCGCAATTCCTGTTCTATTCTATTTGCGACCAAAGTTAAAATTACTCAATCTATCAGCTAAAAAAGGTGGAAGTTGGATCGATTTTTATACGTTTATACTTTGGGTTGCTATCTCTGTGCCAATTTTAATAGCCCAAAATTATATTGAAACAGCTACAGGGGAACTAACTCCATTAAAAAATATTTCTCAATTAGATTCACTTCCTAAAACGAAATATTATAGTGTTGAAGGTGTATACATAGAAAAAAATAATATTGGTACGAATTCAGTATTTGAAGTTTCTGGAAAACACAATGAAAATTTCGATATGTACATTTATGTAACGGTTCCAATGTATAGGAGCGCTACAGATACAACAGAGGTTATATCCTGGTTGGGATTGAACTATTCAAAATCAATAAAGAATAACTTAGAAGACAACGAAAAGGAGGAAGCATATACTGCATTTGCAAATCAGACTCAATTAGATTTTGATCAAATTGATTTAACACAATTTGGATATTTAATGCGCGTGCCAAATTCAGATAAAGGAGATGGCTTGCGTGATGCTGTCAAAAAAAGTACTAAATACACGGTTGCGAATAGCACTCAACTTTTCTGGAGTGTTAACGAACCATTTGAAGATAGAAATGGAAATACATTAGCATGGACAGGTATTGTTTTTGCTATTGGATCTCTTATTTGGTTGATTATGATTATCATTCCCGCGTTTGACCCTGCAGTATTGCAGGCGCATGAATCAGGTGCAATAGATTCGAACGAAGAGGTAAAAGAATTTGTCGATTATTTAAAACCCAAAGAAGGGTTCTTTATAACTCCAATATTGGTATATGCGAATGTGGGAATTTTTTTACTGATGTTTTTTATGGGTTTTGGTTTTATGTCATTTAATAGTAAAGATTTGATTATCTGGGGTGCTAATTATGGTCCGCTTACAATGCAAGGTGAATGGTGGCGTTTGGCGACTAATACTTTTTTACACGGAGGTTTTATGCACCTAGCAGCGAATATGTACGGCTTATTATTTGTTGGTATTTTCTTAGAACCCTTATTGGGCAGAATGAAGTATGTAGGAATCTATTTGCTCACCGGTATTATTGCAAGTGCAGCAAGTTTGTGGTGGAATGATACGGTTGTAAGTATGGGTGCTTCTGGTGCTATCTTTGGTTTATATGGTGCATTCATCGCATTGATTCTAACGCGTGTATTTCCCAAAGAAATGGGTGCAGGATTTTTGGTAAGTATGTTTATTTTTGTGGGTTTCAATTTGGTGATGGGCCTAATCGGAAACGGTATTGACAATGCTGCACACATAGGTGGCTTGGTGAGCGGATTCTTGATTGGCTTGGCTTTGTATCCATCCTTAAAAGGAACATTTAAAATGGATGGTGTTAACGAAAAAGAAGAGAGTGTAGATGAAGACGAATGATATTATAAAAGTGAAAATGATTCATTTTTATATGATAACGTTATTGATGTTATGTATACACACTATTGGGTTTTCTCAAACAAAAATAGATACGGTTTATGTTAAAAGCATCTATTCTACTTCAAATACCACCAAAGATAGTGCAAGCTATTTCAGAGTTAGAAGTACTTCAGATACGCTACTTATGGCAGAAGATTTTAATTTAAAAGATAGCTCAAAAGAATGTACAGCTTTTTATAAATCGTTCGATCCATATGTAAAGAATGGCAATTATTTGAGGTACGTTAAATCTATTAAAAGCTCAGAAGGATATTATTTGGATGATAAAATGTCAGGTTTCTGGAGGTACTATTATCCAAGTGGAGAGTTATGGTATATTGAAACATATATTGATGGAATAAAAAATGGAATAGTTGAAGGATATTTCAAAACGGGTGAAACCAAACGAATAGAAAAGTATAAAGATGGGAAGCGTACTTCAGCAAACTGTTTTACCAAACTAGGAAAGGATACTACCTATTATGAAATAAGAAGTATGGCGTTATTTCCTGGCGGTGAAAAAGCTATGATGGAATATTTTCAAAAAAACTTAAAATATCCCTATCAGGCTAAACGTCTAAATATTCAAGGCATAGTTTATGTTTCTTTTGTTGTAAACCAAGATGGCCATGTAGATCATGTAGAAATTGTTAAAGGACGAGGCGTGCATCCTTTATTGGATAATGAGGCTATAAGATGTACAGAAAATATGCCTGTCTGGACACCTGGATATAGTGATGGTGAGGCTAAAGAAGTTAGAATAATACAGAGAATAAAATTCATACTTAATAATTAAACCAAGTATTTTAAACGTAATGAAATAAATACTGTGTCTTTTTAATGCATAAAAATACCCCCATTCGTCTTGATGTATCCCACAAACATCTAATTTTAGCATTATTTTCAATTTAATTGAGAATATTGCACTTCTAATCCCTATACTAAATTTATGAAGCACATACTCCTTATTTGTTTGACAACAATTTTATCAATTACTGCATATGCCCAAAAAGTAACAGGTAAAGTTGTTGATGGTACAACAGGCGAAGAAATGTTTGGTACAGTTGTTTTGTTAATGAATAAATCGGATACAACTATTTTTGTAGCTACAGAAATTGGAGATGATGGTACTTTTGAATTTGATCTCGTAAAGCCAGGGAGCTATATTTTTAAAACATTGTTTTTAGGTTTTAAATCGATACGAAGTGAAATAACCGTTTCTAATCTGGATAAAGATATGGGGCTAATTAAAATGTATGAAGATTTAGAATTGGCAGCACAGGTTGAAATAAAGTCTAAGATGTTACGAATAGAGCAAAATGGAGATACGACAAGTATTCATGCAGATGCCTATAAAACAAACCCAGATGCAACTGTAGAAGATCTTGTAATGAAGATGCCAGGTATTACCATACAGAATGGTGAAGTAAAAGCAAATGGAGAAACAATCAAAAAAGTTACGGTTGATGGAGAAGAGTTCTTTGGAAACGATGCACTTCTTGTACTTCGTAATTTGCCTGCCGAAGTAGTGAGTAAAATTCAAATTTACGATAAGCAAAGTGATCAAGCTGTAGCTTCAGGATTTGATGATGGCAATGCGCAAAAGACAATTAATATTGTAACCAAAACAGATAAACGAAACGGGCAATTTGGTAAAGTCTATGCAGGTTACGGAACAAACAATCGCTATAGTACAGGTCTTACCCTAAATTCTTTTAAGGGCAAGCAACGGATTACCTTATTGGGTATGAGTAATAATATCAATGTGCAGAATTTCTCTTCTCAAGATTTAACAGGTATGGGTGCCTCATCTGGTAGAGGTGGTGGACCATCTGGAAATTCAAATGCATCCAATAATTTTTTAGTTGGTCAACAAAGTGGTATTAGTACAACAAACTCTGTTGGGTTAAATTATACCGATAACTGGAGTCCTAAATTAAAAGTATCATTAAATTATTTTTTCAATGATACAAAAAATGATAACAATACAAATTTGTCACGTCAATATTTTATTACAGATACGACTAGTACTATCTATAAGGAGAATAATATCAGTACTACTAAAAATGCAAATCATCGTTTTTCAGGACGCTTTGAATATAAGTTAGATTCTGCTACAACGTTTATTTATGTGCCATCCATTAGTATTCAGAATAGAAATATCTATCAAAATTTATCAGGTATTAATACCTATAGTACAGATTCATTATTGAGTACAACAACCAATAATAATAAAAATACGAGTACTAATTATTCTATAGCGAATAATCTATTTTTGAGACATACCTTTAAAAAGAAAGGAAGATCTTATATGATTAATCTAGGTTCCACAATTAATGCAAATGATGCAAATACCAATTTGTATTCTAATAATCAATATTCAGACAATAGTATGAATACAAAATTAGTCAATCAACAAGGGCTGAATAATACGAATTCATATTCCTATAGATTGAACTTAATGTATACTGAACCAATTTCTAAAACGGGTGTAGTACAATTTAATTATAGTCCGTCCTATTCAAAAAACGATGCAAATAAACGCATACAAAATTACAATCCGATTACAGGATACTATGATTCAACAGCAATTTTTGTGTCAAATCAATTAGATAACTATACCTTGACACAAAAGGGTGGGGTTGGATATCGATACAATAAAGGAAAGACAAACATAATGGTTGGGGCAGATATTCAAAACGTAAAACTTTCGAGTACACAGTTATTCCCTTCTTCAAGTGAAATAACTAAAAGCTTTACCAATATTCTTCCTTCTGCCATGATAAAAATTAAATTTAGTGATAGCAGTAATATTCGTATACGCTATCGTGCAAGTACTTCTACACCTGGCGTAAATCAATTGCAAAATGTAATAGATAACTCCAATACCTTATTGCTTTCAACCGGGAATCAAAATTTGAAACAGGAATATACAAATGCATTGAATATCAATTATGGCATTACCAGTTCTAAAAAGGCTACCAGTTCAATGATTTTCTTGAATGTGAGTCAGACAAATAATAACATATCTAACTCTAGTTTTATTGCCACTAAAGATACTGTAATAGAGAATGGAGCAATCGTTAATAAGGGTTCACAAGTGCGTAAGCCTATTAACTTAAATGGATATTGGAATACTAATGCATATTATACGTATGGATTTCCTGTTGCAAGTATTAAAAGTAATATCAATCTGAATACAGGTATTTCATATGTACGAACGCCAGGTAATATTAACTCAGTTACAAATATTTCGAATGCATATGCATTGAATGGGGGAATTGGTATCTCTAGTAATATTAGTGAAAAGGTAGATTTTAATCTATCATACAATGCATGGTATAATATTGTTGAAAATTCAATCCGTCCCCAATTAAATAACAACTATTTTTATCATTTAGCAACCGCTAAGGTGAATGTAATGCCAATTAAAAGATTGGTTCTTTCAAGTGACTTAAATCAACGCTTATACTCTGGATTGTCATCTTCCTTTAACCAACAGTTTTATTTATGGAATGCCGCAATAGGATACAAACTGTTAAAAGATCAGTCCTTAGAAGTTCGCGTAAGTGTATTTGATTTATTAAACCAAAACAGAAGCATTGCAAGAACAGTTACAGAAAGTTATGTTCAAGATACTTATACAACGGTTTTAACACGATATTTTATGTTTACGGTAACGTATAATATCAAGCATTTTAAGGCAAGCTGAGGATAATTATGAGTTATGAATCAATACCGTGTAGGAGTGGTATTGATTCATAAGTACTCCGTGGCAAATTTAATCAGTATCATAGATCTGGTATGAAAAAAATACAAACAATAGCTAATCTATGCCTTTAATAATATGGTTAAGAAAACGACATTGAATAACGAATTCAGATGGTTGTTATAATACTTTTTTTATCAACTATTTGACATTATGTATTATCCTTCGGATGCGTAAATTATAATCCATCAACAATCTCAATTAAATAGTTTGCCATGACTTCACTGTATTTTTTTACTTCCGATTGCAGCTGTTTATTGGTAGTATCTTGCGACAAGCCTATGGCAGCTACTTTCGCACGGATACATGCTCTATATGCTTTAAAATAAGTAAATAAGAGCTGCTCTTTTTTGCCAAATACGAATCCTGTTTTTGCCAAATACGCTTTTAAAAAAGCATTGCTAAGATTATCGTAGCCAGCACATTCTAAATCCATACACAGAAAAGCAACTTCATTCAATACATCTATTTCTCTAAATTCCTTTTTAAATTCGATGCAATCAAAGATCGTTGGGGGAGAAGTTAAGAAGATATTTTTTGCATGTAAGTCGCCATGGCATTCTTTAATAGAGCCTTCTTGAACTCGAGAACGGATGAAGTCTTGCAACAAATAGATGATGCCATCAGATAATTGAATGGCATAATCAATCAAGGTACAATAATCGGCTCCTACCTGTTTTTTGATTGTAGAGGTATGATGGTGTATATCTGCGAATTCTCTGGACAGGAAAAACGGATCGTAATTCAAGAAGATTGATTTTTCTTTCAAATGAAAAGCTGCAATTTGTTGTGCGATTGCTTTGATGTGTTTTTCACGAACAACCTGTTTTGATAATTGTACATCCAATTGCAATGCTGTGTCAATGCGTTTCATACAAACGGCATATTCCTTGGCGCTTGTAGCCTGTTCTTGAATTGTCCAACGGGTTCCTTTTTTTGTAATTGGGAATACCCCAACATACATATCTCTTGTGAGCCGTTTATTTAATCGAAACTCTTCATCGCAATACTGTTTGCGCAGTGATAAGGTCGAAAAATCTAAAAACGAAAGTGAAATATCCTTTTTAATTTTATAGGCATAAGAACCTTTTAAAATAACATAGGATATAGACGTTTCAATCAATTCTGATTTTGCATCTGAATCAAAAGGGAATGAGCCTGTTTGAATGAGTTGTTCGATGTCTTTTTTATGCATGCTTCAAAAAGGAATCGGCTTCCCTTAACAAGAAATCAATGTTGTTGTTGGTAGATTGTAATACTAAATGATATTCATCAATTGGTTCAAATGCAGTTTTTAGTTTCAGATACACAGAATAATCAGCTTCACTATCCATTCTCACTGCGGAGGTACGTTCTTTAATGAGTGCGTCTGCAGCATAGATATGAATGATTTTTATGGGAATGTTTAATACAGAAGCGATATCATAAAAAGGAGTACGTAAATTTTTTTTATAAAAAGTTGCATCTATAATTACTGATTTTCCTGCCTTTAAAGACATCTCTGTTTGTGTAATGAGCCAATCATATACCTGTTGTTTTTCCAATTCGGAATAGGTTCTGAGCCTTGGAAATAATTGTTTCCGAACGATATCGCTGTTAAAATGAGGTATGTGATTTTGTTCGGCGAATTGTTTCGCAAAAAAGCTTTTACCAGATCCTGGAAGTCCGCAAACAAGTATCAGTGTCTGTTTCATACAATCTATACTACGAATGTAATGTTAAATTTCAAAATTGGGAATAAAAAAAGCCTTTGGAAATTATTTCCAAAGGCTTTTGAAATGCTAAATCAGAGTCTTAAGAGCCACAACCCTCGCAAAAGTAATTGATAGAACCATATGGTTTTACGCCATTTAAAATCATGGTCATATTATGAATCTTATCTTTTAAATCTAATTTTTCTTCAAAATCGCTTGCTTTTGCAACCGCTGCATTCAACTTATCTAACTCAACTTGAACGTGCTCTTTTTCTAAAACGGATAATTCTGCCATATATTTAATTGTTATTTTTCTATAAGTGAATTTAACACATTGTATGTAGAAATAATTCACTGTGGAAAAAACTTTTTACTGAAAAATGCTACCACCTTAATTCTCAATTGCTATACATCGACTTTATAATTCAAATTCAGTTCATCTCCACTTTTTCCCCGAATACCCCAATTGTATTTAGGTGATTCAAATAATGTAATTTCTAAATCCATGTTTGAAAT
>NZ_CALMGQ010000093.1 GCF_937863595.1 uncultured Cytophaga sp.
AAATCTACACATTTATTTTGTTTTTGAGCGTTACAATTGGTTTTGCTCAAACACCTTATTATCCTGCAACTTATTATAATACGGCTACAGGAACTGGCTATACATTAAAAACACAATTGTATAATATAATTAAATCAACAATTTCTATACCTTCTGTAACTTTACCAAAACATGTATGTACACCATCTAGGTGGCCTGTATTTTTGCGGCTATGACAGATAAAGAATTGAGATCCGCCTGTGTCCTTGCCTCTATGGGCCATAGATAAAACGCCACGATCGTGATGTTGGCTAGGGTTTTTTGTTTCACATTTAATAGAATACCCTGGGCCACCAGCACCAGTACCGTCTGGGCAACCACCTTGAACCATAAAATCTTCAATTACACGGTGGAAATTTAAGCCATCGTAATAACCGCTTTTTGCCAATTTAACAAAGTTTGCTACTGCAATAGGAGTATCTTGATCAAAGAATTCTACTTTCATTACACCTTTACTTGTGTGAATTTCGCCTGTTGTCATAATGTATATATATTATTTTGGAATTATATCGTGTGTAAAAGTACTAAATTAAATAGGAGTTTTGGTAACGAATTATGAAATATGCCAATATTGATTTATTGCTTCTCTCCTACTTTATTTATTTTATAACTTGTTTTACCTGTTTCTACAATGTAAAGCTTGGCATTGGATGAATCTGCTTTAATCGAAACAGCTTTAATTAATTTCGTTTCAATTCCATCTTGATTTATCAAACACCATTTTTTAGAACGCATCACAGGTATAGGCATTACATTCGTTGTGTCCATATAGTTATATATGTAGGTAGAAACAATTGTTCCATCTGTTCGAAGTAAAGACCAAAAATTATCTTTATTAACTTTAATGTGATTTGGATCTGTAAGCAGGATTGCATTATATTCCGATGCCAGTATTCGTTTACCAGAGATATCGAATAATCCTTTTTTATCATTTTCAGAAACAATATAAAAATGTTTTTTTCCTAATTGACCTGATTCTATGCTTGAGAATTTTGGTTCAAGTATATACGTTCCATTCTCATTAATGAGTCCTAATTTTCCATCTTTTTTTACAGTTGCAAATCCGTTTGCGAACTTTTCAGTTTCATCAAAACCGGTATCAAATTTATTTTTGTTGGTTTTACCATTATAATAATACCCTAGATTACCTTCTTGTACGCGAATAAATTCAATAGAATCGGATGCATTGATTTTTTCAAATGTGCTAGATTTGAAAATGTTGGATGTTATTGGTACTAATAATTGCTGATCGTTTCCATTAATAGATCCTATATAATATTCTTTAGTTTCAGAAATAGATAATTGTTTAAATGTTGGTTTTACAATAAAAGAATCTTTTAAATCGATTATGCCAAATGTTTGGTCTTTTGCAACTACTGCAACGCCATTGTTAAAGTCACTAGCATAAATGTATTTAGGCTTTATATATACTTTCCCTTTTATGGAAGCGTATCCAAATAGATTGTCTTTTTTAATTCTAAAATACCCATTACTGTATGGCGCGATGGATTGATATTCTACAGGTAATAAAATTCCACCCGACAAATCTAACAAGCCATATTTAGAACCATTTTTTGCAATTAAAATATTCGTTTTAAAGACATCTATTGAATCGTAGGTTGGATTTAATGTTACCTTTCCGATGTTATTGAATATTCCCCATTTGCCATCTTGATCAAAAATAATATCTCTTGGCGAAATCTTTTTTACGTGTTCAATATTTGGTTCTAATAAAAAGCCACCATTCACGTGATTCACTACGCCTAATTTGCCATCTTTTTGAATTAAAGAACAATTTGGCGAGAGCACTTGTGCAACCGTATATTGAGGTGTTATAATATATTTTGTTTTGTCTTCATCAAATAAACCCCATACATTTTCTTTTTTTATCCAAGTCAATTCTGTTCCGTGTATGGCATACATATCTGTAAATTGATGAGCCAAAACATTTCTACCTTTATCGTCTATTAGTCCCCACAGTCCATCTTTTAAAGCCCAAGCCTTATTGTATCTAAAGTTTAATATTTTTTCATATTGAACAGGAACTATTAAGTTTCCATTGCAATCTAAAACACCGCATAAGTTTCCTCTTTGAACAATTGCTTTATTACTACTGAATGGGGAAACTTTTGTAAATATAGGTTCCACAACCATCATGCCCATTAAATCCGCATACCCCCAAGCCTTTTTCTCTTTATCGTAATATGGAAAAAGGTCTTCAGGACAACTATTACCTTGTTGAGCCGCAACTTGAAGGCTTAATCCAAGTAGGCAAAAACAAATTATTTTTTGAATCAATTTCATATATTCTGTATTGGTATAATTTAATAATGCTATTTATATAATTTGGTTACACGTATTTATAATAAATTAATTTACACTTTACTCACCCATTTGGTTCCATCTATATAAAATCGCCAAGGTTTATCTTTGTATTCTTCCGCATAGTCTATTCCTACGCGTTTAGTGGCATGAATGAACTCTACAATAATATTTCGATCTTCAATCCAAACCGTGTTACCGGTTAATGATAGTTTATTGTGTAATTTATTTATGCCTAGTGCTTTTGATACGGATCCAGGACCTGATGTAATTGTTTTATTAAGAGTATGTTTATTTCTGCGTTTCATCATTATTTCAATACCTTCCAGTGGTTCAATAGAACGTATTAAGATTGCATGTGGCTTGTCTTTCTGATTTGTGATTACATTGAATAAATTGTGTATACCATAACACACATATACGTAAGCTATAGCACCTTCCATATAAAACACTTCTGTTCGCGCAGTTTTTTTATTTCCATAGGCGTGAGAAGCTTTATCTTCTGGTGCCATATAGGCTTCTGTTTCTGTAATGATCCCTGAAGTTATTTCTCCATCTATATTTGTCACCAATACTTTCCCTAATAAATCTTTACTTATTTGAAGTACGTCTTCACGCAAATAAAAAGACGTATCAAGTTTTTTGTTCACGATATTATCCAAAGAATAAAATTGATACAACAATTGCAGCTATCATACTTGCAAAATCAGCAAACAGACCATAGCTAATGGCATAACGTGTATTCTTTACTCCTACAGAACCGAAGTACACTGCAACAATGTAGAACGTTGTATCAACAGCTCCTTGAAATATACACGATAAGCGACCTGTAAAAGAATCTGCTCCATACTGTGTCATGGTGTCAATCATTAGGGCTCTAGATCCACTCCCACTTAATGGTTTCATTAAGGCCGTTGGTATTGCTTGAGCAATTTCTATTACGCGTTGATTGTTACTTGATAGGTGTTTAACACCCACAATGATTATGTCAAACGCACCGCTTGCTTTGAATAAGGTTATTGCAGACAATAAACCTACTAAATAGGGAATGATTCGAATGGCAACATCGAAGCCTTCTTTGGCACCTTCAATGAAAACCTCAAATACATTTAATTTTTTATAGAGACCATACCAAAGAAAAAATATTATGACTGAAAATAAAATAATGTTACCCGAAAGTTCAGAATAGAGCTTAATCAAATTTGGTGTTAATTGTAAAAAAAACGCAATTAAAATGGAGATAAAAAAGGTTATTCCTATTAATGATAGTAATAATGTTTTATCTAAAAAATTTATTTTTTGTTTGATACCAACTAATATCATACCAACCAAGGTAGCAACGAATGTAGTAATGAGTATAGGTATAAATACATCACTCGGACTACTAGAGCCCAACTGGGCTCTGTACATAAATATATTGATTGGAATGATGGTTAAACCAGATGTATTTAATACCAGAAACATAATTTGAGAATTAGAGGCAGTATCTTTAATGGGATTTAATTCTTGTAAACCTTGCATGGCTTTTAATCCTAAAGGCGTAGCTGCATTGTCGAGCCCCAACATATTCGCAGAAAAGTTCATTAAAATATTTCCTAATACAGGGTGACCTTTAGGAATATCAGGAAATAGTTTTGAGAAAAAGGGAGCAATAAAGTTTGATAATTTTTCGATTAAACCTGCTTTTTCAGCAATTTTTAACAAGCCAAGCCAAAGGGTTAATATACCTGTCAACCCAATTGCTAATTCAAAAGCACCTTTTGAAGAATCAAATAAGGCAACAACCATTTCAGGAATGGCATTTAAATTATACAGAGAACTTGTTTCTGGTAGGGCAAATGTGCGAATGAGGCCTAATAAAAAAGCAATTGTGAAAAATCCAATCCAAATATAAGCTAAAAGCATAGTTTGATTCGTTAAACTTTAGTAATTTTAATTAAGTAAATTTAATTAAATAAACCCAAATCAAATTAATAATCAGCAACTATGTTTAAAAGCTCTTTATTTTTCAAGTCAATAACTCTTAGTGTATTAACATTGGGTATTCAATTCATGACATCTGCACAAGTAGAAGAGGTACCTTTAAAAGCTAAGAAAAATAGTATTAAAATTAGTCCAACCGCTTTTGCAGTATCTACCTTTGCACTTTCGTATGAACGGTATATTTCAACCAGTGTTTCAGTACAAATTAGTGGTGGATATATGTCTGCATCTAAAAGTTCAGATAAATCTAATAATAATGGTTTAAATCTGTTTGGGACTAATAATAACAATACATCTACACCTACAGCTTCAAAAGATAAAGCATCTGGTGGTTTTGCAGAGTTAATGGTTAAGGTTTATTTTTTGAAAGGAAAATCAGTAATGAGTGGATTATACTTTGCTCCTTATGGACGTTATGGCCAAAATAGTTTTGAAATAAATAGATCGATTACACCTTACAATAACAATTATTATAATAACCCGTACCCGACTCCAATACAATATCCAGCATTTAAATACACCATTGAATCTTATGAAGGTGGAGCTGTATTCGGTTATCAGTTGATAGCTGGTAACGCATTTGTATTAGACATGTATCTAGGCGGTGGACTAAAAGTTTCTAATAATTCTTCACCACTTTTCTACCAGAAAAGCGATCGTAGTTTTTCAATTTTAGAATCACAAGACTATACGGGGATTAGACCTAAAGTTGGTTTTAGAATTGGATTCGTTTTCTAGGAATTATTTAATCAACATATATCCACTAATAATGCCGGCCTTGAAAGATTCTCTTTCGAGGCCTTTTTTATTATATATATGTATTGTCGAACGTTGAGAATAATCGCCTGCATCGCTTACCACAATATCACCATTGGTTTGATTGATGGTGAGTCCATAAAAAGTTTTTCCTAAAGCTGAAATACAAATATCTTTTGTGGAATTTATATTTTGTGTGTTTAATTTATAGACATCATTTTCAATCCAATATATATGTTTATCTAGTATGCTATAATGAATTTTAGAAGCCAAACTATTAAATGTTGTAGCAGTAATATTTCTGACTATACTCCTATCTACAGGATTGATGCATTTTAATGATGGATAAATCGATTTGCTTTGATTTCCATCACATAATAACCAGATAAAATTATTATCATCAATAGCAATTGAAGAGCTTCCAAAGCCTATATCAATACTATCTTTTAATACTTCTGCTGCAACATCGATCAAATATAGATATTTACTTTTTGGACTTGTTACGTACATGGTATCCTTATATTGAAGAATTTCTTCTGTCCAATAATTGATCGTAATTTTCTTTTCTATGTCCAGTGATTGGGTATTTAATATTGAAACACCTTTGCCGTATAAATCTGTCACATATGCTTTGTATGTTTTGGAAAATGCAATGTATCTTGGTGATATTAATCCAGTGATGGTATTCGTATTTAAAAAATCGGAATTCAAAATTTCAATTTTTGAAGAATTGTTAACAACTAAGAAAAAATTATTCTCATAAAAATAGAGCGATTGACATACATCGCCTGCTGTTTTATTATTTTTAGCGAAATAAATATCTTGTGTAACAGTTTTTTGAGCAGAATCATAAAAACTCACACTGCCATTGCCTGATTGAAAATTACCCTCATTAACGACATAGATACCTTTCTTTTGTAAATCCGGCAAAGGATCAGATTCCTTTGCCGGTGGTTTACAAGAGATACAAATAAAAACAATAACAAGTAGTCGAATGGATATTGTTTGCATTAGTTTATTTTAATTATTTTTTGTGCTGTTGTGCCTATACGTATATAGTAAATTCCATTATCCCAGTTTGATGCGTCAATGTTCATTGTTTCCGATATTGTTTTACTTGTAACGATTGAGCCAGTCACATCATAAATATAAAGTTCTTCTCCAATAATGGATTGATCTAGCACTGAAATATTAAATTGGCTAGCAGATGGATTTGGGTAAACTTGAATAATTTGCTTGTTTGCTTTAACGATTGAAGTAGCCATATCATTTTGATTGATAACGCCGATAGCATCCAAATCAAACCCACTAGATGCAAAAGGTGTTGCATATGGATCATTGATTGGATTGCCCAATGAATCTTTTGAGGACACAGCTAAATCAATTGTTCCTATTACATCAATAATTTTTACATGCGTAATATTATTAATGTCTAATAATGCATTGTTTTTCAATTCTTCTAAGTCAAATGGTGTGCCGTAGCTAGCTACATATTTACCTGCTAAATTATAAATTAAAGAAGCATCCATTGGTTCAAAACCGCCTAATTGGGATGTTGCATTGGTTTTAGAAACAGATGGGAAACGTACATAATTAATACCATCTGAACTTACTTCTACGAAAGCCAATTCTAGAAATTGAATTGTACCAACATTAAATCCGTTTTCAAAAACTGCAAAATCGGGGCCTACTCCATTTTTTATTGGAACTGGGAATTCTAAAATTGCAATACCATTATCTCCCAAAGAAACAATACCGTTTGCACCAGCTTTAAGTGTACCATTAATTTCTTCACCAGCACTTGCGTAACCTCCATTAGGGTGTGCGAAATCTTGAAATCCTCTAGTTACTGTACAAGTCGATGCCCAAGATTTAAATATCGAACTGTCTTTATAAATTGCCTGCTTGCTGCCATTTACAACTGCCTCGTCATATAATGGTTCATTAAAATGATCCATCGCAAAATAGCTTGGTGTATTCATGCCATAATCTCCATTATCTGTTGATTTTAATAAGAAAATCAAACTATCAATAACGCCTAACGATCTAAGATCAATCCATCTCCAAGTACTTAATACATAATCTTTCGAATTATCATCAAATGTAAAATCAGCTAACTTTACTTTCACCGTGTCACTTATAACAGCATTATTTCTATATCCTGTTATAGCTAATTGAAAATAATCCGGATCGGAACCCATTGCGCCACCAAATTTTTTAGCAAATGCATCTCCATTCAACATGGATAGTGCAGCATAGGTTGTATTGGCTACATAAAACCCAGTCACTTCTTTTGTTTTAGCAGAATTTTTTAATTGTATTATTGATTTGTTTCTTCCAATAGCAAATTGGGATGAACCTCCTACTCCACCTCCTGTATATACACTGTATTGATTTGTATATCCTTCAGTTGTTACGTCAGTATGATTTGAATAACCGAAACCAGTTGACCAATAACCAGAATTTTTTATTTTAAAATAAGCATCGCCATCTGTAAAACCTTTTGAACCATCTGCTCCGATCCAATATCCATTTGCATCTAATGGAAGATTGTCAAATGTTGATGTATTTTGTGCAACTCCATAAAGCGAATGTGCAACGAGTAATAGACATGTGTATAGTTTTTTCATGATATTAATTAAACGTATATGTTAGGGTAACTTGATAATTTCTTAAAGGCATGGGCCTGCTTGCTACAACTTGGTATGATTTATTGCTGATGTTATTAATACGCGCATTGATTGATATACTTGATTTCGATTTTACTAAACGAGTACTGTAAGTAACATAAGTATCAAAAATATGATATGGGTTTATATAGTCTGAATTATCAGATGTGATAAAGCTCCATGATGTATAATTATAGATACACCCAACACTTATTCTTTTTAATTGAATGGATGTTGTAAACGAATTTTTATAAAGCGGAACATAAATTAATTGTTTATGAATACGTTCGTCTGTACTTGCCAAATTTGATTCATTGGTAGATTTCGTAAATGCAAATGAATTTTTTATTTGCAGTGTTACTTTTGAAATAGGAATGCTTATTCGAGTTTCAGACTCCAAGCCTCTTGACCAAACTTGTTGAATATTTTCGGGTGTCCATATACCATAACTGGGTGTCCATAAAATCCAATCTTTAATTGTTCTGGTATATACTGTAACATCCTGATAGACTGAAATTTTGTTTATTATTTTTTCAAAACCAATACCTGCTTCATAGCTCCAACCATTTTCTGGTTTTAAGTTTACGTTGCCACCTGGATTCCAATATAAATCGTTTAAAGAAGGGACTCTATAATTATATGAAGCTAAGCCATGAAATTTAAGTGATGTAATCAAATGATAATCTAAGCCTAATGATGGCGTAAAAGGAATCCAATTTTTGACCCATTCTTTGCGGATAGAAGGAACAAGGATTATTTTTTTATGAAATAATTTTATATTCGATGAAAGAAAGAAGCCCACTTTATTTTGATTAACACTTGAGTCAGAAAAATTATTTGAATTTGCTTGTTGCAATAATACTTGCGAACCTGCTAATACTACAATGTTTGATGTAAGGGTATATCTATATTCAAATTCTGCTTGTAACAGTTTACTGTAAATAATGGAATGTATGTTTGATGTATCGGATTGATAGTTCATTTTATCAGATTGATAGCCTATCTTGGTTTGAATCACGGATCTTTTTTTTACCCAATTCCATTGTAAGCCTTGTTTCCAATTACGATCATATTGTGTTGCATCGGAGAAGGGGGCAGAAATAGTTCCTGGTATATCTTTGTCAAATTGTTGATACCACATCCAATATTTAAACGTACTATTTTTTATACGTTTTGAATAATCTAAATACATACCTCCTTGTTTTTGAAATGCATGATCTAATTTTTTCTTTTCATTTTGATCGTAATAAGGGATGATATTTGTCGCTTGTTTGTAATATAAAGCCGCATAAAATTGTTGTGTGGAATCTCCCAAACGAGTGCTAATAATGGGTAGCAAAGAGCCGAAACTTGCTTGCTGGTAGCTTATGTTTAGTTGCTTGCGTTTAACAAAATTGGTTTCATTTGATAAATGTATGCTTCCACCAATTGCTCCGCTACCCATTAAAGATACTTGTGATCCATACTGAATGTTCATGGAATTAAATAAAAATGAAGGTACAATGCTGTAATCTACTTGGCCAGTTGTAGGGCTATTAAGCAGCATGCCATTCATCGTTGTTTGGGTCTGCGATGCCGAACCTCCTCTTAAGGATATGCTCGATAAAGAACTTACGCCATATGATTTTATATATACAGAAGATTGATTTGATAGCACATCTGATAATGAACCTGGGTTATTTTTTAAATAGGTAGAATCAATTTGTATTGTTTTGCTACCAGCAGAAAAGTCTTGGTATCGATAGCCAATAATTTCTACATCTTTTGATTGATAGGATGAGTCACTATTCGTTTGCGCGAATAGTGATTCTGAACGTATTGCACAAAGCAATAGAACAATCCATACATACCGGTTGTAAATAATACAGAACTGCATCAAATGATTTATTTATCATTCGAAAACTTGTGTGAATCAATAGGAAGATAAATGCAACAAAATAGTATGGGGACATACTAATGAGTGAACTTATCCGCGAGCCTTTTCACCGAAAGCTTCGAATAGTGTGTTTTTTGGCAGGTCTTCTGACTTACTCTCTTGCATTTACCTTCCCATCTCGATCGCAATCGGGACAGTGGCTAAATAAAATACAAGATTGGTATGAGCTTACAGCAGCGGGAACTGTTTCGGATTTACACCGAATTCCCTTTTAATCATCTCAAAGAATGAGATAAACCAATAACATTACAAAGGTAGTAATTAATTATGAATTATGAATGCAGAATTATAAATTATGATGAAACGTATGATTTGAATCATACGCACTGTATATTAAAAATGTACGTTGTACTTTTCTGAGAACTAAAAATTAACATTCTTCTTTTTATATTCATTGTAACTTAGAAATAAATCTAATTTTGTCTAGTAACTAGAACCTAGCACCTAGAAACTAAAAATTTAAAACCGAACAATCGTTTTCAAATTCACAACCCTTGCTGTTAATGTATTCGGTATTGCATAGGTATTACCTGCATAATCTGGTATCCATAAATAAGATATGGTATTTGATATACCTAAGAGATTGAGAACTTCTAGACTAATCCAAATAGACTCAAAGGTGCTTTTTTGAATTATGTTCTTATCATTAAATGTTATTAATTTAGAAAAACCAATATCTACTCTTTTGTAGGAAGGTGCAGTCAATGAAGAACGATACTCCGGTTTACCTGGAGGTCCAAATGGTAGACCAGATGCATACATTAAACTTAGATATACTTTTATGCTTGGATTATTTGGTATATAGTCTTGGAAAAATATGGATGCCGTTACTCGTTGATCTGTTGGTCTGCGTATGTATCCTCTATTATCGTTATTGATGTTCTCTTTTGTTGTTAGTATACCTAAATTAAACCAACTCTCTACTCCTTTTACAAACTCACCATTCAAACGCATATCCAAACCTGTTGCATAAGCAGTACCGTCATTTATTCCATAATATCGTATGCGTACATCGTATAAATCATACGGTACAATTCGATCCATATATTTTACATAGGCTTCTGTGATGAAGGTAAACTGCCTACCCCATCGCATAAATTTTTTATCAATAGCTGTTATGAAATGATATGAGCGTTGGGCTTTTAAATCAGTATTTATAGTTCCATCGAGTGCGCGCATTTCTCTATAAAATGCAGGTTGTTGATATACCCCAGTACCAATACGTAATTTGATCGATTTATTTTTCCGAGGTTGGTAGGAATATTGAAGACGTGGTGAAAAAATCAATTGCTTATTTAACGACCAATAATTCATTCGAACACCTGTTACAAAAGTATGGGTTGAGTCAATATTGAAAACATGTTGTATATACGCTTGTAATCTAGAAGAATTCAAGATTTTTTTTTGATATACAGAGCGTGTTAAATTTACATACGATGCTGAATCTGTAAAATTATATTCATCGTAATAATCGTTAATGTGTTCTTTTGTATAGGATGCACCAAACTCAATTGCATTGAATTTGTTTGCATGAAAAGTATTATTATTGTTTAATATAATAGAACTGGCATGGAGAAAATTTCTTCCATGTTCAAAGTACGATCCCGTTCCTTTTGTTACAACATTCTTATTGTATGCAGGTGTTGTTGGATCTATTTCTACTGAACTAATTCTGTAACCAGATTCAATATCGTAGGTTTCTCTTTCAGAAGTTTGATACCCATTCAATCCAATCTTTGTTTTAAAACGATTTGAAAATTTATGACTATACCGAATGCCTCCTTGAGTTGTTTGGTATGTTAAAATATCTCTTCCGTCGAAAGCTACATCAAACTGTAGAGGATCATCTAAGGTGCCAAAAGAAGTTTGTCGTGTAGTTGGTGTAACTTGATATTTATTTTTAGAAATAATACATAATATATCTAAGGTTGATTTACCTGGGTTGTAGGCATATTTTGATTTGGAAGTAATGTCCATTGTTACTACGGTTTGCCAATCCCAAAACCGAGGCTTGTACTCTCCTTTCGTATCTAATGTATTTAACAAATAGGACGCAGACTTTAATCGTGCACCAGATACAAATGATAATCGGTTATTAAAATTTGTTCCTTCAATATGGGCAGAGCCACCTAAAAAACCAGCTGTGATTGATCCTGCATATTTTTTAGGAGTTTTATAATCTGCATTTAAAACAGAAGATAATTTATCCCCATACTTGGCTTCCCACCCTCCAGAACTAAAACTTACTCGTTTAATCAAATCGGGATTAACAGCACTCAAACCTTGTTGTTGTCCAGCTTTAGCAAGTTGCGGAGAATATATTTGAATGTCATTTATGTAAACAAGATTCTCATCGTAATTTCCCCCTCGAACAGAATATTGTGTAGACAATTCATTATTTGTTGAGACCCCCAATGCCATGGAAGGCAATACTTTTGAAAAATCTCCAAAAGCTGATGGTACATATTTTGCCGAAATAGTATTTATTTCAATAGCATTATACACCATACTATCCTTAGCTGCATAATCAATTATTTCAATGACTTTCCCATTACTTTCATCTTCTTCTGCAGTAATATTGAATAAAATAGTCTCATTGGATTTGGCCGTTATGAGTGTTGGATTGCTTTTTATTCCTATACTTTTTATACTAATGAAAACTGGTTTGCAGCAAGGAATAATCGTTTTGTAATATCCGTTATCATCACTAGTTGTTAGAAAAATAGAATCGTCTTGAAAAATATAAGCTCCAGGTATGGTATCTCCAGCCTGTGATATAACGAATCCTTTTAACGTAGCATTTTGTGAATAGCAAAAACTCGTCAGAATGAATGTGAAAAATAACGTATATAATATTTTACCAATATACATTCTGACAAGTTTCTATAATCAATGGTTAGATTTTTTTCATTTCTTCAATTGTAGCAATTGGGTCTTTGGAAGAAAAAACATAATTGCCTGCAACCAATACATCAGCACCTGCTTGAACTAATTTAGGCCCTGTAACATCATTTACCCCACCATCAATTTCAATCAATACGCTGGCATTATTTTCTTGAATCAATGCCTTTAATTCACGTACTTTTTGATACGTATGTTCTATAAATTTTTGTCCACCAAAACCAGGATTTACAGACATCATACATACTAAGTCAATATCTTTTATTACATCTTTTAATAGATGTATCGGTGTATGCGGATTAATTGCTATACCAGCTTTGCAGCCAGCATCTTTTATTTGGTATATCGTTCTATGCAAATGTGTGCATGCTTCATAATGTACAGAAATATTTGCTGCACCCGCATCTCTAAATGCTTCAATATATTTTTCTGGATTTACTATCATCAAATGAACATCCAGTGGTTTGGTCGCATGTTTTTTAATCGCTTGCATAACAGGGAATCCGAAAGACATATTTGGAACAAATACGCCATCCATAATGTCAATATGAAACCAATCTGCTTTGCTAGAGTTAATCATTTTAACATCGCGTTCAAGATTTCCAAAATCTGCAGATAATACACTTGGTGCTATTAATACGTTTGTCATAATGCAAATATACGAAATGTTAAGGCTATAATTTAACCCATTTAATGGTTTCTCTATCATTTGGAGAATCAATGGAAACAAAATACATCCCTTCACAGAATCCTACAACCCACTCTTTCAGTTCAATAAAATTAGATTGAGCTATAATGGTATTGTTTAAGACTAATCGACCTTGATTATCAAAGATCTTTATGGTGTATTGTTCGTTACTATTAGGGACCTTCAAGATTAATTGTCCGTTTTGATATGGATTTGGTGCAATTAAAAAAGTAGATTCTTTCGTGTAAATGGAAGCAAAGGAAAATATCCTAGGGAAATAAGGGGTACCATGACCAATTGAATTATTTGGATTTGAATAATGATCACAAGATTGAAGTAATAAACTTTTGAGAAGTTCATTAGAAAGTGTCGGGAAAGTTTGTTTCATTCCTGCTAACATTCCAGCAATCATTGGTGTTGCTAAAGATGTTCCTCCTGTTACAAACATATCCCCATTAGGCTTAATACACGTGATAGAATTACCTAGTGCGCACAGATCGGGTTTAATTCTACCATCTGCAGTTGGGCCAAATGAACTAAAGCTGGACTTCATATTATTCGCATCTACCGATCCTACGGCAAGAACATGTTTTGCATCTGCAGGTGTACCTATGTATTTCCAATAATTCGTCCCGTCGTTTCCTGCACTACATACAACCAGCATCCCTTTTTTATAAGCAATATCAGCAGCCCTAGCAATAACACTGGTCTCTCCATCCATTTGATTGTAAGTATAACTATCTATTGTATTGTCGTAAGTAGTATATCCAAGAGATACAGATATAATATCAGCACCACAACTGTCAGCGATTTCTGCTGCTCTTAGCCAATTGTATTCTTCTAAATTTGATTCAGTCGCTGCTACTTCCGTTCGTAATAAAATAAAATCGGCTTCTGGAACGATACCTTTATAATTTAGCGCATCTGCTGCGAGTACAGACAGCATATACGTTCCATGATTGTCGTCATTATAAATGTTATTTTCATTATCTGCAATATCGTAGGTATGTATTATCTGATGATTATTCCATAAATGTTTGAACGCAGTTAGTGTATCAACTCCTGGAAATCCAGAATCTGTAATGGTTATTAAAACATCTTTTCCTTTTATTCCAAGATCATGCATATAATTTATTCCTAAAAAATCTGTATAATTCGATGCATAATTATTCGATTGTAAACTTAATTCAGTGGTATATGTATTTTTTGCTGCAGAACGATTAAAAGTTGTAGTGCTATTTTGTACAAATGGCAATAAAGTTATTTGATTAAAGGAGGCTGATGTAGCCTGTATACACACCGCATTCATCCATCTTGACGTATACCGAATTTCTGCACCTTCAGTTTTTAAAATATTCAAATACGGTTCTGAAACGGGCAAATCCATTGAATCAATGGGTATGCCAGATGATTTTTTTTTTAAGATTGAACGGGCAGATAAAAAATTCTCTGGTGTGTTTACGTTACCAATGCTGCCTTGTTTATCTTTTAAAAAAATTATATACGTATTTGTTTGAGCACATATCAAGTATGAACTGCTTATTAATAATAAAAAAGTATAGATTAATCGACTACGGAGTACCATAATCTATGAGTGTTTCTTCCACGATCTTCCCAAATTCTATTATTTGTAAACCAATGTTTGCAGGGTCTGAATTGTATTGTACTTGTTCGTATTTTTTATACACCATGCCAACATTTTTTGCATATACCCTATTTCTATAATCTTTTGATACAAAATTTAAGGTATGCTCTTCATTCACATTTACCGTTTCAGAATAGTTCGTTGAACCAACCATATACGGTTGTTGAAAATTGGTTGCTTCATATAAATCCGGTCCACTGATGTTTTTGGTATTACCATCCCATATTTTTCCTGTTGATAATGGAAAAACCAATCGTATATAATCGATGTTATTTTCTTTGATTGTAATCTGATTTTGGTTTGTAGTGAAAGCCCAAACAGAATCAGGTTGAAGTGGCCAATCTACTGTTGTTGTTGGTTTGTAAAATCGATACAATTCATATATTAAAGTATTATTATTAATATATACTTCGTGGATGACATCTTTTCGATTGTATGTGGTATCCGTAATGAGGCTATTGTATTTTATTTCATGTACGTTATAAATCCAATATCTTCCAATATCCGTTGGGAAATATTCTATGCCGGTTAATGTAGGTACAGAATCATTGTTGCGTTTACAAGAAAAGCAACCAATTACAACACATATAAAAAATATTTTTTTGATCATCCGTTTTGTTTAAAGCTTGATTTTATCCAACCACCTCCAATTACATCGTCTCCTTCATAAAATACTGCTGCTTGCCCTGGTGCAATTGCTTTAACAGATTCGTGAAACGTCACTCTAATTTCGTCGCCAATTTGTTCAATTGTAGATGGTGTTCCATCATCATTATAACGAACTTTGGTTATTGCTTCTTTAACGTTGCCTTTTATGTTTTCGTATTTGGATAAGGTAAGTTGATCCACCCACATTCCGTCGCGGTTCAAGCCTTCTTCTTTTCCTAAAATCACTCTGTTCGTATCTTTTTGAATTTCTGTCACAAATACAGGATAACCCAATGAAATCCCTAAGCCTTTACGTTGACCAATGGTGTAAAAAGGATATCCTTCATGTTTTCCAACAACAGTACCATCTTCTAATACGTATTCGCCTCCTCTAACTTCTTCTTCTAAACCAGGATTTCTTCTTTTTAAAAATCCTCTGTAGTCGTTATCAGGAACAAAACATATTTCATAGGATTCGCTTTTGTTTACTAAGTCCATAAAACCTCTTTCAGTTGCCATCGCTCTAATATCTGTTTTATGTAGATGTCCCAGAGGAAAAGTCGTTCTACTTAAACTTTGTTGAGAGATACCCCATAATGCATAGGATTGGTCTTTATTTTCATCCAAACCTTTAGATATTACAAAACGATTGTTTTCTTCCCGTACTTTTGCATAATGCCCTGTGGCGATAAACTCACAATCCATTTTATCTGCTCTCCTCAATAAAGAATCCCATTTAATATGTGTATTGCATAATACACATGGGTTGGGAGTACGTCCATCTAAATATTCTTTATTGAAATGATTAATTACATAATCGCCAAATTCTTCACGTATATCAACAATGTAATGGGGAAATCCTAAACTTACTGCGATATTACGTGCATCATTAATAGAATCAAGACTGCAACAACCAGTTTCCTTTTTACTCCCCCCCAAATTGGCATAATCCCACGTTTTCATCGTCATACCAATCACTTCGTACCCCTGTTCGTGTAACATTACTGCTGCAACCGAACTATCTATACCGCCACTCATGGCAACTAAAACTCTTCCTTTTTTACTCATTTTCAGTGAATTCCTTATTCTATCCAGAAGTAACCAATAAATAGCTTACTTAGTTTCTTTACATTTTAACAAATTTATGAATAAATTATCCCATATTTAGATTTAATTACAATTAGAAAATACAATGGGATTAACGATTCCGGTAATATTAAATTCCGTTAATAACCTCTCAGATGCACGTTATGCGGCAGGAATGGGTGTTGAATTTATGAGTTTTGAAGCAGATGAGAAATCTGACAGATATGTCGATCCAAATTTGTTTAAAGCAATAACATCTTGGTTATCTGGTATTCAAACAGTAGCAAGCATTTCTGTATTAAATCCGCAAACACTTTCTTCCATTCAAGAATATTATCAACCAGATTATATTTTATTTGAATCCATTGATGGAATCACACAAACTCAATTGAATGAAATTAAGTGTATTCAAAAAATTAGTCTTTCCTCCACTAATATATTACATCAGTTAACTTCACTCAATTATAAAATATTTGATGAATCTTCTTATATTTTGCTCGATGTTTCGGAGTGGATGGATTGGAAAGATCATTCTGATCTTATTATAACATTAAATGAACAATATCCCATTTTATGGGAATTACCGATTGAACAAGAAGATATTTCTTTTATTCAGTCATTAGAATTAAAAGGAATTGCTATAAAAGGTGGCGATGAACAACGTCCAGGTTGGAAAGATATGGATGCCTTAATTGATATATTAGAAGCATTAGAAGAAAATTAAAAGATATGAAAAGTTCTATTTTTACACTGACATTGAGTCCCGCTTTTGATAAAAGCACTTCAGTTGATCGTGTACAACCTGAGCACAAATTACGCTGTGATAATCCTATATACCAACCAGGTGGTGGCGGTATAAATGTATCTCGAGCTATTAAGAAATTAAAAGGTCAATCTGTAGCGCTCTACCCTATTGGTGGAGATACGGGCAACCATTTCAAATCCCTGCTTACAGAAGAAGGGATTGAACAAATCACATTTCAAATTAAAAATTGGACACGAGAAAACTTTATAGTTGTTGAACGTGAGACCAATCACCAATATCGTTTTGGAATGCCTGGTTCTGAAATTTATAAAGAAGAGTGGGAACAAATGCTTGCGGTGATTCAAGATCCTAAAAATGATTTTGAATATTTTGTAGTTAGTGGTAGTACGCCTAAAGGGGTGCCTGACGAGTTTTATTCTCGTTTATCAAAAATTGTTTCGCAGAAAAATGCGCGTTTGGTTCTAGATACTTCTGGAGATGCATTAAAACATTCTTTAAAAGAAGGGATATTTTTATGCAAACCAAACATCAATGAATTGAGTGAAATTGTTGGTAAAGAATTGGTTACTAAAGAACAGCAAGAAGCAGCTGCAATGGAAATTATCCATTCAGGAAAGGTTGAGATTCTTGTGGTTTCTTTGGGGGAAAATGGTGCATTGCTTGCTTCTAAAGAAGGGATTCATCATGTAGTTGCACCAAAAATTGAAAAGAAAAGTACGGTAGGTGCTGGAGATAGTATGGTTGCTGGTATGGTATTAAGTTTATCTAGAGGTAAATCATATGAAGATGTTTTAAAATACGGAGTAGCTTGCGGTACGGCAGCAACAATGAATTTTGGAACGGAGTTATGTAAATTAAAAGATGTAGAACATATTTATTCTGAATTAGGCGGAAAATAAATTCATAATTGATCCTATATTTTTTATCAATCTTTCCTATGAATAATCAAAGAATACAAACATCAACAACAAACGGAATGCCCTCAGGTATTCCGTTTATTGTTGGTAACGAAGCTGCAGAACGTTTTAGCTTCTATGGAATGCGAGCGATACTTGCCGTCTTTATGACCAGTTATTTACATATGACTGAAAGTACTTCAACTGAATGGGCGCATACATTTAATTCTGCAGTGTACTTCACTCCTATTTTAGGCGCATTTTTAGCTGATATTTTTATTGGCAAATACAAAACCATTTTATATCTCTCTGTACTTTATTGTTTTGGTCATTTGGTTTTAGCACTCAATGAATCGAAGGAAGGTTTATTTTGGGGATTAACATTAATATCCATTGGTGCAGGTGGCATAAAACCTTGTGTTTCTGCACACGTGGGTGATCAATTTGGAACGAATAATAAACACTTAATTGAAAAAGTGTTTTCAATATTTTATTTCGCCGTTAATTTCGGATCGCTATTTAGTACGTTACTGATTCCATATTTATTGGAACACTACGGCCCTGCGTATGCATTCGGATTACCAGGCATATTGATGTTTGTCGCTACAGTCATATTTTGGTCGGGCAGAAATAGATTCGTTCATGTTCCTCCATTTGGAAAAGCTTATTTTAAAACAATTTTTAGTAAGGAAGCTTTATCTGCAATCGGCCGGTTGGTTTTTATATTTGCTTTTATTGCAATCTTTTGGTCTTTATATGATCAAAGTGCAAGTACCTGGGTATATCAATCTAAAAGTGCTTTCTTAAATAAGGAAATCGATTTATTCGGATTTATACAATTCACACTGCTTCCCTCTCAGATACAAGCAGCCAATCCAATTTTAGTTCTTATTCTGATTCCTATCTTTTCTTTATACATATATCCAGCACTTAATAAAATTATTACATTAAAGCCTTTAATTAAGATATTGATTGGCATGTTTATGTGTGTACTTGCTTTTTTAGTCGTAGCATATATTGAAAAAAGAATTTCTAACGGAATCGAGACAAGTGTTTGGTGGCAGTTTTTGGCTTATTTAATTTTAACCATGGCTGAAGTAATGGTATCTATAACGGCTTTAGAGTTTTCATATACCCAGGCTCCCAATCAAATGAAATCAACAGTAATGGGGATCTTTATGTTTTCAATTTCATTGGGTAATATTTTAGTAGCTGTAATATCACATTATAACAATCTTCATGTTGAAGTTGCAACAATTAAAGTTGGCTCAACAACTTCAATTTCACTAGAAAACTATACACCGATAAAAGGAGAAAAAATAGAATTTGAAGAGGGATCAGGTCTTTTTATACTTCAAAAGAACATAAAGACAGGTGTTTTAGATACCATTTCGCTTTCTGGTACCTATTTAGTAGGTAAAGTAGATGCTCCATCCAACTCATTTACCCTTCAAGATAATGGATGGAATAATATTAGCACAATAAAAAGATCAGCATTACCTGAACACTATAAAGTTGTATTTCATCGATTCAAACATGAGGCCTATTTCTATATGTATGCCTTGTTAATGTTTGTTACTGCTATTTTATTTATTGGTGTTGCGCTTAAATATAAAGGAAAAACCTACATACAAGGTGAAGCATAAACCTACATACAAGGTGAAGCATAAACTACCCTTCCATAATATTTTTGCTAGAAATTTCTTTATATCAATAAATTAGTTATCTTTGCATGTCTTTTGAGTAATGTGTTGGCAAATGGCTGACTTAATTCACAAGGAATGTACGTGCAACGTACCGCTGATAAAATACCACCCAATAGTCTCGAGGTAGGCTATGCTACTTGTCAATCTGTTTCTAAGATTAATAGATTTTGATGTCCCAAGGTATTTTTTCATTACACCTTTCGGATATATTATGTAATCTAGAAAAGACGACGAAATAATTCATTTAATAAATAAAAAACATCCTATGTTATTTAAAGACCTTGGTTTGTCTCCTGAAGTTGTGGAGGCTATCGAATCTATTGGCTATTCTGAAGCTACTCCTATCCAGGAAAAAACAATTCCAATTTTAATGACAGGCAAAGACCTTACAGGTCAAGCACAAACAGGTACAGGTAAAACTGCAGCCTTCGGTATCCCTGCTATTGAACATGTTGATATTTCTATCAACCAAACACAATCATTAATCCTTTGCCCTACGCGTGAACTTGCTTTACAAGTTGCAACTGAATTAAAAAAAATATCTAAATTCAAAAAAGGCTTACGTGTACTTGCTGTATACGGTGGTGAATCAATCGAAAGACAAATTAAAGACTTGAAATTTGGTGCACACATTGTTGTAGGTACTCCAGGTCGTATTATTGATCACTTAGATAGACGCACATTAAATGCTTCTAACATTTCTCAAATCATTTTAGATGAGGCAGATGAAATGTTGAACATGGGTTTCAGAGAAGACATCGAATTAATTTTGACACGTTTGCCAGAACAACGTCAAACAGTTTTATTCTCTGCAACGCTTGCACCGCCTATCTTGGCACTTGCTAAACGTTTCCAGAACAATCCTGAGATCATTAAAATTGAGAGAAAAGAATTAACAATCAGTACGGTTGAACAATTCTATTACTTAGTTCGCAATGCTCAAAAAACAGAAATTGTTACTCAAATTATTGATTTGAATAACTTACAATTGATGTTGATTTTCTGTAACACAAAACGTAAAGTTGAAGAAGTTACAGACGAATTAAAAGCGTACGGTCACAATCCTATCAGCTTACACGGTGATAAAACACAACGTGACAGAACGGATGTAATGAACAAATTCCGTAAAGGTCAAGCAAATATTCTTGTTGCTACAGACGTTGCAGCACGTGGTATTGACGTTACAGGTGTTGATGCAGTAATTAACTACGATGTCCCTTTGGATATCGAAAATTACGTTCACCGTATCGGTAGAACAGGTAGAGCTGGTCAATTAGGTAAATCATTCACATTAGTTACTAATGATGAGAAATACAAATTGAGAGACATCGAACGTTACACAAAAGCAACAATCGAAAAAGCAGAAACTCCTACACGTCAGGAATTAATTGCTTACAAAAAAGATAAATTAGCTACACGTATTACTGCTGAATTAGAGAAACCAAACATCAAAATTTGGTCTGATTTATTAGAAGAATACAAAGAAAAAGGAATTACATCGGATCAAATTGCGATTGCGTTACTTTCAAAAGAAATGAAAGATTTGGCTGAGCCAGAACGTAAAGTTTATGAAGATCGTGGTGATCGTAACCGTGGCGATCGTAATGATCGTGGTGGCCGTTTTGATCGTGGAGACAGAAGAGATGCACCTCGTAGAGATGGTCGTTCTTCAGAACGTTTCGGCGATAGACCAGCTGCTTCAAGAGACCGTGATGGTGGCGAAAGACGTGAAAGAACGCCTAGACCAAGAACAAGTGATGCAAGTATGGCACGTTTATTCGTAAACGTTGGTCGTATCGATCGTATCTCTCCTGGTGATATCGTTGGTGCATTTGCTGGTGAAGCAAACATCAAAGGTTCTCAAATTGGACAAATTGATATCTTCGATAAATATTCTTTTGTTGAACTTCCTCATGATTTGGTTGACCAAGTTATGGACGGTATGCGTAACAATAAAATTAAAGGAAAATCAATCAACATCGAAATTTCGAACGGTAAGCAATAATAATGAGCCATTTGTTTTTAAACAAAGACGTTTATTCATGCATACTTGATGAACAGGAATCTGTTCATGTTGTAAAAGTTCTTAGATTAAAAGAAGGTGATGCCATTACTGTGACAAACGGTAATGGCATTATTGTTTCTGCTGAAATCACAAAAGCAGATCATCGCAAATGCGGATATAAAATAATTGAAGAACAAAAGCTAGATAAACGATCCGAAGCAGCTATTCACATTGCAATCGCTCCTACTAAAAATATGGAACGCATGGAATGGCTCGTTGAAAAATGTACCGAGTTTGGCGTAGACGCATTTAGTTTTGTGTTAACCGAACATTCAGAAAGAAAAAACTTAACGGTATCTAAATTAGAAAAAACATCGTTCGCTGCAATCAAACAAAGCGGACAACCTTTTCTACCACATTTTAGTGAGTTGATAACGTATAATCAGTTCTTGGAACAAGATTTTTCGTCCTATGTATATAAATTAATTGCTTGTTTAGACGAAGATCCGAAACCAACACTTATGAAATTGGTAGAAGCGCATCAATCATGTCTAGTATTAATTGGGCCTGAAGGTGATTTTACCCCAACGGAAGTAAAAAGAGCAGTTGATAAAGGATTTGTTAAAATATCCTTAGGAAATTCTATCTTGCGAACAGAAACAGCAGCAATTGCTTCTTGTCATATTCTGAATTTAATTCAAGAGAAATGAAAACAATTTTAATAGTACTTACTTCTCTCCTATTACTTAGTTCCTCTACCTTACAGCCATCTTTTAAGATTGCAAAATTAAAATATCAAGGAGGTGGTGATTGGTATGCAAACAAAACATCCTTACCCAATCTGATTGAGTTTTGCAATAAGAATGTTGGAGTGAATATTGCTTCTGAAGAAAGTATTGTAGAAGCTGGTAGTGTAGACATCTTTCAATACCCCTTCGTGCATATGACGGGGCATGGCAATGTCGTTTTTACATCAAATGAAATTCAAAATTTACGTAATTATTTAATTGGTGGTGGCTTCTTACACATTGATGATAATTATGGAATGGATAAATTTATTCGTCCAGAAATAAAAAAAATATTTCCAGAATCAGAACTTATTGAATTGCCTTTTACGCACGAAATCTATCATCAGAAATATAATTTCAATAACGGCTTACCTAAAGTGCATGAACATGATGGAAAAACACCTAAGGGTTATGGTGTTTTATATAAGGGAAGATTGGTCTTATTTTACACCTATGAATGCGATTTAGGTAATGGATGGGAAGACAAACAAATCTATAACGACTCGGATGAAATACGTACAAAAGCCTTACAAATGGGTGCTAATATTATTTCTTTTGCACTAACATCGTATTAATCAACTTAAATCAATACACTTATAAATAAATCACGTTTTTACGCAACTAATTCACTAAATTTGTTGTTCTAAACAAAACCAAAATATCCTAAAAATGACTGGTACAGCTTGGCCTATTATCATCTTCTTTGTTGCACATTGGTATTTATCTTTGTTCAGCCAAACATTTTTCTTGCACAGATATTCTGCGCACGGAATGTTTAAAATGAATAAGTTCTGGGAAAAATTCTTTTTTATATTCTTGTACATAACTCAAGGTTCTTCTTATTTGAACCCAAGAGCATATGGTGCACTTCATAGAATGCACCATGCGTATAGCGATACTGAAAAGGATCCACACTCTCCGTTGTATTCTAGAAATGCATTTGTGATGATGTACAAAACGAAGAATATTTACAATTCTGTTTTAAGAAGGGAGAATGCATTAGAAGACAAATTTAGTAAAAATTTACCCGAGTGGTCTTTCATAGATAACATGGGCGACTCATGGATCTCAAGAATTGTTTGGGGTACTTTATATGTATTCTTTTACATTGCTTTTGTTCCACCACATATGTGGTATCTATATTTATTGTTACCAATACATTTCTTAATGGGACCTGTACACGGTGCTATTGTTAACTGGTTTGGACATAAATTAGGCTATCAAAATTTTGATAACAAAGATGCTTCTAGAAACACATTAGCAATGGATGTTTTATTAGGTGGCGAATTATTTCAAAACAATCACCACATGTATGGTAGCAGACCTAACTTCGCTATGAAGTGGTACGAATTTGATCCTACTTATCCTGTTATAAAAGTATTACATTATATGCATGTTATTCGTTTGGTGAATCCAGATGCTAAAGCATAAGTTAGATTAAGAGATTAAAAAAAAGATCCCGCTAATTATTTAGCGGGATCTTTTTTTATCTAAATTTATCTTTTACAACTTATAATAGACAAAATAATAAGGAGCTAAAACTATTCTGTATAATGATTACAATCAACTGGCAACCAAATATACTTGAAGATAATCTAATCCGTTTAACACCTCTAACTGAATATGATTTTGATGTGCTTCATAAAGTAGCTAGTGATCCACTCATTTGGGAACAACATCCTACAAAAGACAGATATAAAAAAGAAGTTTTTCAGCTATTCTTTGACGAGGCTGTTGAGTCTCATATGGCTTTCCTTATTATTGATAAGGAAAGTAGTGAAATCATTGGTTCAACACGCTATTATGATTATAAAGCAGAGACTTGCACTATTGCTATTGGCTATACATTTTTAGCAAAACAGTATTGGGGCAGACAATACAATAAATCAGTTAAAAAAATGCTACTTGATTATGCATTTCAATTTGTCGACAAGGTGTTTTTTCATGTAGGATCCACAAACACACGATCACAGATTGCGGTATCAAAAATTGGAGCCCTAAAAGTAAATGAAATAGACTTTGACTATTACGGAAAAAAAGTATTGCATTTTGAATACTTGATTGAAAAAACGGACTGGAAGTAATTAAATTGTCTGAATCTAGATTTGAAAAAAATAAGTAGATACTAAGATTGCTTATGAACACAAAAAAAAGTTACGATATACTTATTCATATCACGGTAATCTTATACATTCATCATTCCTTTTAATCGGGATTATAATGGTCGCTTCATTATCTCTCCTGTAATAAACCCATTTCTTAAATTGTTTTTATTTGAAAGGAATTGTAGCAAGGGATGTTTCTTTTTATTTGTTAATGAATAAGGCGTTAAATGTTCGTCTTCAATTTCTTTTGATTTCTTTTCTTTAAATAACGATTTGCTAGGGTCTATATCGTTATCCGTATTTTTGTAAAACGCTTCTCTAACAATTTCTTTTGGTTTAGTTCCATCTAATTCTTCTAATAATTGGCGCATTTCCTCCGCTTTATTGTATTTACTTTGGTAACGTTTAGACGCTTTTTTAGTGGTCGATTGATAGGAACTTGTCGGTGCGGTATACGAACTTACCGGTATTGTAGGAAGTTTTGTTATTGGCTTTGAATAGGCTTTTGGTCTATTACTTTCTGAATTATAAGCTGGAGCTGGAGCAGGATTGGCGTTTTTATTCTTTTTAAAAGAATCTTTCAATTGTGTATAAATGTAAAAACCAATCGCTACAACCCAAAAAAGAATCTTAATATTTTCCATATCAGTAGATTATAAATATATCATCAATATACGAATAAAATAAGTGATACGCATTTTTGTGCATAAAACTGTTGATAAACGGGTATAATGGGGGCAGTATCTCCCCTACAAATATCTTATTTTTAAGAGATTAAATATATATAATTGAAGGGAAATCCATGCAATTAAGTAAGTTAGAAATAAAGGGATTTAAGAGTTTTGGTGATAAAGTAGTCATTAATTTTGATGAGGGTATTACGGGTATTGTTGGGCCAAACGGTTGTGGCAAGTCAAACGTTGTGGATGCAATACGTTGGGTATTGGGTGAGCAACGTACGCGTGCTTTGCGTTCGGACAAAATGGAAAGCGTAATTTTTAACGGTACTAAAAACCGTAAGCCACAACAAATGGCAGAGGTTTCGTTGTCGTTTAACAATACCAAAAATTTACTTCCTACGGAATATTCTCAGGTTACTATTACCCGTCGTTATTACCGTACAGGCGATAGTGAATATCTGTTAAATGGCGTAACCTGTCGTTTGAAAGATATCAATGACTTGTTTTTAGATACAGGTATTGGTTCCGATTCGTATGCCATTATTGAATTGAAAATGGTAGATGATATTTTGAATGATAAAGATGGCTCTCGTCGAGAATTGTTTGAAGAAGCTGCTGGTATTTCAAAATTCAAAATGCGCAAAAAACAAACGCTGAAGAAATTAGAAGAAACAGATAAAGATTTAGAG
This sequence comes from uncultured Cytophaga sp., assembly GCF_937863595.1. GTDB lineage: Bacteria > Bacteroidota > Bacteroidia > Cytophagales > Cytophagaceae > Cytophaga. Next base: position 26,309 of record NZ_CALMGQ010000093.1, read on the forward strand.
CGTGTTGAGGATTTACTTTTTGAAATCAATAAAAATTTAAAGTCGCTAGAAAAGCAGGCAAAACAAACGGAGAAGTATTACGAAATTAAAGAAGAGTATAAAACAGTAAGTATTGATTTAGCTAAAGTGAGTGTGCAATCTCAACACGAAGAGATTTTAAACACAAACAAACAGCTGGATGAACAAACTGATTTGCGTACAAATTACAATTCTCAAATAAACGAAAAGGAAAGTGATGTTGAGCGTATAAAGTTAGAGATGGTTAATAAAGAAAAATTATTAGCCGACAGACAAAAAACGTTGAATGAACATGTGAATTTAATACGTTCATTTGAAAGTGATAAGAAAATAAAAAATGAACGTCTTCGTTTTTTAAATGATAAAAGTAAATCATTAACAGATCAAATTGAATTAGATAAGCAAAGCAACGATAGAGCTTCTTTTAGTTTAGAAAGTCTTACGCAGGAAAAAGAATCTGCAGAAAAGATTTTTGAAGAAATCTCATTAAAAGTTGAGAAATTAAAACAAGAATACGAAGAGCAAAAAGAAAAAAATAAAGTTGTTCAAGACGAAGTTGCGAATGCGAGCAATGCATACAAACATAAGCAAGAGGCGGTATATCAAGCAACGAAACACCTCGAAATTTTAGCGATACAATTATCTGCATTAAAACAAGAATTAGAAAAAACTGCGAGCGATACGTCTACTCATTCGGCAAACATTTCTGAATTCGAAACTAAAGCTGCTGAAGTAAAACGTAACCTTGATTTTAAATTAGCAGAATTAGAATCCATTCAAGCTGAAGAGTTACGCATACAAGAAGAAGTTGTTTTACTTGAAAAAGAGATAGAACAAATACGCGATCAATTAACTAAGGCGAACCGTAAATTAGATTCAAAACAAAATGAATTTAATTTAACAAAATCAATGGTTGAGAACTTGGAAGGTTTCCCGGATGCAATTAAATTTTTGAAGAAGAATGCATCTTGGGGAAAAGACACTCCTCTCCTTTCAGATATATTAACCTGCGATGAATCGTATCGTTTGTGTATTGAAAATTACTTGGAATCGTTCATGAACTACTATGTAGTAGAGAACGAAGCACAAGCAATACAAGCAGTAAATTTATTAAGCGATGCTGCAAAAGGAAAAGCCAATTTCTTTGTACAAGCCCGTTTTAATAATTTTCAATCTTCACCAAAGAATACATTTGAAGGGTGCATTGCGGCATTGGATATTGTTGAATACGACACCAAATACAAAGGTTTAATTCAATATATTTTAGATGGTGTATATATTATCACAGGTAACCAAGACATTATTCCGAATGATCCACAATCTGTATTTATTACACAAAATGGTAAGCTAGCGAAGCGTAAATACAGCATTTCTGGTGGTTCTGTTGGTTTGTTTGAAGGCAAGCGAATTGGTAGAGCTAAGAATATGGAAAAGCTTGAAGTAGATATCAAACAAATTACAGACGAAATTGAAGACATTCGTTTGATATTAGATTCGAAGTTAAAGCAATTCTATTTATTGAAAGAAAATACGAAGAAATCTGAAATTGAAGAAGTTCGTAGAGAAATCAATTTAATCAATAGTGAATATATTACTTTAAAAACGAAGCAAGAACAGCTGGCTGCAATGCTTTCTGATAACAGCCTTCGTAAAGAAGATGTATTAGATAAAATTGCTAAGATTCAAGAAGAAATTGAAATAAATACCCCTCTTGCTCAAACAGGTAAAGAAGAACTTGAAAGTTATGAAGAGCGTTTAAATTTATTAAACGATGAGTTGAGTTTACATACTACACAGTTAAGTAATAAATCGGCTGTTTACAACCAAGAAAACATTGGTTTTCATCAGCAGCAAAACAGAGTAAATAGTTTGGAACAAGAAATTGGTTACAAACAAACTACGTTTGATCAAAGCAAAGAACGCATTACTAAAAACCATGAAGAGTTAGAAATAGCTAACGGAGAAATTCGTCAGATGGTTGACAGTGCCGATGTAAGCGAAGATGAATTGATCAACTTCTATAAAGAAAAAGAAAGCATAGAATTGGGCGTACATGAAGCAGAGAAAGATTACTACAGTACTCGTGTACGTATTGATGAAGTTGAAAAAGAAGTGAAAGAAGTTCGTCGTATGCGTGAAGATTGTGATGCAGCTTTATTGGCATTACAAAACCGTGTTACGGAAACAAAACTTGGATTGAGTTCTATCAAAGAACGATTGAATGTGGAATTTAATTTAGATTTAGATGCGATTCTTGCAAATCAAGATTTCGAAGAGGTACTCTTATCTGAAAATGAATTAAAAGAAAAAGTTATTAAAATAAAAAATAGTCTGGATAAACTAGGACCTATCAATCCTATGGCTATGGAGGCGTATCAAGAGATTAAAGAACGCCATGTGTTTATCACAACGCAAAAAGAAGATTTAGCTAAATCAAAAGAATCTTTGATGCAAACGATTGGCGAAATTGATGCTGTAGCTAAAGCAACATTCTTAGATGCGTTCGAAAAGATTAGAGATAATTTTATTCGTGTATTCCGTTCCTTGTTTACGGATGAAGATACCTGTGATTTAAAATTGGTTGATCCTGAAAATCCATTGGATTCTGCAATTGAGATAATGGCGAAGCCTAAGGGTAAACGTCCGTTATCCATCAATCAATTATCAGGTGGCGAGAAAACATTGACAGCAATCTCTCTCCTATTTGCAATCTACTTGATCAAGCCAGCACCGTTCTGTATATTTGATGAGGTTGATGCACCTTTGGATGATGCAAACATTGATAAATTCAATAACATCATTCGTGAGTTTTCAGGTGAATCTCAGTTCATTATTGTAACACACAATAAGAGAACAATGGCTAGTACGGATATCATCTACGGTATTACCATGGTTGAGCAAGGTGTATCAAGACTAGTGCCGGTGGATTTGCGTTCATTAAATGAAGCCTAACACATTCTATTAAGTAAAATGAAGAAGCCTCCCGCAATTAACAGGAGGCTTCTTCATTTTGTATCTGTATTAATTTTTAATGTGTGTTTTTATAGTTTCCAGCAGCTTCAACCAATGATGGGAAGAAGTCGTTAAAACATTCTTGAAATTCAGCATAATGTTTTTTTAATACTTCTGTTGCATCTTCCATGTGCGATACAAAAGCTGCTCTTCTGGACATTCCTTTAAATACCTGTTCCATACCATGGAAATATGCATAATTAGAAAGCCAATCTTGCTTCGTCATATAGGGTAAGATTTCTTGCAATCGATCTGGAAGTATGGATTTATTTGTATCAAGAATTGCATATACTGATTGGGAAAACGCTTCTAAAGGGACATTAGAAAAATGATTCCAGTCTTTCGCTAAAAAGTGATCCATATAAATATCAATTACAACTGCATTGTATTTGCCAAAATAGGGCGCAATTATTTTTTTTGCTTCTAAAATAGTGGGATGGGTATCGGTATAGGTATCAATAAAACGATGAAACTTTATTCCTTCTTGTATCTCTGAACTATAGATTAGGATTTCTTTTCCTTTTACAGAATCAGCAATAAAGTTACCTATCATTGATTGTTGGTCACTTCCCGATAAATAAATATGTGCTAAAAAATTCATCTATTCGTACATATTAATTTGTTCAATCTTTTTAGGGTAATTCCTAAATAAATTAATTCCGAAACCAAACTCAAAATACGGTGATACCGTAGAACTGGATGCATATCCTGGAGTTGTTTTACTTCTTGTTTCTACACCCAATTGCAACTCAGAGAAAAAACGTGTACCCATATAATACTTCAATCCTATTAATGCTGAAATGGATGTATAGTCTGTTGTAGCATAGGCAAATTTCTTTTCTGTACCTTTTACATAATATACAGAAGCAAGCCAAAATACATTATAAAACGACTTGGATAATGGGAATAACTCCTGAGTAATACCTAGACCGTTGTACTTATAGCCAGGCGCTAATCTTAAGCTAGTACCTCTATATCGAATATCAAATGTTGGTATAGGTGCAAACGATGCTCCGCCAATACCAACGAAGGTGCCTATATTAAATTTTCTTCGAACTGGTTTGTCTGATTGACCGTAGGAAAAATAAGTGATGCTTATAAAAACAATTATTAAACTAATACTTCGAATCATAAAAATATAGGTAGGTTATAATTTATTTACGGTCGTTTCATCGCGGGCGATACATGCACTATTGTCTTTTACAACAATTGGACGTTCTATCAAAACTGGATTTTCAACCAATATTTTAATCCACTCTGAATCTGTATAGTTTCCGTTTTTATACTTTTCAATATATATAGATTCTTTCTTTCTAACGATATCTATGGGTTTAAGTTTTAATAAACTCAACAGCTCTTTTAATTCTTTTTCTGATGGAGTATTTTTTAAATATTCAACCACTTTTATCTTTTCGCTTTTGGCTTCTAAATGAGCCAATGCTGTTCTGCTTTTTTGGCAACGTGGGTTGTGGTATATCGTAATCATTCGGACACTGTTTCTATAATGAAATTATGATTCGTGTAAATACAAATATCCGCTGCAATTGAAAGGCTTTCCTTAACCATTTCTGGGGCAGATAAATGTGTAGCATGTTTTTTTAAAGCTGCCGCAGCAGATTGTGCATACATACTTCCTGAACCAATAGATAAGATGTCGTTGTCTGGTTCAATTACATCTCCCGTACCAGAAATTAGAAGTAAATCGTCCTTATTTACCACAATCATCATTGCTTCTAATTTACGTAAATAGCGATCCGTTCTCCAATCTTTGGCCAATTCAATTGCAGCACGTTTCATATTGCCATGATACATGGTTAGTTTTTCATCAAAACGTTCCAACAATGTAAACGCATCTGCAGTAGAGCCTGCAAAGCCGCACAATACTTTGCCATCCATTAATTTACGAACCTTTTTTACATGGTCTTTTACTACTGTATGGCCTAATGTCGCTTGGCCATCTGCACCAATAGATATTTGTCCATTATGTCTAATTGCTACGACGGTAGTTGCGTGTATTTTTTCCATTTTTATTCAAATTTTACCTTAAAATACACTATTTAGATGGTATTAAAAACCGTTCTTAGGATTCAATTATATGTCTTTGTGGATTACTATTCCCGAAGTTTCCATTATTTTTACCAATTATTTCATTTACAATAACATTCATGAGAAGAGTCGTAGTTACAGGTATTGGAGCACTTACACCCATTGGAAATACAGTAGAAGAATTTTGGAATAATTTAATAGCTGGCAAAAGCGGTTCTGCACCGATTACTTATTTTAATACAGAAAAATTTAAAACAAAATTTGCCTGTGAAATTAAAAATTACAACCCCCTAAATTATTTTGAAAAAGGGGAAGCGCGAAAATATGATTTGTTTACACAATATGCATTGATCACTGTTAATGAAGCCATACAACATGCAAATATAGATTTCAATACATTAAATAGAGATCGAATTGGTGTTATTTGGGGTTCAGGAAATGGTGGTATTTTAACCACACAAGAACAAATTATGGAGTACGCCAAAGGTGATGGTACTCCCCGATTCAATCCTTATTTTGTACCTAAAATATTAGTAGATATTGCATCTGGCGTTATATCCATCAAACATGGTTTGCGTGGTATTAATTATACAACTGTATCTGCGTGCGCGTCTTCTACTACTTCTGTAATCGATGCTTTTAATTATATTCGATGGAACAAAGCAGACATGATTATTACTGGTGGTTCAGACGCTCCTATTAATGAAAGTTTGATTGGTGGTTTTGGCGCGTTGAAAGCATTGTCTACCCAAAACGAACATCCTGAATCTGCTTCTCGTCCTTTTGATCCGAAAAGAGACGGATTTGTAATGGGTGAAGGCGCAGGTGCTCTTATTCTGGAAGAATACGAACATGCTGTGAAACGTGGCGCTACTATTTTATGTGAAGTAATTGGTGGTGGTATGTGTGCAGACGCCTATCATTTAACGGGTTCGCACCCGGATGGGGATGGTGCGTATATGGGAATGAAATTAACGTTGGAAGATGCCGGAATTGAAGCATCCGATGTGGATTACATCAACCCACATGCAACCTCTACTCCAATAGGTGACCAAAGTGAATTGAAAGCGATACAACGTTTGTTTGGCGACCATTCAAATGCTTCAATCAGTGCATCTAAATCTATGACCGGACACTTACTTGGTGCTGCAGGTGCTATTGAAGCTATCGTCTGTATTCAAGCTGTACAACATGACATTGTACCTCATACCATCAACACGACAGAGATTGCTGATGGATATGACAAATTAAATCTTGTATTAAATCAGGCAATAAAAAAAGAAATCAACGTTGCTATAAGTAATACGTTTGGATTCGGCGGACATATTGCTGCATTAATGGTAAAGAAATTTAAAGCTTAAAACTGGGGATTATAATTTAAAATTAAGTAGCTTAAAGAGAATTGAGAACTCATTGCATTAATATTTAACAGAATTATGAAGAAGGCTCTCCTAGTACTTATTTCAACAATCGTTTGTTCGTATGTTTTTGCACAAGATTCTAGCAGAGTTAATTTAGGTCCTAATGTGAATACCGAATTTGATGATATAGGTCCCATTATATCGCCAGATGGTAAGGTATTGTATTATGTTATTGAAGGGCATCCTTCTAATACAAAGTCTAAATATTATTCTGATGCGGAAGATATCTGGTTTTCTGAATTGGATTCAAATGGAAATTGGACGAGATCTAAACGTATGTCGGATCCTTTTAATGTTCGGCGATATAACAGTATAGAAAGTATCAGTACGGATGGTAATATTGCCTATATACGCGGGGCATATGTAGATGGGGAATATACGGGCAGTGGCTTTTCCTATGTATTGAAAACAAAAATAGGTTGGAGTGAGCCAGAGCAAATGAACATTGATAAATACGAAGCCATGAGCTTGGGTAGTTACTCTTCTTTTTGGATGTGTGCCGATGGGAAAACAATTCTCTTAGCATTTTCTAAATACCAACCACAACAAGAAAATTCAGATTATGATGCAGATGGCAACCTAAAACTTCCACGCAGTAAATTGAATGATTTATATGTGTGCTTCAAGATAGGTCCGAATCATTGGTCTGCACCGATGTATCTAAAAACTATCAATTCTAAAAAGTATACAGAATCTACTCCATTTTTAGCTTCTGACAATGCAACCCTATACTACTCTTCTAATCGACCTGGTGGTTATGGTGATCGGGATATTTGGATGACTAAACGTTTGGATGATACTTGGAAAAAATGGTCTATACCCATCAACCTGGGGGGCAATGTAAATACGAATGGTTGGGATGCGTATTATACTATGGATGCTAAAGGGGAATATGCGTATATGGTTAGCGATAAAGGAGGCTACGGTGAAAGTGATATTGTACGCATAAAATTAGCGAATGTAGATAGACCCAATCCTGTAGTTTTGATTCGTGGAAAGGTGCTTAATGCAAATACCAATGAACCCGTATCTGCCCGTATCACTTACCAATCCTTACTTACAGGGAAAGAAATTGGTCAAGCTGTATCGGATCCATTAACGGGAGCCTATAGAATTACCTTACCTTACGGTGTACAATATAGTTTTAGTGCACATGGCACAAACTTAATTCCTATTTCAAATAATATTGATTTAACAACAATTGACGAATACAAAGAGATTACGCAAGATCTGTTTTTAGCTCCCATTAAAATTGGTCAAACAATTAAATTGAATAATATTTTCTTTGATATGAGCAAAGCTGTATTACGAGACGAGTCTTTTGTTGAGTTGGATAAGTTGTATACCATCCTAATTGATAATCCGGCGATGACAATAGAAATTGATGGTCATACAGATAACGTAGGTAATCCGGAAGCAAATCAACAATTATCTATTGATCGTGCTAATGCAGTTAAAAATTATTTAATTGTAAAAGGAATCAAACAAAATCGCATCACTGCAAGTGGTTTTGGAGGGTCAAAACCAGTTGCTAGTAATACAACGGAGGAAACGAAGAAGTTGAATCGAAGGGTTGAGTTTACGATTTTAACTTTATAGATAACGTGTACAGTAGTCAGAAGAATTAATACGTATAGAGTATTGATTACGTAGCACAAAAGAATAATTAGAATTCGAGATAGAATTAATGGAAAGTGAACAATGATCCGGTAGAAATACAGTGAACAATACATTTAAATTATAATAGTATGCCTTACGTGAATATAAAGATTACCGATGAAGGTGTTACTGCAGCACAAAAAGCAGAATTGATACAAGGTGTTACCGATTTATTGGTGAAAGTATTGAATAAGAATCCACAAACAACTGTTGTAGTGATTGATGAAATCAATACAGATAATTGGGGAATTGGTGGGGAAACGGTGACGGAGAAAAGAAAGAAGAAGTAGAAGAAAGTACTGAGTACTTAGTACAAAGTATGAAAAGAGATTAGTGATAAGTAATCATAAATAAATAAATAAATAAATAAATATACGGTGTGTAGATACTAAAGAAAGTATAATATTTAGCGTGTAAAAAAAGTGATTATGTATAAAGTAGTTATTCAACTTTCTAATAATGATATAGCAGTTCAAAAAGCGACTATTAGTCAGCTGAATAACATATTGAATGCTTTTGAGGCTATTGAAGTTGAATTGGTGATGAATGGAGCAGGGATTGATTTGCTCTTGTCGGAGACCTTGTATCAGAATACACTTGCTGGCTTACATGATAAGGGTATTCAATTTGTAGTGTGTAAGAATACGTTAAATCATAGAAATCTTAGTACTTCTTCTGTCCTAGCCTTTGCTCGTATTGTTCCATCTGCCATAGCGCATTTGATTCTTCGTCAGCACGAAGGCTGGAGTTATATTAAGGCGGGTTTTTAATAACAATGCTGCGCTTAACGATTTATAGGAAGGTACCCTTAAGAATACCATTTTTTTAATTTTATTCTGAATAGTGGTTTTGAATTTCAATTAGTATATCGTACACATCTTTTATGTTTTTTTCATGATAACGTCTAGCCCAAAAACTATATATACAATATAAGTCTCGATTTTTTACCCTTGAACCATCGGCATAATATATTTTTTTATATTCACTTCTATATGTATCTGAAATATATTCTTTCATTATCTCTTCATTTAAATTATAATAGTAGTGTTCATTTAAAAAATCATATAGATTACTACATTTTTCTTCTTTGTTATTCGCATTTAAATCTTTGTAACTTAAAACTAATATATTAACAATGTTTTCTAAATCCGTTTTTACATACATTCTTTTAGGCATCAAACTATAAAACACCTGTTTATATGAATTAAAAATTGGTTTTAGTTTGTTAGGATCTGTATCTATTACTTCTCTGATTTTTATATAATTGTTTATTTTTAAAGAGTCATTATATCTTATTAAATCAATTTCCGATTTACTCAGTTCATCATCCCTTCGAGTACCCAGACTCGTAATATATGAAAGGCTCCATCGTGTGTCCTCGAAATTTCCTTCGCTAGTCGTATATAAAATATTGTCTATTACGTACAGCATTACGTCTTCTATGTTTTTCTTATCTTCTTCTGGCTTATCCCATAAGGAGGCAAGTGAATAGGTGCTTATTTCTTCTTCTCTTTCATAATCCTCTTCATAATTACCACTCTCTTCATTTAAATCTACTGCGTAAGTTGCAACAACGTCCACAGTATCTTCACTTGAAGATACGTGATGCCTGTTGATTTTTTTATTGTATTGACCTATGGATACTATTATGACAGTAATTAATATTACCAGTAATAAAAATATTGATAGGGATTTCTTATTTAAAAATGGATGCTTATTCATTTTATACTTTATAATTATGTTATTAATCCTTAAAATTTCATTCAAAAAATTATTCTAACTATAAGCAATATAATTGCAAAATATTTAATTCTAACATGTGATTAAATTTATTATCTTATGTTAACAAAATTGAATGTTACAACATGTAGATCTATATTGATTGGGGAAAATATTTTCCTTTAGATTTATTAATAAGCTACTTTAGGGAAGGAAGTTTTAAAAAATACCCTATCTATTTAGTAGATATTTTTACTTAGTATAACTGAATGATTACTCCTTATGGGCTGTGAAGATTAGAGTGATTTACTAGCAAGTAGGAATGGCTACCATGGTGCTTTTAAAATTCCTTGAACTCATTAAAAATTGTGAGACATTTGTTACAAGGATTTCACCATGGTCGTCAATCCAATTTGTTGATAATGTTGAATTATACGTCTATAATTTCTAAAGAATATTATTAAAAAACATTACGCTATAAATTAAAACAATTAAATATTGTAAAGCAAAAGTAATCTTCATATTTAATTAATTAATTGCAATTAATTTTAATTAATTAACACGTGTTAACTAATATATTTTTTTAGTGGTATACTTCTATATATTAAGTTGAGTAGTTGTGTGGTAATAATCTGTTATATGTTTATATGCTTCATACCAACTTCATCTAATATTTTGATTCATATGTGTCCTATAGTGCTTTGTATTCAATGTTTACAAGTAGTTACTATAAATAGCTACAACAATGAAAAATAACATATTTCTTTTTTTTTTCGTTTTATATTTTACCATTGGTGTCCGATTAAATTAAGTATAGTTATTCTATAAGCTATATTTCATATAGGCTACAAGATAATTCTACCAGACTATTTTAGTGGTATGTTACCACATTTAGAAAATTCTGTAATTAAAGACATTTGTAGATCAACGCAATTTATTCTGTTGACAGTTTGGAATTATTGGTAATTATTGGATTATTAAAGTCATCAACAACATTTAGTTAAGATGCCATACTAACTCATGAGGAAATATCAATTATTATATGACTCCCTTATTTTGAATATCTTTAGGCAAAATCCCAAATTTCTTTTTAAATGCTACTGTAAAATGCTGAGGATTCTTATATCCGACCTCGAAAGAAATCTCCGTAATATTTCCTCTTCCATCGATTAAGTTTTGTTTGGCTTTTTCCATACGAAGATCTGTTATATATTTAAAAATTGTGGTCGAATACATCGCTTTGAAATCTTGCTTCAGTTTAGATGTATTTAATCCAGCAATCAAAGCCAACTGAGAAATAGTAATGGTACGGTTATAATTCTCTTGAATATATCTTTCAACATAAATCAATTGTTCGTGCTCGGCTAAAGAAATAGTAGATCTTTTGGGTTCCACAATTTCTTTAGCTGATGTTGCCAATAGTACAATCAGTAATTCCAACACTTTTGCTTCAAGATAGGCCTTTTTAATATTTCCCTTATACGAACATTCAATAATATCTTTAATACTACTTTTTAGTTCAAATGAAATACTTCTACTTTTCTCCCACAGAATAAATGGTTTTTTAGCAGAAATAGCATTTCCTAGCTTCGCAAATAATTCTTTGAAATTATCACCGATGACACGTTCAAAATAATCTTCCGTAAACTGAATCTCAAGCGTCTTACGTTTCTTAGCTTTAAAATATAACATCCCTGTTACTTGAGGAAAATAAAAAAAATTATACTGACCATCTTGAATTAAAATTTCAATACTATTATCATTATCAGGAATGTAATGGTTTGAACCCTCAATTTCAAAATGCAACTTAAAAAATGGAAAGTCATGCGCAACATGAACTTCATAATCATGAGAAGTCGTGACACTTCGAATTTCTATAAATAAACCATCTAATTGTATTGAGGTTGATGTACCACTAATACCATTAACATTTACCACTTCTACATCTTCAGACAAGTTTTGTAGTCTGAAGTTTTCTGTATATGTTTTAATGATCTCTTCATTGCCATAAATAGATCCGCTTAATATAGATTCCATTTAATTCCGTTTGCGTTATATTTAAACCCTTTCACGTCTTTTCTTTTCCCAAAGTTTAGATAGATTTGCATTCTATTTAGAATTAATCTTAATAAAGATAAAAATCTTTTCTGGATCATGCAATTCAAAATGAGGTTATTTCAGTTTATATCGGCTTTTCTGCTGATTATCAATCAACAACAAATTTTTGCACAAGATCATAAATTAACAATTTATGGAACAGTACAAACAAACACGGGTATTCCTATACCCATGACATTAGTACACATAATAAACCCAACATCAGATCAATATACTGATAATGAAGGGAATTATATACTTAGCAATATAAAAATAAGAGCAGATTCAATTACAATAATTGCTTATACATTAGGCTATTCGACACTAGAAAAAAACATTACAATAAACATTCATCAAGATTCAATACGTATAGATTTCATATTAAAAGAACTAAACGACACAGAAGTTGAAATTGTAAGCAATCAAATAATAAAAAAAGATGAAGAAGGATATGCAGCAATATCCATTGAGACAAAAAAATTCCAGAGCCAATCTATAGAGTTAAATAGAATATTAGACCAAGCAGCAGGTGTTAAAGTTAGACAAGAAGGGGGACTTGGTTCGCGTTCAACGTATGCATTAAATGGTTTGGGTGGAAAATCGGTACGTTTTTTCCTTGACGGAATACCAATGGATTATTTTGGCAGCTCCTACTCAATCAACACAATTCCAATCTCGCTTATTGATAGAATAGATATCTATAAAGGTGTTGTTCCTGTTGAACTTGGAAGTGATGCATTGGGTGGTGCCATTAATTTAATTTCAAAAAAACAAACACAAAACGGGCTAGATCTATCCTATTCTTATGGTTCTTTCAATACGCATCGGGCTTCTTTATTTGGTAATTTCAGAGATTCGTCTTCAGGGTTCTCCGTCAAATTGGCGATGTTTTATAACAATACAAAAAATAATTATACCGTTTGGGGAAACGACATATATACAACAGATCCAAATACATTTACCGTAAATCGAGGACAAAAAGTAAAACGTTTTCATGATGCATTTAGCTCGCAAGCAATCAAAGCGGATGTTGGCTTCTCTCATACTAAGTTTGCAGATCAATTATACTTGGGCCTATTGGTTTCTGGCATGAATAAAGATATACAACACGGAACTACAATGAAGGTTGTGTATGGAAAAGCAACGTATTCTCAACAGGTATACATGCCCTACTTAACGTACAAAAAAACAAATCTACTAGTACACGGACTGGACATTACCTTATTTAGCGGATATACATTTTTAACGCGTTCTCGTGTTGATACATCTATTTACATTTATAATTGGGACGGAAATATAGAAGGTGTTCGCACATTGGGAGGAGAACAATCATTCACTTTAAATACATTAACAGAAAAGGTTTTTCTTAATCGTGTAAATCTTTCGTTTAGAATAAATAACAATCATAAACTCGGATTAAATATAATAAACACAAACGTAAATAGAGTTAATTTAGATCCACTTATTACACATAAAACGGAAGGATATTGGGCTCCACAATTGTTTTCTAAACAAACATTAGGACTTGTTTACGAGAGCAAATGGTTTAACAATCGTTTAACCACGTCACTTTTTTCTAAATATTTTTCATATAGTGCTGGCATTAAAACGTCAGCAACAACTATGGGAGTTACAAATTACTCCACTGTTCACACAGATGCTTCGGGCATTGGGTATGGTATTGCAACAGCATATAATATAACACCCTATCTATTATTATCTGCGTCGCTAGAAAAAGCATATCGTTTGCCTGAACCGGATGAAGTATTAGGAGACGGCATAATGATTGTAAGCACAACAGATCTCAAACCTGAAAAAAGCACAAATATTAATCTTGGATATAAACTATCCTTATTTCAAAAAAAGACAAACAACATTGTCATTACAGGGAACTTTTTTTACAGAGATGTTACCGACCTTATACAGCAATGGCAATATGATGCAGGTTCTTTTGTATACACAAACTTTAATAATGTATTAATGAAAGGTTTTGATGGTGGATTAAAATTTGCGCATAAAAAAACACTCTCATTTACACAAACACTATCCTATTTGCAGCCAATTATTAAATCTAATACAGATCAACTAGGGAACGAAAATATTGTCTATAACGAGCGATTACCAAACACACCATTTTTACAAATGAATACAAATGTACAAGCTACCATTCGTAATATTTTTCAACAAAATGCAAAAACATTTATCTATTGGAATTTTAATTATGTAGGATCCTTTTTTCGATTTTCAGAAAGTATTGGAAAATACAACAAAGATATAATTCCTGTACAATTGATTCACAGTTGTGGTGTAGGATACACATTTCCCAAAGACAAATTAACATTAAGTATGGATTTGAACAATATATTGAACGAACAAGTATTCGATAATTTTGCTGTTCAAAAACCGGGTAGAGCTGTATATGTGAAATGTGTTTACAGATTAGAAAAGAAGAATAAATAAGTAAATAAATAAATAAATAAACTATGAAAACGAAGTTAAGGATACCATTGTTAATTCTATCATACATATTTGTATTAGCATTAACAAGTTCATGTAAAAAAAAATCAGATCCTGATCCAGCACCTGTTACAGGAATTTCTAGAACAGGTATATTCAGTTTTTTAGGCACAATCGATGGTGCTTACTACCTAGCCCAATCAAAACAATTACTCACTGGAAATGTATCTTTTATTGATAATGGTACACAGTTAGAAGCAGATCAAGCTGCACGTATCGTTGCTGCTGGTGATTATCTGTATTCTCTTGATTATGGTACGGGATTGATTTCTCAATTACAACCAAATCAATCAGGTGGTTATACTATTTTGAAAGAAATCAATGCAGGATTAGCTGTTGGTACAAACAAACCGCGTTTTAAATTAGCAGATGATCATACCTTATTGGTTTATAACGTAGTGGTAGTTCCTGTTAAAGATGAGAACAATGCAGTAATCGACCAAACATGTACCTTACGTTTGGCATCCATATCAATACCAGGTATGAATATTTCAAATCTAACACAGTTTAATATTCCGCAAAGTGAAAATGCTAAATTAGGTGCAACAATCGGCTATCATCCAATGCGAGTTGATGCCCCTGTTATTTCTGGTAATAAAGTATATTTCGGTTTAATGCACATGGATATGTTTGATCCAACAACGATACCTCCATTGCGCGTTCCAAAACAAACAGGTTTAGAAACACTCGTATTTGATTACCCTTCTTTTACAAATGGATCAATTACCTTAACAGATAAAGGTTCAGGACATACAGGTGGCTACCGTGCGCCATCAATGCATGTGGATGAAATTGGGGATGTTTATCAATCTAACTGGTTTATGTCAGCAAATAGTTTTGATTTATCTGCTGGAGACAAAACCGTGATCACGCGTTTAAAAAATGGTACATACGACAATTCGTATGATTTTAATGTATCAGAAGCGCTTGGTCTAAGTAGTAATATTGGTACTGGTGGCTGGTTTTACGCAGGTAACGGCATCGGCTATATGCCAATACATATAGAAGATGCAGGAGATTATTACACTGCAAATTCTTGGTCTGTGTTGCGAATTGATGTGTACAACAAAACAGCTGTAAAATTGAATATTCCTATGTCACAATTATTCAGTTATGAAAATGGTATCGTATACAACGGAAAATTCTACATAGCAATCAGTCCAATTGGAGGAGAAGCCTATGTATATGAATTTGACCCAACATCAAGCAGTCCAGATGCCTTTACAAGAGGTTTAAAATTGGATGGTGCAAACCTAGCCTTAGAAGGTATTTATTAATATGCTTTTTTAAAATTTCACCTAATAGCCTTCAGGAATTTTATTCCTGAAGGCTTCATTTAAACGATACAACTATGAATATTAAAAAAGCCGTTTATATTATATTTTTCAGTTTGTCATTATTCGCATGTACAAAAAAAGAAGGACGCTTCAATTACACACTTGTAAAATCAAAGCTTAGCCTTACAGATGAACAAATTAATAAGTTTGATGCAATCACAGATTCCTATATGCAAAAAGCGCATGCAAATTTTGAAGAAAATAGAAATAATAGGGAGAAAGCATTAAATAACTTAGAGCAGATATATATTGATCAAGACAATGAAATTAAAAACATTTTAGATGATACACAATTTGATCTGTATTTAACTGAAATGAAAATAGAACGTGAAGGAAGGGAAAAATACAATATGAGGCAAATAAAAAATATGCTCGATCTTGATAGTACGCAGGCTGTACAATTTGACATTACAAATGAAGCTTTTTATACAGAACTCATAAATCAACACGATAATTATCACGGGCAACCAGACGTATATATAAAATATTACAACGAGCTAAACATGAGCAGAGAAGATATGTTCAAAAAAATATTTTCAGAAAAACAATTTAATAGGTATAAACAACTATACAACGAATATAATATAGGCAAATCTGAACATTAATAAAATGTCAAAATTTATTCGTAAAAAAAGAAATTCTGAAAGCTGGTTTCGCTATTTTTCGTCCGTGTCACATTTGTGGCTCGGACTTTTGTCTTCAATCGTAATTTTTACAACATCCTTTTCTGGAAGTATATATGCATTTAAAACGCAAATTGAAAATGTAATAAATAATGCAAGCATTTATAATACTAGCGTTACTAACACATCGAAAAGCAACCTTGATAATATGATGGATGCATTTGAAAATAGATATAGCAAAGCAACATCCATCACGCTATTTAAAGACAGTACCCGATCGGTTTTAATTAGTTCAGCCACTCGAAATATAGATGGCACTTCAGCATATTATGATGCAGTGACACATAAAAACTTGGGAAATAAAAATGAGACGTCTATTGCTTTTTTTAAAATTGTATTAGACGTGCATCGAAATATTTTAATGGGTGATTTTGGAAAAAAAATTAATGGGACGGCTGTACTAATTTTTATATACTTACTTTTTTCTGGGTTCGTAATATGGCTCCCTAAAAAAATAAGTCAACTAAAAAATAATCTATCCATAAAATGGAATGCTCGTTTTTTTCGATTAAATTTTGATCTCCATCGATTGTTGGGTTTATATTCATTACTACTACTTTTTATAATATCATCAACAGGGGTATATGTTTCTGCTCTTTCCGTCTAAAAGTTGGACCACTTAAGCAGCGGTTTTAAAGATATA
>NZ_CALMGQ010000094.1 GCF_937863595.1 uncultured Cytophaga sp.
GTACTCTGTACTCCGTACTCTGTACTCCGTACTCTGTACTCCGTACTCTGTACTCTGTACTCCGTACTCTGTACTTCCTTCGTCTAGAAACTGGTAACTAGCAACTAGTAGCTACTAATTAGCAACTAATTTAATTATCCAAAGCACCTTCACGCATCCAAGTTTCGATACGCTTCAAATCACACGCACTCATAGCTTGTCTGCCGTTAGGAGGCATCGGATCTGATGTAGATACCATGGAGCTATAAAACACGCTCCCTTTGGGGTCGCTTACATCAATATAGCCTCTGCCTGGTTTGGATAGCGTAGCGTATGCTTTAGATGCTTCTAGATTGAAGTTTCCTTCAGGCGTTGTACCCGAATGACAGCCTGAAATGGCACAGTTTGTTGTTAATATTGGCTGTATGTCTTTAGCAAATGAAAGATTGCTAAAGGTGGTTGAACAGTCTTTGCTAGGTGTTACAACTTCACCTTTATTGTAAGCACATGAAACCACACTGAGTAATACAATTAAAAAATAGAGGTATAGCCTAGGGTTAAATAATTTCATATTGCAATATACACAGGCTTGTTGTAAAAATACATGTATACAATCATATTAAGGCATAAAAAAAGTCTCTTGTTTTCACAGGAGACTTTTTAATATCAATAAAAGCTGAAATTAAGCAGCTATTTTATTTACAAATTTAGCCAACTTAGATTTTTTGTTCGCTGCATTGTTTTTATGAATGATGTTTTTCTTAGCAAGTTTATCCAACATACCAGATACTTTTTTGTATAACTCAGTAGCATCAGCTTTAACTGTTGAAGCTCTTAGTCTTTTTACAAACGTACGAGTAGTTTTCATTTGGTAGCGATTTCTCAGGTATTTAGCTCTGTTCGCACGGATTCTTTTTAAAGCTGACTTATGATTTGCCATATGTGTATCTAAATTCTTATTTCTTCGTCAATAAATTTTCGAATGGCAAAGATAAGAGGTTATTATTAAAAAACAAAACCTAGTTTGTAATTTACATAATTCATCTTAATATTGTGGAAAACTTCTTAGCTATGAGTTATCCGTATTTTTGGTGGATAAAGGCACTTTTCATGTCTATTATCCTCATTTTATGCACATCTTGGGGCTTTTTTGCCCACAAAGAAATCAATAAAATGGCCGTTTTTTCTTTGCCTCAACCGCTGATGTCCTTTTATAAAGTGCACCTCGAGTACATTACTGAACAGGCAGTTAATCCAGATAAGCGCAGATATGCCGTAAAAGGAGAAGCGCCTAAGCATTATATGGATATTGAATATTATACCGATTCGGTATTAGTGATGCAGCCCAATTGGAAGGAGGCTGCTATTTTGTATCCCGAAGACTCCATGCAAGCACATGGCATTTTACCTTGGAATTTGATTCGGATGAGTTATTATTTGACAGATGCGTTCAAAGCCAAAGATGTAAAAGCTATTTTGAAATTATCGGCAGACATCGGTCACTATATTGGCGATTTGCATGTGCCGCTGCATGCTACGAAAAATTACAATGGACAATTAACCGATCAACACGGTATACATGGTTTGTGGGAATCACGCTTGCCCGAATTGTTTTCAAAAAACTACTCCTATTATGTAGGTAGGGCACGTTATATTCCCAATATAAATGCAGAAGTTTGGTCTGCTTTGACAGCGTCTAGAGCTTGTGTAGATTCCGTATTACGTATTGAAAAAGGCTTGCAACAATCCTTCAAAGAAGATAAAATATTTTCTTACGAAGACCGCAACGGACAAACCATGCGTGTGTATTCATACGAATTCAGCAAAGCCTATCATACCGATTTAAATGACATGGTACAACGCCGAATGCGCAGTGCCATTCAAATGACAGCGAATATGTGGTATACCTGTTGGATGAATGCAGGAAAACCCGATCTTACTACTTTTCCAGAACCCATATTCACAAAAGAAGAATTAGAAGAATTGGCACAATTAAAAAGTAGTGCGCATGAAGGTTGTGTGCATTGATGGTAGACTCTTCGGATTTTGCACTTCCGAAGCCAGATTAGAAGGATTTGTAATCCGTCTAAACGAGTGTCTTTGATTTAATGAGATTACAAATCTCTATTATCTGGGTTCGCGATTATAAATCACGAACAGCTCAAATAGTAACACCTTAGAGGTTGGTTGTTGGCCGCTGGCATAACAACAGGTTGATTTGCGATAGGATTTGAGTGAAAAGAAATAGGTGTACTATACTCTAATTCCGAACCTAAACACGACTATACCCTTTGTTGAGCCAGCGGCCAAAAAATTGCAAAATGACGAACAACGCCGACAGCGAAGTATTGCCCAAGGTCGCCTTGTGCCTTTTCGGCCAACCATCTGGAACTCTTAAAATCGGCTCTTCGGAATTTGTAATTCCGAAGCCAGATAAAACGGATTTGTAATCCGACTAAACTAGAGTGTTTGATTTAATGAGATTACAAATCTCAATGATCTTGGTTCGCGATTATAAATCACGAACAACGCAATTATTAGGTGGTTGGCAGTTTAAGTGATGTTGTTTTATCGTTCTTAGTTGAGATTAGTAACACTTAAACGTGCCAAACCAGGGCAAACAGAACATTTTATTCCTTTAATAATCCCATCA
Organism: uncultured Cytophaga sp.; assembly: GCF_937863595.1. Classification (GTDB taxonomy): domain Bacteria; phylum Bacteroidota; class Bacteroidia; order Cytophagales; family Cytophagaceae; genus Cytophaga. Next base: position 2,633 of record NZ_CALMGQ010000094.1, read on the forward strand.
AAGAAATTATAGGATGTTTTTTTTCATTGAAACGAATCGTTGTACTACCATTTAAGTGCGAATCATTTCTATTAACTTCGATTCGGATCGACTCAATTTTTTTAAGCTGTTGTATTACTCGTGCTGGGATTTCTTTCTGAATACTACCTTCAAACAACCCTTGCACATAAGCTGGTTTTAATTCCACATACAATGCGGCTGCTTTTGCTTGCGTTGCAAGCGGCAGCATACGTATGCGTTTGTGGGTATTTTCAAGCGTAATGGAATGATTTTTTTCTACTCTAAGTTCGCTATCAAAATTTCCCAAGACAAGATTGTAGGTATTTGAAGATTGTTTTGTGATCAAGCCTTCTTTTTTCAAAAAAGCTAAGAATGTATTTGTTTCAGAACTGTTTTTTTGTTGCAAATTACATTCAAATAAGGGCTCGATAAAAGTCGTATCTACTTTGTGCATCACCATTTCAAATTCATCGTTCATCTTACTTACATAGTAACTGGTCTTTATTTTCTTCCAACCATTAAATTCTATCCGTAAGGGATTATCGATCAAGCTTGTTTTGAATACGTCTATAACGCGTTTGTTTTTTTTATAAATAGTTTGGGTGGTATCCATTGCTGTTCGTAAACTATTTAGACCAGCTTCTGTTTGGGTAACATGTAAAAAGAATCCTGTTTCAGTATGCGGAAGTGTAAAGTTCGATTGAGAAAGACAGTTGGCAAGTTTACCTACATAGTTCCAATCCAATTGTAATGCATCGCCATTTTGTTTCAATGCAATCTCTATGCGCGCAGAATCAAGTAGCACATGTTTCATGCTGTTGGGTAGGTACGCAGTTTGTATTGTTGCTTGTACTAAAACCGAATCGGTGGGAATTGGTTCTATTATAGTTGTTTGCTTTCCATCAAGAATATGTTGTGCATACAACGAATCTTGCTCTTGAGTAGCTATAAAAATAAGGTTGTTTGTATTGTACATCCAAATTCCTTCGAGACTGCGGAAGGTATACAGATAGCTATTTCTGTTTTTTATACTGTCACTTACAAACGCTTTTTTTAACGCATCTGGATTTTTTAATTTAAGGATCAAACCTGAATACAGGTGTGATTCTTTCGCTTCAGAAAAGAAAATAATATTGTTTTGTTCAATAATGGAATACGTCGTTGGTGATTTTAATACCTTAATTAAGGTATTTGAAAGGGTATCTGAATGAAATAAAAATGATACATCGCCACTCAAAAGTGTAGACCAGGCAATCTCTTTTTTGATTTGATCTAAATGAATACTTCCATATACCCAGCTAGAATCGGGTATCCCAATACGATTGCTTGGCTTAATAACAAGCGTATCTCTCTTACACGAATGGTAAAAGAGATACGTAAGTATTATTATACACAGAATTGCACTAAAAATAATTGCTTTACGCATGTTTTATTTTTTTGTAAAATGAACATATAGTTCATCCATCATTTGAACAAGTATGTTGATGCAATTTTTATTTGTATCGTTAAAATCAATGTTTGTTTTTGTCGTCACATTTGCATCCGTTACAAAGTCATTTGTATAAACCGTTTCGTCAAAATACTTTGCAAGTATTTCCAATACCTCTGCAGACTCTTTGTCGTCTACAAACTGTACCGAAGAAGCCAATATCTTTCCAACTTCAATGTAAGCACCCGATTGGTGGGAAGTAATGCGAGATACATTTTCTATTTCGTAGTCGCTTCGTGTTGTTGTATTTTGTCTTTTTGTTGGGTTGAAATTGTTGTCATTAGTAAGTATACAATTCTTTTCACTAACCCATATGTATTGATTCATATCACCAAGAACAACCAAATAACGATTTTTTTCTTTTTGAATAAATCCTTTTTGGATCATCGTGTTTAAATATTTATTAAACAGAAGCTCATCGTTAATGGATGCTGCAAAAGAATACAAGGGGATAGGTATCGTTTTAGTTTTTTCAACTTCAACATAATTATATTCCGCATCCATTTCAAATTCTTTGTATTTCTTTTCAATACTAGTCATAGCGTGATACAGAAATACAAACTCTCCATTAAAAATGCTCCATAGATCGTCTCCATGTATGCCCAAATGTTTATAGGTTTTTACAGCTAAGGAATCTTTTCGATCTTCAATTAAAGTGTATAAGGTATCTTCTCTTGACTCTAACGAATCAATTGTATACCAGTTTAAGAATTCGTGCTTATATTTTGCATCATCGTAATTTGCGTCGTAATCATATGGTACAGCTACAACTGCTTCATCTGCTTCGTCTGAATAAACTGTTCCAGAATCTGTTATACTATATGAATCTTCAAGATAGTTCTCTTCATCCGGACCGTTTATCATAAAACGAATCGTATCAATTTCTTTGCGATATTTTCGAACCAAACTATCCGTCTCGTAAACATCGTTTTGATTATGTTTTACCATTTCAATCATGAGTGTATCCATGTTGTAATTGAACGTTTTGTCAACAAATTTTCTAAGTTCGACAAAGCTGAATGCATAACTCACATAACTGGTTACTGGTGTTTGATATAACATGTTTGCTAGTGCAGCACTCGGCTTAACATTAAAGATGGGATTGAAGAGTGCTGCAAGTTTTTTACCGTAAAATTGATTTCCAGAAAATTTTAATTGTCCTTTTTCAAAATTTACATAACTAAAGCTATAGTTGTCTTTGAATAATTCTTCGTTCAGTAATGTAGTATCTTTAATAGAGCTACTTCTATTGAATTCATTGAATAACCACGGACTTTTACTCCATGCGTTTGAGTTGAATACATAACTAATGTCTGAATCAACACCTAAGCCATTTAGTATACGTGTGTTGGTGATTACATTCTTATTGGGTAAGGGAAATGCAACCGTTTTTATAATACTTAAAATGTCTCCTTTGGAATAATCTTTTCGATCGTATCCAACATAGGGAAGATTGCAAAAGAATACTTTGTCGTTTGTCCAAATAATTAAATTTGAATAATCCTTTATGTAGAAAGTGGTCTTACTTACTTTTGTAACTTTAGATTTTTCATTTTTTAATAATAAATCTGAAACGAACCGTGTGAATTTTTTTGAATTTAAAAGCGAAGCAGCCCCAACAGTTATCGTTTTAGGAGTATTGTAATAGTTGTCTTCTTCGTACATTCCATAATCATCTTCATTCTTTTTGGGTGCTTTTACTTTTTTTGAATCTGCGTACGGAATATCATACACATACATATCTGTTTTAATATTTAATCCTGTTTCATCAGGTGTTTCAAACAAGGTTGTAATGGCACGTTCTTCCGCTGTTTTGTTGTTTAGCATTTTGAACAGAAAATCTTTGTACATTTCTGTAGCACGAATTTCATCAAAGTTTACATTTTTGTTTATGCGTGCACCATCTACTTTTACGATAAAATTAGCCGTTTCGGGAATGTAATTTTTTAGATCCTGTGCTTGTACCAATTGAACAGTAAAACAAAGGGAGAAAAATAAAATAATTTTTTTCATAAGGAATTGCTGTAATGTATATGAATATCTATGATCTGAAATTTATTTAGCAATGCTAATTGTATTGTTTGTAATGCCTTGATCTGCCAATGTTGACCATACATCATTTTTGTATAAGGTCGCTTTTTTACTCGGAGATAACGAATAGTTCATGCTGTTGCTGATGCTTACAGGTTCATCAAATCTACAAATAATCGTGTAGGTCGACTTCTGCATCATTTCACGAATTTGGGAATTTGCAATTTGTGTTATGTGATCTAATTCATTTGTATTCGTATTTCGAGTAAATACACCTTCTTCGAAACTGTACAATTTAAAATTTGTAGGAGCTTTCTTATCGTAGGTTTTCCAAATACTCAGCATGGCAGTATTTAAAGCTGCTACGTTTTTAAAATCACAACTTAAATGATAAATGTAATTGATGTGGTCTTGTGTTATAAGTACATTACTGATGCCTTCTACAGCATTTAGTTTGTTCTTAACTTCTGTGATTTTTGACTCCGCCATCGCTACGGTAGGGACTTTATAGCTCAAAATACTATCCTGCGTACGAATTTTATCTATTTGATTTTTACTCTGACTTAAATTCACAATGAACTTATATGTCCCCGAACCATTTTGATGCACTTGTACATCTTCAATGATTTCAAAACATGAGGTCATGGAAACGATTATAAATAGTAGTATAGCTGGTAGGGTTAATTTCATTTTTGTAATTATGAGTTATGAATTATGAATTATGAGTTATGAATTATGAGTTATGAATTATGAGTTATGAATTATGAGTTATGAATTATGAGTTATGAATTATGAGTTATGAATTATGAGTTATGAATTATGAGTTATGAATTATCTTTACTTGATGATATTCTTTCTCGTATGTCTTAGTTCCTTCTTTTCGAACTTCTAAATTCGTTAAATGATAGAATTTAAAATGCTCGATTCAAAGACTGGCGCGAGTATAATCTTCATTTATAATTCATAATTCTTATACTTTCTGGCGCCAGTGTTAAGCGAAGCGTCACTGGTGTCGTTTATTTTTGTAGTCTTTGACTACATTTAATGCAATCGGTTAAAAGTATTTAAAACGCGCCAGTCAAAGACTGGCGCGAGTATGAGGAATAAAGATTTAAAATAATAAACCAAAAGTTATGAATCACGAACATTCATAATTCATAACTTATAATTCATAATTATATAAATAATTATTTAACCAACTTCTTATATCGAATACGCTGCGGGCCAACATCACCCAAACGTTTCTTTTTATTTTCTTCGTAATCCGAATAGTTTCCTTCAAACCAATATACTTGAGAATCGCCTTCAAAAGCCAAGATATGTGTTGCTACACGATCTAAGAACCAACGATCGTGGGAAATAATTACCGCACAGCCACCAAAGTTTTCTAAGGCTTCTTCTAATGCTCTGAGTGTATTTACATCTAAATCATTGGTCGGCTCATCGAGTAATAACAAGTTTGCACCTGTTTTAAGTGTCATCGCCAAATGCACGCGGTTGCGTTCACCACCGGATAATACACCTACTTTTTTCTCTTGATCGGAACCACCAAAGTTGAAACGACTTACATACGCACGAGAGTTCACTTGCTTGTTGCCCAACATCAAATGTTCTGTACCACCTGAAATGGTTTCAAATACCGATTTGTCTGGGTCTAAGCCAGAGTGCTCTTGATCGTAATATCCAATGTCAACCGTTTCACCCACAGCAAACGAACCAGAGTCTGGCTGTGCTTGTCCGGTGATTAATTTGAACAAAGTTGTTTTACCTGCACCATTGGGTCCAATGATACCGACAATACCCCCTTGCGGAAGATTGAAACTTAAATCGTCGAACAATAATTTATCACCAAATGCTTTTGAAACATTTTGTACTTCAATAACTTTATTACCTAAACGACGACCTGCTGGGATAAACATTTCCAGACGATCTTCTTTTTCGCGTGTTTCTTCGCCCAACAACTTGTCGTACGAGCTGATACGTGCTTTAGACTTCGCTTGACGCGCTTTCGGCGACATCCGAACCCATTCCAACTCGCGCTGTAAAATCTTCTGACGTTTGGATTCTGTTTTCTCTTCTTGAGACAAACGGGTCTGTTTTTGATCCAACCAAGACGAATAATTCCCTTTCCAAGGAATCCCTTCGCCGCGGTCTAGTTCAAGAATCCAACCCGCTACGTTATCTAGGAAGTATCTATCGTGGGTTACGGCGATTACCGTTCCTGGATATTGTTGTAAGTGCAATTCCAACCAGTCTACGGATTCTGCATCCAAGTGGTTGGTCGGTTCATCCAATAACAATACATCGGGTTGTTGCAGTAACAAACGACATAAGGCTACACGTCTTTTTTCACCACCCGATAAATGTTCAATTTTAGAATCACCGGGCGGACAACGAAGCGCATCCATTGCACGCTCTAACTTGGTGTCTAATTCCCATGCATTGTGTGTATCTAATAATTCTTGTATGCGACCTTGTTCTTCAATCAATTTTGTCATTTGGTCGTCGGTCATTTCTTCGCCAAACTTCAAATTGATTTCTTCGAATTTCTTCAACAAGTCAACCACTTCTTGAACACCTTCTTCAACAATTTCTTTAACTGTTTTGGTAGGATCTAATTTTGGCTCTTGCTCCAACATCCCAACGGTATAACCTGGGCTAAAGGCAACATCGCCAATATATTCTTTGTCGATACCTGCAATGATTTTAAGCAGGGTAGACTTACCTGATCCGTTTAGACCTAAAACACCAATTTTGGCGCCATAGAAAAACGATAAGTAGATGTTTTTAAGGATTTGTCTTTTTGGTGGAATGATTTTACTCACACCCGCCATGGAGAATATGATTTGTTCGCTCATAGGAATTGTTAATGAAAGGGTAAATATCGGGAAAAAGTTGCTAGTTTCTAGGCGCTAGTTGCTAGACGAGGAAAATTACTTGTCTTGGGGTAGAAAAAAGTGGACAGTGATAAGTGGTCAGTGGTCAGTAAAAAAAATGAATATTGCCTAAATAGTCAATGGTTTATCTGTTGTTATACACTTTTTTTAATGGAGTGGACTGTCTATTTGCGCAGTCTTCAGACCAATTTTCCAGTGGTCCGACGACTTGTGTGAGAGAGCACGTGTTTTTAAGAATAATAATCATTAAATATTTGACTGATAGATAACTAGTTGGTAAGTAGTCGGCTTAACTAAAATTCGTATGAACACAGCGTTAAATTCCTTGTCTGTACGATTTATTGAACGTGCAAAAAAATAATATTCACTTAAACTGCCAACCACCTGTAGCGAGTAAATGGTTGGCAGTTTACGCAATGAATGATACCTCATTATGATACTGCTTTTGGCGTAAACGTGTCCAACCATGGCATATTAGGATCTTATTAATCCGTTGAAAAAAAAGCCAATGTTAGGACAAACTCCATACTCAGTCCATTTTTGTTTGAATTGAGACTCGCTCGATTAGGGGATTTATGAGATTGTTCTTATGATTTTTAGTGTAAATTATTAGGGAAGAGCCTTTTTTTGAATAAATAATAGAAATAAAAATGTAGACAATTTTCAATCTTATTAATCTTTTAATCCCACGAATTCCAATTCAGACAAAAGAAAATAGCAACTAGAAACTATTTCCAAATAACTAATTGATAACCCTATTATTATTATTATTATTATTATTATTGTAAAATTCTATTTAACCAATCTTTTTATGAAAAAATATCTACTAATCATTTTTGCTTCTGTTTTGTTTGCTTTTGAGGGAAGTGCGCAGGCTCAATTAGGAAGCTTTAACTTTTTATGCGATCAGTTTAACTTTCAAACTGCTGATTCTATAATTGATAATGTGTTGGTTAATCCATCAGATTTTAATGGCAAAACAAATCAAATATTTATTTCTAAAACCCGATATAGCGATTATTCAACTTTATCAAAAATAATAATGTTTTTTGATTTAATAGACATCAATGGAGAGCCAATTGTTGTATTTCCAATTAACAGGTTTAAAGCACAGATTACGATTCTAGGTGAGGGTGGTGGTGTACTTAGAAGTGCTCAAATGATTTCTTTAACAGATCGTCAGTATATATATGATTTAGGGAATACTGCAATTCAACTATTTAAAGACATTAGGGTTAAAGTAACACTAACGGATATGAATTTTGCTATTAGTTATTCACCAAATCTATTTCCTCCGTATACAAATGCTGGATTTCCAATTCTACGAAGAAAAATAATTTATAATCCAGCACACAAAACTAAATATGTATGTCAAGGAGGAAATTATTACGGAAGTTATGATAATATGGATTTAGCAACCGAAACCCTTTACATAGATGGTCAACAAAATCTTATTTTTCAATGGACGTCGTCTACAGGTGGAAATTTTACGGATATTGTTGGGGCGACAAATTCTAATTTACAGGTTTCAAATGTTAATGTAAAAACATATTATAACCGAAAAGCAATATTTACAACATCAGCAGGAGTAACTACTACATATTTTTCTAAAGATACTTTGTTAACGTTAATTCCCATGACCTGCGGCACCTTCTCAGCCGCTATTACAGGTTCTCAATCCATTACCCCCAATCAAACCGTTACTTACTCTGTACCAGCAACTGTTGGTATGCAATACGAATGGACCGTAATAGGAGGAACCATAATGAGCGGACAAGGTACAAACACCATTACAGTCTTATGGGATGGCGGAGCAAATCTTCGTACAAGTACAACCAACCATTCAGTTTCTGTTAAAGAAACAGATGCAACTCCAGAATCGAAAATAACCACACAAGAAGTTACCATTCAAACGGCAACAAGCATCAATAACTCCTTTGCTGTAGCTGGTATATCCGTATTCCCCAATCCAATCAAAGATCAGTTTAGTGTTGTGATGCCGCAGTCTAGTACGGCTGTAAGCTACACGGTGTATTCAACTACAGGCATTAATATGCAGTCGGGTTCATTCACGTCTTCAACGTCTGGTACAAGCATTCAAACTAGCTTGCCAGCGGGTATCTATCAGTTGGTATTGAATTATGATGGTGTGTTCACGAGCACACGTTTGGCGGTTTATTAGAGGAAGTATTGAGTACGGAGTATTGAGTACTAAGTACAAAAAAATGAAGCCGAATATCTGTTTATGTATGTAGACAGGTATTCGGCTTTTTTGTCTGAATTGGGATTTGCTCGATTTAGGGAATTATTGGATTGTACTTGGATATTTTTTTGTGAATTATTGTGGAAGAGCCTTTTTTTTGAATGAATATGAGACTTAAAAATGTAGACACTTTTCAATCCAAATAATCTTTTAATCCCACGAATCCCAATTCAGACAAAAGAGAATAGGATGAGAATATGCTTTGAGAGCGTAATTCAGGCAAAAGAAAATAAACACCATTTTCCAGCGTCAAAAAGCTAGCACCTAGCAACTGGAAACTATTTTTCAATCCTATTAATCTTTTAATCCCACGAATCCCAATTCAGAAAAAAGAAAGGATGGTACAAGAATTCTTTTCTTTTCATCGTACAATAAAAAGCTGTCAACAATACCAGCCGACTTTGTACTTTGTACTCCGTACTTAGTACTTTTTAAACAGTAGCAATTCTCAATACTTTTTTTCTTATCTTGGTTCCTCAATCAGCTAAATAATTTTATGTATCATTTTATGAATGAGGACTCTTTTATCGAGAGTACCTTTGCGGAGCCTAAGGTTTCGTATGCAAGCTATCAAAGTAAATACATTGATCCGCTTACAGATTTTGGGTTTAAGTTTATTTTCGGAAGCGAACCCAACAAAGATATTTTAATTGATTTTTTGAATGCAATCTTTCAAGGATCAAAAGTAATTGTAGATTTAACCTACAACAATACCGAATCTACCGGCGAAAATCAGTTGAGTCGGGATGTGTTTTTCGACCTCCTTTGCACAGGTCAGGATGGAGAACAATTTATCATTGAAATGCAACGAAAAATGCAGTCCCACTTTATGGATCGATGTATGTATTACGCATCTCGAATTATAAGTGAGCAAGCCCCAGATTCTGGTGAAGATTGGAATTATACCATAAAAGGCGTTTATTTAATTGCAATTCTTGATTTTGATTTTAAATTAAATCCAGGGAAAGATTATCTTGTTCCTATAAAGCTTATTAATACAAATACCCAAACACTTTTTTACGATAAAATTGCTTTTTTATTTCTAGAATTACGTAAATTCGATAAGGAAGAAAAAGATTTAGTATCAGACCTTGATAAATGGTGTTATGTATTAAAACACCTTCATCGTTTAGAAAAAATGCCAGTCTTTCTAAATAAACGAATCTTTCAAAAGATATTCAACTTAGCAGAAGTAGGTAAACTTAACAAAAAGGAACGTATGAGCTACGACAGAGCATTAAAGGCCCGCAGAGATTATAACAATACCATAAACTACGCAAAGGAGGAAGCAATGAGAGAAGGAAAAGCGGAAGGTTTAGCAGAAGGGAAAGCAGAAGGGAAAGCTGAAACCATTCGTGCAAACGTGATTAACATGTATCAAAAAGAGTTGACTATTGAAACTATCGCTGAAATTGTAAATCTTTCTGTGGATGATGTTCATAAGATTATCGAAGCGATTTGAGAAAGTACGAAACAATAAGTATGGTTTAAAATACGGTTTCATGTGTATTTATTTAGCACACTTATCTCCTTATACAATGACCACCATTCACTGACCAATATTCTAGTAGCAGAAGTAGGTAAACTTAACAAAAAGGAACGTATGAGCTACGACAGAGCATTAAAGGCCCGCAGAGATTATAACAATACCATAAACTACGCAAAGGAGGAAGCAATGAGAGAAGGAAAGGCGGAAGGTTTAGCGGAAGGGAAAGCTGCAGTAAAAGCGGAAGGTATAGCTGAAACCATTCGTGCAAACGTGATTAACATGTATCAAAAAGAGTTGACTATTGAAACTATCGCTGAAATTGTAAATCTTTCTGTGGATGATGTTCATAAGATTATAACTTCGAACTGAGAACGTACAAAGTAGTGATTAAAATAAGAAGCCGAATATCTGTTTATGAATGTAGACAGGTGTTCGGTTTTTCTTTGTCTGAATTAGGATTCGCTTGATTTAGAGATTTTTTGGATTGTCTTTAGTCACTTTTACTGTAAATTATTGGGGAAGAACCTTTTTTTGAATGAATAAGAGACATAAAAATGTAGACACTTTTCAATCCTATTAATCCTTTTAATCCCACGAATCCCAGTTCAGACAAAAGAAATGGGTGCAAATACGCTTTTGGGGCCGTAATTCACGCAAAAGAAAATAGAACCATATTTTCTACCGTCTAGAAACTAGAACCTAGCAACTTGAAACAGCTAGCAAGCATCCTATCAATCTTTTTAATCCCACGAATCCCAATTTAGACAAAGGAAAGGATGGTATAAGAATTCTTTTCTTTTCATCGTACAATAAAAAGCTGTCGACAATACCCGCTGACTTTGTACTCCGTACTCTGTACTTAGTACTTTTAAAGAGTAGTAGCATATTCCAAAAGTATCAGATGAAAAAAATAAACCTACACGCACTTTTTAGGCTAGCTACAATTGGTTAAATTGACCCCATGATATCCCAAACCGAAGAAAACTATTTGAAAGCATTGTTCAATCTGGAGCAAGCAAAAGGAGAGGCGAGTGTCAATGATATTAGCAAGCAATTGGATATTAAAATGCCGACGGTAACCAGCATGATTAAGCGCTTGGCTGAAAAGGCTTTGGTGCATTATGAAAGTTATAAACCTGTAACCTTAACAGATTTAGGGAAAAAAGAAGCTGCTTTAATCATTCGCAAACATCGACTTACTGAGATGTTTTTGGTTGAAAAGATGGGCTTTGGCTGGGAAGAAGTACATGAAATTGCCGAACACATCGAACATATTCCTTCTCAACGTTTTTTTGATAAGATGGATGATATGCTCAATTATCCAACCATAGATCCACATGGTTCGCCGATCCCAGATAAAAACGGAAATCTAATTGAAGAGAAATTTGTCACCTTATCTGATTGTACGGTTGGTAATACGTTTGTCTTTTCAGCTGTGGGGTCTTCTTCAGAAGAATTTCTGCGCTTTTTATCTAGCCGAAATTTAATTTTGGGTACGCGCATTAAAATATTATCCATAGAAGCCTTTGACGGAAGCATGACGGTACAATATGATCATCGGCTGGCTGAAGTGTTGAGCAATAAAGTATGTGAAAAAATATTGGTCTCGAAATAAGTAAAGAGTAGTAAGTAATAAGTAATAAGTACAGAGTACGGAGTATAAAGTACAAAGTGCAGAGTACTAAGTACAAAAAAGAAATTCTTTACCCGATTTTAGAATAGAAGTATATTCGGCCTCTTTTTTTTAATTTATCTCTTACTAGATGCAAAAAAATAAACCCGTTTTGTCTTTTTACTCCGTACTCTGTACTTAGTACTTTTTCTCCTCGTCTAGCAACTAAAAACTAGCACCCAGCAACTACATTTCTTATCCACATTTGTAAATATAATTTTGTATTGCTGATTAATATTTTATTTTTGCACGTAAGTTCAAAACGAGGAACAAATTATGTATTGGACATTAGAATTAGCTTCCTACTTGGAAGATGCCCCTTGGCCTGCGACAAAGGATGAATTAATTGATTTCTCTGTACGCTCTGGAACACCTCTTGAAGTGATTGAAAACTTACAAGAATTGGAAGACGATGGTCAACCTTATGAAAGTATTGAAGAAATCTGGCCGGATTATCCGTCTAAAGACGACTTCTTCTTTAATGAGGACGAATATTAATCTAAAACCGGGTATTTTGCCCGGTTTTTTATTTTGTAGATGTTGAATAGTTTAGAAATTAAAGACTTAACTATTGAATTGAATGGGAAGTGCATCATTGATTCCTTTCAATTAATAGCAACTACCAGCGACATTGTGTTCTTAACAGGAGATAATGGCTCTGGGAAATCTACTATTCTTAAAACCATAGCGGGGTACATTAAATCGTATACAGGCGAAATTTTTTTTAATGAACGCCCAATCGATTCTTTTTCAGAATCTAAATGGCATGAATCCGTACATTTCCTACCCCAACATAATTCGTTAGCTTTCCCCATTAAAGTGAAAGATTTACTCTTGATGGCCTTTTTTAGAGATAAAAAGTGGTTTGATGATTATTCGTTCAAGCAAATTCAAGAACTAGAATCGTTGGCGCAGCAGTTTGGTATTTCTCATTTATTAGATCGAAATGCGAAAGAAATTTCTGGTGGAGAGTTACAACTTTGTTGGCTCGTTCAATCCTTTTTAGCAAAGCCAAAAGTACTGTTATTGGATGAACCCACCCAATATTTGGATGCAAAAAACCGAATACTATTTTTTAATCTCTTACATGAAATGCACCTACGTAACCCATTCATTTGCATCTGTGTAACCCACGATTTGCCTTTTAAAAAGAAGGATTATGGGGTTGTTATTGACTTGTCTTAGAAGAAAGTTGCTAGCTGCCAGTTGCTAGTTGCTAGACCCGAGAAAAGGATGCTCTTGCGCAAGTCTTCAGACTCGTGTGTAGTATTCCGCAGTCTTTGACTGCACTTATTATGGAAATTTCACGTATCCACATTCTAGTAAATCCATAAATCTGGAAAACCCCAATTCAGACAAAGAAAGAACAATCCCATAATCGTCCAAATCTCACGAATACCAATCCAATAATACACTCCTCGCGCGAGTCTTCAGATTCGTGTGTATACATTTTGCAGTCTTTGACTGCATTAGGTCTGTATTAGACTTAAAACTGGAATTAGGAGAATATTCTTATTGTCCAAAACCTCAAATCCAAATCCAAAACTTACATCATCTATTAATTGTACTATTTTATAGTTAAATTGTACTATGCGAAATCTGAACTTCAAATTATCAAAATACATCTTAGCAGCATTTATCTGTAGTATAATAATCACATCTTGTCGTAAAAAGCACGATGAACCTACAGCTATTCAAAGTGCATTTATCCATACAAGTGGAACAGACATTATTGATGCATCGGGAAGCAAAATATATTTGCGTGGTGTAGCCTTTGGGAATGAAGTCTGGACAGATGCAGAAATTCCAAGCACACACCATTCCGAAATTGATTTTCAACGGGTGCATGAGATGGGTATGAATGCCGTTCGGTTTTACATGAATTATAAGACTTTTGAAGACGATGCAAACCCATATACTTACAAGCAAACAGGTTGGGATTGGATTGATCAAAACATTCGTTGGGCTAAAAAACACAATGTCTATTTGATTTTAAACATGCACGTTCCACAAGGTGGCTTTCAATCGAACGGAGATGGCGGCGCATTGTGGTCGGATCCAGAAAATCAAGCACGCTTAAAAGCATTGTGGTTTAATATTGCAAAGCATTATGCAAATGAAACAACCATTGCAGGTTTCGACTTATTAAATGAACCCGTTGTTACATCTTCGATATCCCAATGGGCCAATTTTGCACAAGATATCATTGACACCATTCGTAGCTTAAATGCAAATCAAATGATTATTGTTGAGCGGGTGAATGCTGTAGGTTCGAATTGGTCAAACAATGCAGATATGAATTTCTTTGACTTAAAAGGAAACAACATTGCCTATGAATTTCATTTTTACCTACCTTTTGAATTTACTCATCAAGGGGCTGATTGGGTTTCACCTATTCCACCAATTGGACAAACATACCCAGACTTAAATCGCTTATATATAACAGGCAGTACAAGTTTTGGTACTGCAAGTTTTAACAATCCCGCTGTCCCAACAGGTACTTATGATTGGTCCGAATATATAGAATCACCAAAATTTAAGGTTGAGAATGTAGAATTAAAATTAGCGATGCCGACGTTTGTGAATAGAGCAAATACAGGTAAAGCATGGATCGATGATATTGTTGTAAAAGAATATGATGAACAAAATAATTTTGTTCGCACAGTATGTACCATTGATGTAACATCGTTTGATGGCTGGTATTATTGGAGTGAAAATGGAACGGGTTCTGCCGGAACAGACAATACAACAGGGCATTCCAATACTAATTCCCTATACATTGAAGGATCCACAGGGGATGCGAATGTGAGTAACTCTAAATATTATTTCATTCCCAAACAAGGGTACTCATACACCATTGCTGGGTGGGTGAAAGGTGAGGACGTAACAGTTGGATCAAATGCTATTTTCCGTTTAGACTTTAATAAAATAAGTACCGGAGGTAGTGTTTCTGTATTAGATAAAAATTATTTAGTCGCACAGTTAGATCCATTTTTTAAGTGGACAAAAGCCAAAAATAGACCTGTATTTTTAGGAGAGTTTGGGGCAATAAATTTTGGTTATGAAAATAATAGAGGAGGCTTGCAATGGACAAGTGACATGATTGATATTTTAAAAGACCACGGTGCACATTTTACGTATCACGATTATCACGAAGATGCATTTGGTATTTATAAAGGATACGGAACACCTGTAGATCCGAATAAGTGCAATCAGCCTTTGATCGATTTATTTAAATCTAAATTGCCTTAATTTATTCATGGGGTGATTGTATTAATTTACAAGACCTTCAAGGGGTTTAAAACCTTGGAGGTCTTGTTTTAACATCTTATTTGTGAAGATTTTTTATCAGAGCCAGATACATTGCATTCTCTTTAAATTATAGGAAATAAAAATTTGTAATCTAGTGTTAATTTATTGTATTGAAATAAGATTGTGTGTAACACCGTTCTATTTTTACTTATACAATCTTTTTTTATGTGTATCTTAATATGAAAATTTAAATTGCCAGATTCAATAATAAACATATTGAATCACGTACTAAAGAAATTCCTTATATGTTAAGTTTAGAAGAGTTACTCTTAGGTTTTTCTACCCTAATTTTGATCAGTATTTTTATTGCTCGTTTGAGTAATAACATTGGCGTTCCTGTATTGCTACTATTTTTAGGAATAGGCATGCTTGCCGGTTCTGAAGGTCCTGGTGGCTTTTATTTTGACAATACAAGTTTGGCACAGTCTATTGGGATTAGCTCACTAATATTTATATTATTTTCAGGAGGATTATCTACGCATTGGAACATTGTTAAGCCTGTACTTAGTCCTTCGATAACATTGGCTACCGTTGGTGTACTTTTTACTGCAGGTGCAGTTTCATTGTTTGCCTATTACATTTTCAATATTCCATTACTAATTAGCATGTTATTAGGTTCTATTGTTGCATCTACAGATGCCGCAGCAGTGTTCTCTATTATTGGTGCACGCAATATTAAAATCAAAGGTAGAATAACCCCATTGCTAGAATTAGAGTCGGGTAGTAACGATCCAATGGCTGTATTCTTAACCATTACGCTCATACAAGTAATTACATCTACTACCGAGGCAACAGCTGGTGTACTGTTGTTGAAGTTCTTTATGGAGATGGGAATCGGTTTGTTTATGGGCTTGGTTTTAGGTAAGGGAATTGTATTTATTATAAATCGATTAAGCATCCAGATAGAAGGCTTGTATCAAGTATTTGTTTTTGCTGCTGCTTTTTTTGTGTATTCATCTACCGACATGATGCATGGTAGTGGTTTCTTAGCCGTTTATGTAGCGGGTATTGTTGTAGGCAATCACAATATTGTTTACAAAAGAAACGTGTTTCGATTTTTTGATGGAATGGCATGGATTGCTCAAATAATCATGTTTATAACACTGGGCTTATTGGTATTTCCAAGTGAGATTGTCGCTGATTTTAAAATGGAATTATCAATCTCCTTATTCTTAATTTTAATTGCTCGACCACTTGGAGTATTTATTTCCTTGATGCCTTTTAAATTTACATTCAAAGAAAAGCTGTTCGTGTCCTGGGTTGGCTTGCGTGGAGCAGTGCCAATTATTCTTGCAACGTTTCCACTATTAGCAGGTATTACTGAAGCACAATGGATTTTTAATGTGGTGTTTTTTATCGTATTAACTTCTGCATTGTTGCAGGGATGGACAATTCCATTTGTACTGAAAATATTGGGTTTAAAAGATACCAGTATACCATTCTTAACTTCTCCAACTGAATTCATACATTTAGACGAAGTTGATCGCGTACGAATCAATATGATTGTGCCTGACAACGCCGCATTTCATAACAAAGCAGTTGTTTCAATTAAAGCCTTACAAGGTTGTTTAATTATTACGGTTAAAAGAGACGATACATTTTTTGTTCCATCAGGTGGTACCGTATTACAAAAAGGAGATACGCTGCAAGCCTTAGTACACAAATCAAAAGTGGTAGAACTTGAATCGTTTTTTGAATTGGAAGAATAAGTTATTTTTATCAATCGTTTAAGTCGATTGATTCTTTTTGCATGTTTCTCTGTGTAGGTGATTATGACTATATAGCATACCCCTCCAAGGTTTTAAAAATATTGGAGGTATAGATAGTATACTTTCTAATTTATACAGGGATGATTAAAATTGAAATCATAGACTAATGCCGTTTCCTTAAGTCCGAATGACTGCTGTTGTTGGTGTTTCCGCCAGCTCTAATATTGTATAATGAACTAAAAACAACGCGGTGCACCAACAACTAGTAACAATCTATCCGTTTCGTCAAAGGTTGTTGGTGCACCGTGAAAAAGCATCTCAATAATATTGATTTGCTCTGGCGGAATCACCAATAACAGCTTAGTCGATTGATTGTTATTGAATGTTTATCTCTTTAGCTGATTATAACGTATAACATACCCCTTCAAGGTTTTCAAAATATTGAAGTTATAAATAGTATACTTTCTAATTTGTACAGGGATGATAAAAATGAAATAATAAGCTACTGAATTTTTGATGTGTAAATCAGATAAACAAAATTTAGAATCCTATTTTAAATTAACTGTATTCAATAATAACTTGGTTCGCAATAATTCATGTATGAATCATTTTTCTTTTTCTGTACCTCCAGTTGGATGCTTTTTAAATCTTATTTGAGATAAACTATTCTTCATTTCCCCTTTTTTCATTAACATAAGATAATAAATTCAATCTAAACGGAATTCTCTATCTCATTTAGTTCAAAAGTTTATATGATTTTTCTATTTTGGATATGGAATTTATTTTATGAATTTCAGCGTAATAAATTCCATCGTATGTCATTATAAAAACAACTTAGATAAAATCGTATTCATTAATTTTTTAAATAAAATATTATACCATTCTTTCATTTTTAACCAGCTATAAATTATGCCAGAATCTACAACAGAAGAACCTTCAACCACAACTAAACCTAAAACCACAGCCTATTTGGTATGCGAAGGAGCAACATGTATGTGTCCTGGGGGAAGTGTTAAAGAATTAAAATTAAAAGTTACGAGTCATAAGAAAGCCTACATCAATGACAATAAGCTAGTAGCAACAGAAAAGGATGTTAATTTTGATACACCAGGAAACTTTGGTACATGTTCATTTAAGCCAACAAATAATAATAACTGCAAACCTTTAGTTCAACAATGGACAAAAGTCTATAAAGATATTGAAGTAGAAGATCATAAAGTACTCACAGATCAATCGAAGCTACTGTGTTCCATAAATTCTGCAGCCATCATAACCATTACAAAACACGGACAAACACAAGAAGTGAGTGCCGAGCAAGCGGAAAACATGGATCGAACCATTGCGGTACAAGTGAATGCATTGGCGGATATAGGTTTTGTAAAAATACCTGATAAAACAGTTAAAGTAAGCTCCATTACTGGACGTATTGTAGAGGAAGAAAAATTTGAGACAGTAAACAAAACAGTACCGATTAAAAGTGAAAAGAAAAATAACCCGAAAGATATATTTGTACGACCGGGGCAAGCAGTAGAATTTACTGCAGCCTTTGAAGGAACAGAAGCCTTAGTTTGTTGGAGACTAAAAGAAAATGCAAATAGTAAATATTTTTTACAACACGGTTCGGTGTATGAAGCCCGTTTTTCAACTGTTGGAAAATATACCATAGAAGGATATGGTACAGGAGGAGATACCAATTTTGATGTAGAAACACAATTAGATTCAAAAGGAGTAGAAATAACTCGAGCAGAATATATTTCTTGTTCGCTTGATATTATTGTTAAAGAAAATAAGCTCATAAAAATTAGTCACAACACATCTGGCAACATTACAGATAATCCACAAAATGATAAGACAACGGAAGTACATATACGGTTGGGAGTTCCTGCTATTTTTGAAGCTGAATTTGCATTGCCTCCTACTAAAAGTGAAGTAGAACATTTAATGTTGGTGTTGAAGGATGCTGGAGGGAACGAATTGAAACGCACAAAGGGCGAACTGAAGATGGTATTTGAAGCGAAGAATTCTGCCGCAGACTATAGCTTAGAAGCATCTTTTGATAATTCAGACGATAAGCCTATTGTATGTACAATTAAAACTTCATTAAACACAGTATCAATTGTTGCTGCAACGGGTGCCGGAGATAAGGAATACGATAATGTTCGTCCAGGCACACCTATTATTTTTAATGTAGCTAAAACAAAGTTTACAGACGATACTATTGCACTTGAATTGATTGAAAGCGAAGAAAGCCTCATTAAATGGTATGAAAATTCAGAAATTTGTGTTGCAACGGGGCCAACCTACTCAAAAGTATATCAGGACGAAGGTGCATACACCGTACGATGCAACGTTTCAGAAAGGAAACCCGGATGGTTTAGTATGAAGACCAATACCCCAGATGATTGGCATTTTGTAGTAACGAGAAATTATCCGACCGCTGTTGAACAAAAATCAGCTGGCCTAGTGAAAATAGGTAAAGTAGCTACTTTCGAAATGAAAAGTATTTTTATGACGGATGTATTTGAACGTAATGCCATTCACTGGAAATTGTCAGGTCCTCAAACAGATAGTGAAGAAGGAAAAACATTTTATAGTTTTATCCCTAGAGCTAAAGGAGAGTATATCGTTAGTGCAACACTGAATGGTAAAACCATACACAAGAAAATCGAATGCATAGAGTGTGAAATTACGGATGCTTGGTGGACAGACGCAGATGGGAACATGCTTACAGGAAGCGATGCAGAATCAAATCCGAGCAATACCATCGGGTTTGCAGGTTGGGGACAAGAAGTTGCTGCTGCTTTTAATCATGTAGGATTGAATGGCGAGAAAGTGAGATTAGAAGTGTGGCATAAAAATGATAAATTAGATCATGTGTTAGTAAAAATATCATATATAACCATTCCAGATATGGGCAATGGTGTTTTTTGTTCTTTTAATACGGACAAACAAATGATGGAAGATATAAAATGGTTCTATAAAAATGTATATACAGATGGAAATCTCTACTTTAAGGTGTTTTCTGAAAGTGGACTAAAGATTGCAAATAATGGTGTAGCATTACCATTTAAACCAGAGCAGTATTTACAAGTAGATAAGAGAGTTCGGGTGCGTGCATATTTTGCAGACAATAATGATTCAACGCGCTATATTGTCGCAGATACACATACACCTGTTTTTGCGCAAATTAAAAGTACGAATCTAATTGGAAAGGATTTGGAAATTGAAATATATAAAATTATAGGCGACGATGAATGTATACCTATAGGAAACAGACTTTCTTTTAAAGTCGATAATTATGGGATGAAATCTATAAAGTTAAACATGCAAGTACTTCGGTCGGCATTGCCCAATCCTAGAGATTCCATGCGTATAAACATTGCCATTTATGAAAAGGGGAATGAAGACGCAATTTATGCCGGAATTATACCATGTTTAACATTGTATGAAAAGTTGCTCACTAATCCCATTTTTAAAGGTACAACTAAGGCATTTGTGCAGGTAGATTTGAGTGAGGGTGGGAAGAAAGAGTGTGAGTGTAAATCATATAATTTATCATGGGGGAATAAATTAACTTGTAATGAGAGAAAAAAGGTAGTTGATGTTTGTGCAAATTTAT
The DNA here is from genome assembly GCF_937863595.1 of uncultured Cytophaga sp. Taxonomy (GTDB): domain Bacteria; phylum Bacteroidota; class Bacteroidia; order Cytophagales; family Cytophagaceae; genus Cytophaga. The sequence goes on from NZ_CALMGQ010000094.1 coordinate 23,114, forward strand.
GGGGTGAATCAAAAAAGCTTGAAATGGCAAATCAATTATTGTCAATAATTCATTTAGAATCTGCAAGCACATTTAATCCTTCATGTGATAATGGATCGGGGTATAGTGGGTTAATACAATTTAGTGATACTACTGCAAAATCAATTGGAACTACTAGGTCAGATTTAAAAAAAATGACATTTATTCAACAAATGGATTATGTAGAAAAGTATTTAAAGAAAAGTGCAGATAAGTTAAAATCCATGACTGATTTATATTTATTGGTGCTTAAACCAAATGCTGTTGGAAATGGAAATAATCCTGAATTTATAGTTTTTGATGAAAGTATTGAAGTCCCACAAACTTCTTTTGATCTTAATAATTTGTTAAAGGAGCCTTGGGTAACAAAGTATGGCTACACTAGTAATCCAACTTTTATGACCGAGCTTAATGAATCAGTTAAAAGAATTCATAGTACATATTCCAAAGGTGAGATTATGCGACCAGGTTTCGTTAATGGAAAAACATATATCAAAGAAATTACCGAAGTCTTAAAATTACAACATTGGGATAAAGGGAGATTGAATCTATTCTCAGGTTTTTGTGAAGATGATACAAAAAACAGAAAGTATCTTTCCTTAAAAAATAGAGCTCCATGGATGACTATAGCTATTTCTAAGGCAGAACAAGTGAAAGGTTGTAAAGAAGGAAACGAACCAATGTATACTTTGGCAAAAAGTTATTTGAAATATTGTGGAAATACTTTTGAACCAACAGATAGTTACAATGGACCATGGTGTGCGGCATTTATGAATTGGTGTATTGGACAAACTATATGTCCATCAACAAAAAAAATATACGATCATTCTAAATCAGCATCTTCATTGGCACCAATTGATGCAGTTCTTGGATTAAATTATAAAAAGATTGAAACTCCAATATTTGGATGTATAGTAGTCTACAAACATATATCAGAATGGAAAGGTCATACAGGTTTTCTTTTTGGTAAAACAGAAGGTGGGGAATATATTTTATTAGGTGGAAATCAAAATGATACAATACGATTTGATTCATATGGAGAGTATACAAGTTCAACAAAAACAAAAAAAATATATGGTTTTTATATTCCAAAAGATTATGAACCAACAGAGGAAGATAAATTAAATGCTAGTGATATTTATAAAAATGCAGAAGAGGTGAATACTAAATATAAAATTGTCTCTAGTGCTTCAACGGGTAAAACAAATTAATTTTATGAACAGAATTTTATCAGATATTATTGGTATATGCTTATTATTTAATCTTATATCATGTAAAGAATCAATTATTGAAAAAGATCAAACAATAACAGGGAAAATGGAAATAGTAAAAATTAAACAGGTCTATGAAGATCAAACTAGAGTAGAATCGGAGGAAAATGAATTTAGCGACCCATATAAACTAACAGTAAAAGATTTATCTTTAGTATTTAAAATTGAACAGGAAGGACTTTCAAAGGCAGGCTTTAAGAATATTGATAAAGATACATTCGAGAAAAAGATCCATGATATATTTGGAATAAAAGTAGATTCAAATAACTGTAATAAAGTTAAAATAAATGACAGTATAATTACTTATTATGGTAATAGTTTAGATGGTACTGCAGAGACCCTTGCACATAATGAGTTCGAATTACAATCTATTACTAATAATTTATTTTTTTCAAGGGAATTTAATATTATTACTCCCATGTATTTATTAAGAGACTTAATAAAATTTAATGGTAATGATTATAAACTAACTTTACCTCAAAATATTATAGCAAGAAATAAATATTTATTAAATGATGATATAGGCTTGCGTCCTTGGTTAACAAGTAATGATTCCGTTTTTATGAAAAATCTACTTATAAAATTTGGTTATACGAAGGATGCTGAATTACTTAAATGGATAGTTAAGAATAACTCATTTGAACAAAAAAGTAAAAGTATTAATAATGGAATTGAATTTGGACATATTATTTATAATAGAAATTGTAATAATAATTTTAAGATTAATACTGAAATTTTTGAAGTTATGGCTTTAGATATGACTCCAAATAATTCATTTTATTTAGATAACTTATTGGAATATGTAGTGTATTTAGTCGATCAAAGTAATGATCCTGAATTGTCTTTTGAAGAACGATCTTCATTAATTGCACATATATTATATTTTTGTCAGGATATGTCTATAAACAAAGGATTTAATGACTATACATATAGATGTATGGGGTTCTTTTCAGAACATTATGATATTAAAGGAGTGTTTGAAAATGAATTTAAAAAACGAAAATTTTACAACTTATTAAATTTTGAGAAAATGTGGGACGAATCTAAAATGTATGGTGATGGAATAAGTTTACCAGGTGAAGAGTAGTGTTATTTCATTTTAATGTCCTGGTTTTTGGAAGTACACCCTATGCATTTGAAAAGGTTAAAAGTGAATAGGATTGACGGATTTATTGAAAATGATTTTTATATGAAAACAACTATTGGATTATTACTTACTTTAATTTTACTTTCTTGTCAAACAAACATAACTCACGATACTCAAATTTTTGAAGCGCATGCCTTGTCTATTGTTCAACCAGTGTCCTTCTCAGATTACATTAGCTCCATATCAATTTCAAAACTTCCACAAGGGTATGAAGAGATTTTAAATCAAAATGAAATAAAGATGAATGATGATAGTACTAGTTATGATTGGACAAGTACTATTGAAGATAAACGATTTCAATTTAATTATACGGGTGCGCAAACATATGATATATGCGTATGTGAATCAGATGCAATTATTGATAATGGCTTACAAGAAGAGGATATTAGTAAAGATAAATACACAATTTTTAAGCGTTTAAAGCCAATAAATGATTCAATTGAAGCTGTGTTGTTATTAGGTGATAAAGATGGTCAATTAGACTTGGTTACCATTTGTATTAATGATGGAGAAATTATTGATTCATTAAATTTGAATGATGCATACGATGGAGATTTTATGATATTTAAATTATTTTATATTTCAGAAGATTATAAAATAACACTTAAAAGCTTTTGGTTTTATGAAGATTCGGGACATACTTCACCCTTTGAAAGATCAAAATGTGAATATAAAATAAATGCTACTGGTAAAATCGTCTCTTATTTTAATCAAAATGATGGTATGGTTGATGTTAAATTAGAAACAGTTGAGGCTGGGAAATCAATATATCATACCTTATTCTCAGGTGAAATAAAAAACCATTTAAAAAATGGAACTTGGATTGAAAAAAAGATTATAAATAGTTTCCTCAATGTAGCAACTGGAAATTATGTTGATGGAGTAAAAGATGGGATGTGGATTACGAATCAATATTACAATAAGTCAATAAATATTGATTTACATGAATCGCTTTCAGACTATTCGGATACCATTGTTTATAAGTGATAGAGAGAAATAAACTTGTAAAGTTATAGATATGTAAATTGTAATGGATGAATTGGTTAAACAAAATAATATTACTGCTTTTGATTGTTTCGTGTAAAAGTGAAATGAGATCGAATAACGAAATTAAAATTCACGATAAAATGTTACCCCCAAATGTCTATAGTACCAAAACTATAAATTGGGATTCGTTGCCAATATCTACACTGCCAATCGGGTCAATAAATTTATTTACAGGAAACTTGACAAATAAAGAAAATATTTTTTTTACGAATATAAATAATGGAATTCCTTATGAACCCAATATTCAATTTGTGAATAATACTGTTTCTAAAGGGGATTTAATAAATATTTCCTATAAATATCAAACTAAATATCTTTATAATTATCATTTTTTATACTATAATGATTGTTCAAGTAAAGATGCATTTCTTAATTTTGAGGGTCGAATTCCCGATATTGCAGGATTTAAAGTGTTAATATTTAAGGGTATTGATATAATCGATAGTTATTTAAATATAGAAGATATTATGAGTTTGGTTATTTTAGACAGCACAGGTCAAAAAATTTCTGACCTTAATATTTGTAACACTTATACAAGAAATGCGTCGGAAGGTTTTGAACATGGTTATCGGTATTATAAAAAATTCTTAATACAAGATGATTTGGTTAGAATAATTTATATAAAAACAAGTGGAGAGGAAGTTATAAGTGAAGTTTTATATCAAACAACTTATAAAATTTCAAAATCGGGTAAAATAATAAGATGGTTTGAAGAAGATAATTCATTTTATCATTCGGAATATGAAGATGGTAAAATAAAAAATCATTTGAAAGATAGTGTATGGAATGAACGCTTTGGCTTTCCAGAACATGTAGAATTAGGCTATGATATTGTAACTTCTGGAATGTCTGCATTTATTGAGTATAAAGAAGGAATAGCAATATCTGGAGCGTTTCATGGTCCCAATATTAAATACTTTTCAGGTAATAGAGCCGATGAGGATTCAAATTTATTACTAGAAATCAATCCTATCACAAATGAAATAGTAAAATGTAATTCGCCTAGATAAGTTTAAATAGTGTATTTAGTTTTTTAATAATTCTTCTTCTATCATTTGTTCCAGTTTATGCCACCAAGCTGGTCCAACTATTCAAACGGTTAAGAACATATTGTTATCAAATTTTATTAATTTTAAAATGATTTTTAAATTGAATTGAATGATGAAAAAGAAGTTAATCTATATTATTTGTTCCTGTGTCTTCGTGATTCTAAACTCCTGTTCGGAACCAAGCAAAGAATATGTGTTGAAGGTGAAATTAAATAAACTGACTTATAAAGATATTTATGATTATGATCTTGTTAAGGATGTTATTTTCGATGCAGAAGAATTGAATCTCGATTCATTGAAGACAAAAAGTAGAGAATCATTTTTAAAAGGAGTAGATGAATACAAAAACAAGAAGAATGCATCCGCTGCTATTCTTTGGTTTAAAAAATCCATTCTCAATTTCCCTGATGCCAAAACATATTATGAACTTGGCAATGCCTTACTAGAAGCTAAAATGGATAAGAATTCTCTTGAAGAAGCTATGAAAGCATATCGTGTTGCAGAGGCTCTTGAAATTAAGCCACTTTATTCGGTTTATTATAAAATGGCCTGTGCGGAAAATATGATTGATAAGTTAGATTCGAAAAAGGAAGAAAATTATATGGTATTCTCTTATTTAAGAAGATCTTTTCAAACAGGGTTTTATGATACCTTAAGTATCGCTCAAGATACACGTATCAATTCTATTGTCGGTAGTTCGGGATACAAATCCTTGCTTCTTGAATTGAAATCTAAAAATTTGAATGTAGATAAAAATAGTTTGTTTGAATTGTATAAATCTGCCTATCCCATACATAAAGACGGTTACGAAGTTTCAGTAATTAGTGGAAAAGGGGAAAGTAATGAATCTATTTCCTACGATTTTTCAACGTTTGTACCTGAAATGCAAAATACAAGTTTCGGTAGAGAAGTATCAAATGATTTCTTTTATGTTGCGAATGTTAAAGAAACACCAGCATATACAGCACTTATTTATACTTCGGTTTCTTTCTGGGGAGGAGAAGAAAGTGGTCCAATGCCATCTTACACCTCAATTGTTACCTATGATCCCACAGGTGTAATTATTGATCGTAAATTAATTGCTTGCGATTGTTCGGCGGGAAAAGTTAAAACAGCCAAAATAATAGATGATAAAGTATATGTGGAAGATTTTGATCGACTCTGGAAAAGGCCTATCGATGAAGTATCTTTTGATAAGAATGACATAGATCAATATATACATGGAGCGAAGCTTACGTATGTGATTCATGAAGATGGAACCATTACTGCAGCAGAGATTCCAGCGAATTACATCGATACCGTTATTACGAAAAATCAATCACAAAATACACCTCTATAGTTATGAAATTTGTTTTCTACTCATTTATAATTCTGTGTGTATTTGCTTCTTGTTCAGAAACCAAAGAATTGATTTTCGTTGAGGTACCTGCATTAAAAGCTAGTGAAATATATAGCCCAAATGAAGTTAAAAAATACCTTATTCAATATGAGAATCAACATCATGCTATTGCAACTTCATACAAGGAGAAAGCTGAGGTAGCAATCAAAGCTAAAGATCTTAAAAAGGCAATTTACTTTTTAAAACGTTCTATCACTTTAGAACCGGCCCTGGATACATATGAAAAATTAATACGCGTATTATCTGATGTTCAAAATTATGCTGAAGCTACAGATGCTTATAAAGTATTGGTTGGGGAAGCATATTACGAAATAAATGGTGCGCAGATACATGATTATATTTTTTCTTTGCCAAGTGAAAATACTATTTCAGACTTTGTTATTTTGAGTGTATTAGCAAATAATAAAATTGATTACAATACCTTGTGCTATTTGGATGATAGTATGGATAAACAACAAATAAGAGCGAACCTTATTGCTGATCCGCGCTTTAAATACGATTCGTCTAATATAGAGCACAAAAATATTATTATTCAACTCTGGACAGTAAATGAAA